>DATMMA010000389.1:0-53923 GCA_035570295.1 Streptosporangiaceae bacterium
TGCCCCGATTAACTTTACGCAGATCTGGGCTTCAGATGCACAGAGGTGGAATGTCTCCCTGATGGCAAGCCCGCAGTACTTCGGCTTGCTGTTCACAGTGTTCGCGCATATGACGGTGTTCGGCAGGGACCCAGCCGCTTGGACTACCAAGCCGATCAGCTGAGACGGGCGGACGTGGCTTCATCCGGCCAAGCTTTCGTCACTACCAGGGCAACCGGATAGCCTGATGCCGGCCTCTAGGTGATGTGACGAGAAACTCCGAGAAGGACGCCCGGCATGACGTCGCGGCATGACGGGGAGTTCGCCGGCTACATGGCGGCGCGGCTCCCGGCCCTGCGGCGGCTGGCGTTCCTGTTGTGCCAGGACTGGCACCGGGCTGACGACCTAGCGCAGGCGGCCGCCATCAAGGCGTGCACACACTGGGCCAGGGCGGCGCGAGCCGCAGTGCAGGCAGTGATCGACGCGCCTGTTGCGCCGCCTGCGATCGAACTCGACTGGCCGTCCGCAGCCGCGTCGATCTCGGCCTCCGCGCTGCTCGAAGGCGACGAGCCCACCGTTGCTGATCGGGCCAGTCGCTTGGTGCAACTGCTTGAGCGTGCGGTGCCGGGACAATCGCCTGTCCACACGAAACGGACAGGCGACCGCCCCGCCCACCGCGCGCTCGCGGGCTCGGGCGAAGAGCCAAGCTGTGACGGCTCCCCCGAAGCCGACTGGGCGGGCGCGGACGGCGGAGCGGCGGTCGGACCGTTTCGTGTGGTCCGACCGCTGCCCGGCGGCCACGGCAGCCCAAGGGTCGCGAGAGCAGCCGCCGAAGGGGGTCAGTTCCATGCTTGAGCAGTCGCTTCGCGAGATCTTCGAACAGCAGGCTGAGGTAGAGCCTCCGCCCGGCCGGGTCACCGTCGCCGACGTGATCCGCCAGGGCCGTCTTCGCCGTCGGCGGCATCGCATCGGTGCGATTGGCGCCCCGGTCCTTGCGGTAGTCGTGGTCGCGACGGTTGCGCTCACTGGCGCACTACCGTCGGGCATCCTCGGTCGCACTAGTCCGCAGGCCGGCGGCTACGCTCCGCTTGTCGGGGGTGCGTTCGACCCGTCATACCTGGGAATCAAACTCGGCTGGTTGCCGGCGGGCGCCGTCGTGACAGACGGTGAGATTACACCCGGCGGCGAAGCTCTCCGTGCGGTCGCCCCGCATGGCGGGGTATGGGCTGTCGGCGTATACGCGCGGAATGTGTGCCACGTCAGGAAGACACGGCGATTCGAGTGCCTGCCGTTTGTGAACACGCTAACGATGTTTCTGAACCCCACACCCTCGATTGGCGGCGACGGGCCGGTCATCGACGGCCACGAGTCGAGGTGGCTTCAGGGCGGTGACGGCGCCATTCTGGCCTGGCAGTATGCCCCGGGCGCGTGGGCACTGGTGGAGCACGTGTCCGACCGGGGCGACACAGCCACAGCGGTGCGGATCGCCAGGGCCGTGGAGTACGGCCAGCACGTCCCGGTCAGGTTCGCCTCCCGGTTCACCTCGCTTCCGCGTGGCTGGCGGATCAGCGGACTACAGCTCGCCCGTGATCATGGCGTGTACCTTGCGTCGACCTACGCGATCGTTAGGGCGCGCACGATCATGCCGACGACACCGGTCTTTACCGGGGCCTCCGATGAGCCAAGCATCTCGATTAGTCCGCCAAATACTTACGCCTCCCGCTGCAGCTTCAACCCGGCAATCTCACGTCGCCAGGTGACCATTCACGGATACCGGTTCGCAGTCCAGGACCAGGACCTCCAAGACAATAAGCACACCGTCGTGTTCTCAAGCTTGTGCGGCAACCACGTCGATGGCTTGGTGGTTTCTGTCGGGGAGACGGCTGCGGGCGGACCCATGGGCTTGGCGACCAACGTCATGGAACGGCTGCAATTGCTGGGTACCAAACCCGCCGACTGGGTCACCAATCCGATGCCGTGATCAGCGGGGAAGCACTGACCAGACTCAGCGGGGTTGCGGGCCGGCCTAGGACCGCTCGATCTTGCCGGCGGCCGAGAGGCGGACGGCCCCGTTCCGGGAAAAATCGTCCTGGGACAGTGAGTTGACGTAGCTGATGGCCGTCCGGTCCGGATCGCGCTCCGGGACGCCCGGTGAGGCCAGCCGGAGCGGCGTGATGCTGCCCTTCACGAACTTGCCCCTGGCACTGAGCGTGACGTGGAGGATCGCGCTGACGGATGTGTAGCTGTCCAGGCCGAAGGTGTTGTAGCCGCAGAAATTGCCCAGGCTGTAGGCGATGAGGTGACCGTGATACCACTGGAATCCGCGCAGCACATGCGGGCCGGAGCCCATCACCAGGTCCGCGCCGGCATCGATAACGCCGTGGGTGAAGGCGATCGAGTTACCGCGATCCTGGCCGAGGAAGTACTCCTCCCCCGGTTTCACGTGCCGGTAGTCGTCACCCTCGCCGCCCAGGTGCTCCATCACGATGACGACCTGCGCGTGCTGTTTGGCCTGGCGGACCAGCGCCTCGGCCGCCGGGATGTCGAGCGCGTCCGCGTCATACGACCACGGCGCGAAGCCGAGCAGCGCGATCTTGATGCCGTTCCTGGTCAGGTACGTGATCTGGCCAGGCCGACCGGCATACTGCAGCCCGTCTGCGCGCAGCGCGTGATCAGTGCTGGCCTCACCGGCCGACCCGGCGTCCAGGGTGTGATTGTTCGCCACGTTGACCGCGGAAAAACCGTCACGCTTGAGGTCCTTCGCGGTGTACGTCGGCGCCTCGAACTGGTAGCAGTCCTTCTCGTGGGGCGAGCACTTAGACATCGGCAGGTCGCCCAGCGCGGACTCCAGATTGCCTACGGTGAGATCACTGTGCAGGTACGGCCTCATGGCCGCAATCAGCGACCCGGTGCCATCCGGCGGCCACTCGTTCAGAGTCCCGAAAGTCATGTCACCGACCCAGGTAAGGCTGAACGTCGCGGCCCCCTTGGCCGACGGTGCCGCGGCGCGATGCTCAGCCGGCTTGGTGCTTCCTGGCGCCGCGGCGACCGGCGGGCTGGCGGGCGACTTGGCCTTGGTCGCCACCAGGGCCCAGCCGCCGATCGCGGCAATAACTAGCACGGCCAGGACCGAGAGCAGCGCCTGGCGGGTCGAGCGCTGCCGGCGCTGTCCGGTCGTGCTGGCGCGATGGGATTGCCGAGTACCCGGCTGACCCGGGCCCGGCTGGACCTGCCCCTGCTGGCGCCCACCGGGCTGGCCGTGGCCCGACCGGAACTGGCCAGGCTGGCGCGCACCGGGCTGGTCCCGGTCCGGCTGGAATTGGCCAGGCTGGCGCGCACTGGCCTGGCCCGTGCCCGGCTCGGACTGCCCCGGCTGGAACTGGCCCGGCTGGAACTGGCCCGCCTGGCCCCGGCCCGGCTGAAACTGGCCCGATCCGTCAGGCGGCCAGGCACGCGGATATCCGTTACTTCCTGGCACGATGATCCCGCTCGTCGCACTTGGTCAATCCTGGCGCTCAGGATAGGGCCGTGACCAGCGTGAAGCGGCCGGATCGGCGGATCGGCCGACGTACTCAGCGGTGCGCCACGGCCAGCGGCGTCAGGCCTCTACGACTACCGGAATGATCATCGGGCGGCGGCGGTAGTTGTCGGTGACCCAGCGGCCGACTGTCCGGCGCACCAGCTGGCGGAGCTGATGCACCTCGCTGATGCCTTCTTTGGCAGCGTCCGCCAGAGCTTCTTCGATGAGCGACCGCACCTCGGCAAGGCCCGCATCGTCGATACCGGAACCACGGGCATGAATCTCCGGGCCGGCCACCAGCTTGCCGCTGGTCGAGTCGACCACGACCACAACGGAGATGAATCCTTCCTCGCCGAGGATCAGCCGGTCTTTCAGCGACGCCTCAGTGATCTCGCCTACCGATAGGCCGTCCACGTAGATGTAGCCGCACGGGACCTGCCCTGCCACGGAGATCTGGCCGTCAACCATGTCGACGACTACGCCGTCCTCCGCGATCACGATGTTGCGCTGCGGTACTCCGGTCAGCGCCGCCAGGTCGGCGTGCGCCTTCAGGTGCCGCCACTCGCCGTGAACCGGGATGAAGTTAGTTGGCCGGACCAGGTTCAGTACGTACAGCAGTTCACCAGCCGGGGAATGCCCGGAGACGTGCACCAGGGAGTTCCCTCGGTGCACGACCCGGGCGCCGAGCCTGGTGAGGTCGTTGATGATCCTTGATACCGCCGACTCGTTACCCGGCACCAGGGACGAGGCGAGGATGACCGTGTCGCCCTCGGCGATCCGGATCGGGTGGTCACGGCCAGCCATCCGGGACAGCGCGGACATGGGCTCGCCCTGCGAGCCGGTTGAGATCAGCACGATCTGGTCCGGCGGCATCTGCTCTGCTTCGCCCAGGTCGACGAGCAGCCCGCCGTGCACTGACGGAATCTTGAGATAGCCAAGGTCGCGCGCGATTCCCATGTTCTTGACCATCGACCGGCCAACTAGTGCAACCTTGCGGCCGTGCTCCGCCGCGGCATCCATTACCTGCTGCACCCGGTGCACGTGGCTGGCGAAGCAGGACACGATGATCCGTTGAACGGCCGCCGCGAAGACATCCGACAGGACCGGCCCGATCGCCCGCTCGGACGTCACGATGCCGGGCACCTCGGCATTCGTCGAGTCGGCCAGCAGCAAGTCGACCCCGTCTGCGCCAAGCCGGGCGAAGCCGCCCAGGTCGGTGAGCCTCCCGTCCAGCGGCAACTGGTCCATTTTGAAATCGCCGGTATGCAGGACCACCCCGGCCGCGGACTTGATCGCGACCGCGAGCGCGTCCGGGATCGAGTGGTTGACGGCTAGGAACTCCAGCTCCCAAAGCCCGAAAGCCCTCTTCACGCCCGCCTCGACCTCGACCTCAACCGGAGTGATCCGGTGCTCGGCGAGCTTGCTGCGGACCAGCGCAAGCGTGAGCGGCGACCCGATCAGCGGGATGTCGGGCCGCCGCCGCAGCAGGTACGGCACTCCGCCGATGTGGTCCTCGTGCCCGTGGGTCAGCACCACCGCCTCGACCTGGTCGAGCCTGCCCTCAAGCGCGGAGAAGTCCGGGAGGATCAGGTCCACGCCAGGCTGACCTTCCTCAGGGAATAGCACGCCGCAGTCGACGATGAGCAGCCGGCCGGCATGCTCGAATACAGTCATGTTGCGGCCGATCTCGCCAAGCCCGCCGAGCGCGACAATGCGCAGGCCGGAAGGGGCGAGGGGCGGCGGTGTCCCCAGCTCGGGGTGCGGATGGCTCACTTCAGCTTGATTCCCGCCGCTGCAAGATCGGTCCGTAGCCGGTCGGTCTCCGCCGCGGTCGCATTCGACAGCGGGAGTCGCACGGGCCCGCCTGGCAGGCCGAGTAGGCCCAGCGCCGCCTTGGTCATGATCACGCCCTGATTGCGGAACAGTCCGGTATACACCGGCAGCAGCTCGCGATGCAGCCGCAGCGCCTCAGTCGTCTGCCCGGCCGAATATGCGTCGATCATCTCGTGCAGACGGTCACCCGCCACGTGCCCGGCCACGCTGACGAAACCGGCAGCCCCGAGCGACAGCCAGGGCAGGTTCAGCATGTCATCGCCGCTGTAGAAGACCAGCGGAGTGGCGTTCATGACGTGGGACGCTGCGCCGAAATCGCCCTTGGCATCCTTCACGGCGACGATCAGCGGGTGCTCGGCCAGCTGGATCAGCGTCTCGGCGGCGATGGGCGTGCCGGTGCGGCCAGGAATGTCGTACAGCATGTTCGGCAATCCGGTGGCATCGGCCACCTGCCTGAAGTGCGCGACTAGACCACTTTGCGGTGGTTTGTTATAATACGGGGTAACCACCAGGAGCGCGTGGGCACCAGCCCGCTCGGCAGCCCTGGCCAGCTCGCAGCTGTGGGTCGTGTCGTTAGTGCCGACGCCGGCGACGACGGTGGCGCGATCGCCCACCGTCTCGAGCACGACGTCAAGCAGGCGGGCCTTCTCCTGGTCCGACGTTGTCGGCGACTCGCCGGTAGTGCCGCTGATCACCAGGCCGTCGTTCCGCATCTCGGTGACCAGGTACTCGGCGAGCCGCGCAGCGCCGTCATAGTCGATTGCGCCACTGGAGTCCATAGGCGTGACCATCGCGGTCAGCATGCGCCCGAACGGCGCCGCGGCCGAACGGCTAGCCGCATTCGCTATCTCGGTCATGTACGAACGCTACCGGGCGCGGACTCGGTGGCGCACCGCCGGTGCGGCGGCAACGCGCGATCCGCCCCGCCGGACGCTTATCAAGGCAGCGGCAGCCGGCGTGTCGGTGCACGGGCGGACGCGCGTGCCGCAGGACAATAGGGCACGGGCCCCTCCAGGTATGAGATGGAGGGGCCTTAGCGCTAGCACCGCCGCTGGCCATCGTTTGCCTGCAGCGCACAGTGAGCCTGTCGCTGCGATAAGCTGCCGCCGTCCCGGGTCCAGTTCCCGGGCGGGCGCTGTGCCCAGCGAAGCCGGTGAGATCCCGGCGCTGTCCCGCAACGGTGATGCCTCTGACTGAGGACGAGCCCGGACGCCTGGCCCGCGCCAACGACCTGTCCTCGGAGGAAGGGCGGCTCGTTCCGATGCCACCGGGCGTCGCAGCGAAACGCACTTCGTCCTCCAGCACACCGGAGGATGATCATGCGGGCAATAACCCGTCAACTGTCGGCCCTGGTGGCCGGTGCAGCTATGGCCGCCGCGCTCGCGGCCTGCACTAGTTCTTCCGCGAGTCCGACAACGCGAAAGCCGGCCTCAGGCAGCGCAGCGAAGGCACCAGCCAGCTTCCCGGTCACTGTCACGACCACTGCCGGCACGACGCACCTGACGTCCAGGCCGGGCGCGATCGTGTCGCTTTCCCCGACCGCTACCGAGATGCTGTACGCGATCGGTGCTGGCAGCCAGGTCAAGGCCGTCGACGATGAGTCTGACTATCCGCAGCAAGCACCGATGACTAAGCTCTCGGGCTTCACCCCGAACGTCGAGGCGATCGCGGCCTACAAGCCGGACCTGGTGATCATCTCGAATAACATCGGCGGAATCACGGCCAAGCTCAAGGCACTGTCCATTCCCGTCCTCGACCTGCCCGCGGCGGCGAACCTGCCAGACGTGTACGCGGAGTTCACCGAGCTCGGCGCCGCCACTGGCCACGTTGCGCAGGCGACGGCAACCGATGCCGCGCTGAAGACCGAAATCAAGAAGATCGTGGCGGCCGAGCCAGCGCATGCGAAGCCGCTGACGTACTACTACGAGATCTCGACTAACCCGTACTACTCGGTGACGTCCTCCACGTTCATCGGCAGCCTGCTGTCGCTGCTCGGCATGAAGAGCATCGCCGACGCCGCCACCGGCGCTGCCGCCGCCGGGGGGTACCCGTCACTATCAGCTGAGTACATCCTCAAGGCCAGCCCCGACTACATCATCCTGGCGGACACCGGCAAAACCGGCGGCGGCCAGGACGCCGCCACGGTCACTTCCCGGCCCGGCTGGTCAGTGCTAACGGCCGTGAAGGGCAAGCACATCATCCTGCTGAACCCTGACATTGCATCGCGCTGGGGACCCCGCATCATCGACCTGTTGCGCGACGTTGCCGCGGGGATCAAATCCGGATCTCAGTGAACGAGGCAGCGCCGCAACATAACAGACCCTGGGGCGCAGACCTCCGGGTCACGAACACCCTGACCACGGACACCCAGGTAACGAGCACTCAGGTAGCGAGCACCCAGGCATCGGGCACCCCGGTCACGGGCACGCGAAG
Source organism: Streptosporangiaceae bacterium (assembly GCA_035570295.1). GTDB lineage: Bacteria > Actinomycetota > Actinomycetes > Streptosporangiales > Streptosporangiaceae > JAJYUU01. The sequence goes on from DATMMA010000389.1 coordinate 7,766, forward strand.
TACGGGCACCTGGGCCACCGACGGCACCCCGCTACCTGGCGACCACGACAGCGCGGTCCTGGTCCGGCGGATCCGGCCGGCCCGCGCAGTTGCCGTGGCGACCGCCCTGCTCATCGTGGCCGTACTGCTCGGAGTGGCTATCGGACCGGCTGGAATGTCGGTGCCCCAGGTACTCGACGCGGTGGCCGTCCGGCTTCCGTGGCATCCGCACCTCGCGGTGTCCGCTCTCGACACGGCGATCGTCTGGCAGATCAGGCTGCCGCGAGTGATTCTCGGCCTGCTTGTCGGCTCAATGCTCGCTGGCGGCGGCGCCGCGTATCAGGGGGTCTTCCGCAACCCGCTCGCCGATCCCTACCTGCTCGGGGTCGCCGCTGGCGCGGGGCTGGGTGCCACCATCGTGATCGTGTCCGGCGCGAACGTGGCGCTCACGCCGCCGGTCGCGTTCGCTGGCGCCGTCGCCGCGGTGGCGCTCACGTATGCGCTCGGCGCCAGCGCGGGACGGCGCGGCGATACCCCGGCCGCGCGCAGCGGCACCGGCTCGATCCTGCTCGCCGGAATCGCGGTCGCGGCGATGCTTACCGCCCTCCAGACCTACCTGCAGGAGGAGCACACGCAGATACTGGCCAACGTTTACGCGTGGATACTCGGCGGGCTGTCCGCGGCCACTTGGTCGGATGTGTGGGTGATCCTGCCGTACGTCACAGTGTCCGCCGTCGCGCTGCTGGCGCATCGCCGGCTGCTCGACGTGCTGCGAGTCGGCGAGGACGAGGCGGCGACCCTTGGCGTGAACGTGGCCCGGCTACGCCTCGCGGTGGTGATGGCTGCCACACTCGGCGTCGCGGCTGCCGTCGCGGTCAGCGGCCTCATCGGCTTCGTCGGCATCATTGTCCCGCACGCGGTCCGGCTGACCGCGGGACCGAGTTACCGGGTGCTGCTGCCGGTCTCGATGATCGGCGGCGCCGCGTTCGTCGTGCTTGCCGACGTGGTGGCACGGACCGCGCAGGCCCCCGCAGAGGTTCCGATCGGCGTGATCACGGCGCTGATCGGCGGGCCGTTCTTCTTGTTCGTGCTCTCGTCACGCCGGGCCAGGCAGGAAGAGTAGATGATCAGCTTCGACGGCCTGACAGTCCGCTACGGCAGCGTGGTGGCCCTGGACTGCGCATCCGGGCAGGTGGCAGACGGCGAGTGGCTCGGGCTCATCGGCCCGAACGGCGCGGGCAAGACCACTCTGCTCAACGCCATTGCCCGATTGCTGCCGTCAGCTGGCGAGGTCATCGTCTGCGGGCAGCGGGCCAACGGGCTCAGCCGGCGACAGCTGGCCCGGCTCATTGCTTTCGTCCCGCAGCGGCCGCTGCTACCGCCGGACATGACTGTCAGCGACTACGTGCTGCTGGGCCGGACCGCGCATATCAGCTACCTGCGCAGCGAAACCAGCGCGGATCGGCGGGCGTGCGCGAGCGTGATTGGCCGGCTGGACCTCGGTCCGATGGCGGGCCGCGAGCTGCGTGCGATGTCCGGCGGCGAACTCCAGCGCGTCGTCCTGGCTCGCGCCCTCGCCCAGGAGGCTCCCGTGCTGCTGCTCGATGAGCCGACGAGCGCCCTGGACGTAGGCCGGCGGATGGAAGCGCTGGAGCTGATCGACGAGGTGCGGCGCGAGCGCTCGCTGACGGTGCTGTCGGCGATTCACGACCTGACGCTGGCCGGCCAGTTCGCGAGCCGGCTGATGCTGCTGGCCGACGGCCGGATCGCGGCCACTGGCCGGCCGGCCGAGGTGTTGCGTGAGGAGTTGCTAGGCAGGCATTTCGGGCCTGCAGTCCAGGTCATGACAACGGACACAGGCGATATAGCGGTCATTTCGCGTCGGTCGCCGCGAAGCGCCGACACCCAGGCAGCCTCAAAGTAGGCCCGGCCAGCCGGCGGCCGGTCATGGATGTGAATCTACTGTTGCTATCACCGCAGTAGATCCACATCCATCATGATCAGGCAGCGGTTGATGAAAGATAGGCGACCCACTGGGGGTCGCCGTCGTTAATCGCGCCGATGAGGCGCCAATGTGGCCCGCGCGGCGCAGCTGGGTCGCGCGCCAGCGTCCACCCGAGCTCCTCGATCAGCCGGTCGGCCTTGCGATGGTTACACCGCGTGCATGATGCGACGCAGTTCTCCCAGACGTGCGGGCCGCCCTTGCTGCGCGGGATCACGTGATCGATCGTGTCAGCCCTGGTACCGCAGTAAGCGCACAGGTAATTGTCCCGGCGCATGAGCGCGGCTCTAGTGAGCGGCACGCGGCTGCGGTGCGGCACCCGTACGTACCGGCGCAGCCGGATGACTGACGGAGCGTCCAGCCGGAAGGACGAGGAACGCAGCTCTACCCCATCGACGTCGGAATGCACGACGTCTGCCTTCTCCCCGAGAACGAGGCAAACGGCGCGGTGCAGGCCGACCGTGGTCAGCGGCTCATAGGTAATGTTGAGCAGCAGCACCCGGCGCACTTGCACCTCCCGTTCGGGACGGGTCCAATCCATTCAGGCAGTGCCGCCGGAGTCGCACCGCCGAGGCACCCGTGACCAGTGTGACGGCCAGCCGCCTGGTTAGCCAACACCAAATGCGCGATCGCAACGGGACGGCTAGACCAACACGACAGGAAGTCGAGACCAACGTCATGCTAACTGGGACGACGGGATGCGCTGAACACGCAGTGCGTCGCGGCCCAGACAGTCCGTGACGGCTGGACCAGCCACGCCCGTCGGACATTACAGTCGAGATATGACGACGCCGTCCTACCCCGATGCCGTGCGCCTGGACCTCACCGAGACCCTTCATGGCCGCGAGGTACCCGACCCCTACCGCTGGCTCGAGGACCCCGGCAGCAGCCAGGCCAAGAGCTGGCAACTAGCCCAGGACGAGCTGTACGCCCGCTACCTGGCCGGCCTGCCCGGTCGGGAAAGGTTCGCGCAGCGCCTTGCCGAACTTCTCGCCTCGGGCGAGGTAGGCGTGCCAGCCTGGCGCGGCAACCGGCAGTTCTTCACCCGCCGCTCGCCCGGCCAGGAGCACTCCGTGCTCTACACGGCAACCGACGGCGAGGACGAGCGGGCACTGATCGACCCGGTTGCCATCGATCCGTCGGGCCTGACCACGCTGGACGCCTGGCACCCCGATGCCGAGGGCCGGTTGCTGGCCTACCAGCTTTCCGAGGGTGGCAGCGAGGAATCCCTGCTGCGCGTTATGGACGTCGCGACCGGTGAAGACATCGACGGTCCCATCGACCGCTGCCGCTACTCCGACGTGGCCTGGCTGCCCGGCGGCGAGGCGTTCTACTACAGCCGGAGGCTCCCCCCGGACGCCGTGCCGGCCGGCGAGGAGCAATTCCACCGGCGGGTGTACCTGCACCGGGTCGGTACCCAGCCAGACACGGACGTGCAGATACTCGGCGACGGGCTGGACAAGACGAACTACTACGGGCTTTCTGTGAGCCACGACGGGCGCTGGCTGGCCATTACCGCCTCGGCCGGGACCGCGCCGCGCAATGACGCCTGGGTCGCCGACCTGTCCGCCAGCGCGGCGGACGCGCCGAACTTGCAGGTCATGCAACAGGACGTCGACGCCAGTACGTACCCGCGGCCGGGACGCGACGGCCGGTTCTACGTGCTGACCAACCGGGATGCCCCGCGCGGCCGGATCATGGTGACCGAGCCAGCCGACCCCGCGTTTCCCGAGTTCGCAAGCTGGCAGGAACTTATCCCCGAAGACCCGGACGCGGTACTGAGCGACTTCGCCATCCTTGACGGTGCCGGCTCTCCAGGGGCGCGCCTGACCGAGCCGGTCCTGCTGACGGCGCGTGCCAGGCACGCGATCAGTGAGGTCAGCGTGCATGACCTTGCGTTCGGCGAGGTGATCCGGCAGATCGAGCTGCCTGGCCTCGGCACTGTCAGCGGCTTGTCCGAACGTCCCGAGGGCGGCCACGAAGCCTGGATCAGCTACACCGACTACACCACTCCGGCCATGGTGCTGCACTATGACGCGGCGACCGACACCATCCGCGACTGGCAGCGCGCTCCGGGCGCCGTCGACGTGCCCGCCATCAGCGCGCAGCAGATCGGCTACGCCTCGGCCGACGGGACCACCGTCCGGATGGTGGTTATCTCGGCTAGCGCCGACGGCTCTTCCGCGGGGTCCGGCGAGGTTCCGGTTACGCGGGCCGAGCAGGTTACCGGGGCCGAGCAGGTTACCGGGGAGGGACCGAGTGCCGGGCAGGGGCACGCGGGCGTTCCCGGCCTGAGGCGGCCGGCGATCCTCTACGGGTACGGCGGCTTCGACGTCAGCCTGACGCCTGCGTTCTCCGCCGGGATCCTTGCCTGGGTTGAGGCGGGCGGCGTGTACGCGGTGGCCGGGCTGCGGGGCGGCAGCGAGGAAGGCGAGGAATGGCATCGCGCCGGGATGCGGGACCGCAAGCAGAACGTTTTTGACGATTTCCATGCTGCGGCCGAGAAGCTGATAGCCGATGGCTGGACGTCCAGCAGCCAATTGGCCGTCTGGGGCGGATCTAATGGCGGGCTGCTGGTGGGTGCTTCGGTGACCCAGCGGCCGGACCTGAGTGCCGCCGCCGTGTGCTCTGCCCCGCTCCTGGACATGGTGCGGTACGAGCGCTTCGGCCTCGGGGAGTCCTGGAACGACGAGTTCGGAACCGCGGCCGACGCGACCGAGTTCGGCTGGCTGATCTCCTACTCGCCTTACCACCATGTGCGGGCGGGTGTCAGGTACCCGGCGGTGCTGTTCACGGTCTTCGACGGCGATACCCGGGTCGATCCGCTGCACGCACGGAAGATGTGCGCGGCGCTGCAGCACGCAACGCAAGCCCCGGTCGGCGAGCGCCCCGTCCTGCTGCGGAACGAGGCCAAAGTCGGGCATGGCGCCCGCTCGCTGAGCCGGTCGATCGCCCTTCTGGCAGAGTCCCTGGCCTTCGCGGCCGCCCAGACTGGCCTGCAGGCCGGCCCGTCCTGACCGTCCGGCCTGACCGCCTTGGCGGGTCTCCGGCGGCGGCGTATCCGCGCTGGCTTACCGGTTAGGCTGGGGCCGAGATGAGCGAAACCCAAGCCCTGAGCATGTATGAGGCAATCGGCGGCGAGCCAGCGTTCCGACGCCTGGTACACCGGTTCTACGCCGAAGTCGCCGCTGATCCGCAGCTGCGCCAGGTATATCCCAGCCGCGATCTAGGGCCCGCCGAAGAGCACCTGCGCCTGTTCCTGATGCAGTACTGGGGCGGCCCGGCCACCTACAACGAGCGGCGCGGTCATCCCCGGCTGCGGATGCGGCACGTGCATTTTGCCATCGGCCCGGCCGAGCGCGACGCCTGGCTCCGGCATATGAGGACTGCCCTGGACGAGCTCGAACTCGACCCGGCGCACGACGCCGAGTTCTGGGATTACCTGGTCATGGCCGCGCACAGCCTGGTGAACCAGCCTGGCGAGCGCAGCGGCGGAACTGACCTCGGCCTGGCCCCAGCCTGACCAAATCCTGAGCGCGATCTGTGCCACAACCTGGCCCAGATCGTTTGCGGCGCCTGGCACATCCCAAGATACTGGGATCACCCGTTATTTCCTGGCACGACCGTGGCACTGCCAACGCTGAGTCCAGGGCGCCGAACAGCCCCGCCGCTGGAGGGCACGAGCAGTGACACAGGACGTTCGCTCCGACCCCGGGGGCCTGGTTCCGGGCGAACAGCTTGCTGGCTACCAGATCCAGGAACAAATCGGGCGCGGCGGCATGGCCGTCGTCTACCGTGCACTGGACCTAAGGCTCGGCCGGGTTGTCGCGCTGAAGGTGCTGGCACCGCACCTTGGCGAGGACGAAGCCTTCCGGCAGCGTTTCATCCGGGAGTCCCGCGCGGCGGCGGGTGTCGACCACCCGCACATCGTTCCGGTCTTCGAGGCCGGCGAACAGGGTGGCGTGCTGTTCATCGCGATGCGCTTTGTCGAGCATGGTGACGTCCGGTGGCTGCTAGATACGGAGGGCCGGCTAAGTCCGTCACGTGCCTCGGCAATCACTGTTCAGGTCGCGTCGGCGCTGGACACCGCGCACGCGCACGGTCTGGTGCACCGGGACGTCAAGCCGGGGAACATGCTCCTCGCCAGGGCGAGTAATGACGCTGACCACGCTTACCTGTCCGATTTCGGGCTCAGCAAGCATTCGCTTACTTCGTCGACGCTGACTTCGACTGGCCAGTTCCTCGGCACGCTGGACTATGTCTCACCCGAGCAGATCCAGGGCCATCCGGTCGACGGCCGGGCAGATCAGTACGCGCTGGCCTGCACCGTTGTCGAGATGCTCACCGGCACGCCGCCCTTCAGTCGAGACGACTCCATGGCGATCATGTGGGCACAGCTTGAGTCTGAGCCGCCCCGGGTGACGCAGCGCAGACCCGAACTGCCGTCCGCGGTGGACGAGGTAATCGCCGCCGCTATGGCCAAGTCACCAGCCAGCAGGTACCCGACCTGCCGGGACTTCGCGCTAGCACTGAAATCGGCGTGCGACGGGCCCGCCCGGCCACGGACGGCCCCGGCGCAATTCCCGGCGCGATGGTCTGACGCGCAGGCAGCGCCAGCGCCTTATGCCTCGCCGAATCCTGCCCTTCCGCGGGATGGTTTCCCGCAGGACGGTTTCCCGCAGCCTGCGCCGGCGCCGGCCGAGCAGTGGCCGTCTGTGCGCCCGGCCGATCCGCTTGCGGATCGCCAGCAAGCCGGCCCTCGGCAAATTTCGCCCCGCGAGGCAGCGTGGACTCCGGCGCCTCGATCCGGCGGCCCCGCTCCGGGAAAAGTTGTCCCCGTCGGCCGGACGGCGTACGACCTGGAACAGCCGCCGGGCCGCCGACGCGAGGCAGCAGGAGGGGCCGGGACGGCGCCGACGCGGCCGACCGACTTCGTAGCAGGACCACGGCCGGCTATGCCTGACACCAGGCCGTCAGGGCACATCCGGCGGCGCAGCCGCCGCGGCCGGGGTCTCGTCCTCGCTGTGGTTCTCGCGCTTGCCTGCGTGGCTGGCGCGGCGGGGATCGCGTATGCACTGTCACATCGTCACCACGGCGGGCTTCCGCCGGCCGCGGTCAGCTCAGGGCCACCGGCCGCCCTGACCAGTCCGGCCAGCGTTGTCCGCGCGTACTTCGCCGCGATCAATGATCATCGCTGGCTGATTGCCTACCGACTTAGCGGCCAGACTGAGCCGATCGCCACCTTCGAGGCGGGGTTCGCTAACACCAAGCACGACACTGTCACGATCGACAACGTGAGCGGCGACGTGGTCACAGCCCAGTTGAGCGCCCTCCAGACCGACGGCACCGTGAAGAAGTTCCAAGGGACGTATACGGTCGTCAGCGGCGTGATCGCCGGTTCCAACGTTGGCCAGGTGAGCTAGCCCGCCGGCGCCACGTGCCGCACCACCGCTGTCGTCACCGCACGCGAGCACGCTCACATCCTGATGCGACTGTTCGCGGGGTCATAAAGCGGGCGGAGCGAAACCGCGGCCGACACGATGCGATCGCCGATCTGCACGGTCCACTCGCCGCCATCTAGCCAGGCCTGGTCAACCGCAGGACCGCCGGAGTCGACCATGGCCAAGCCGACCGCGCCGCCCAGGGTCCAGCCGTAGGACGCCGCCCTGATGTAGCCGACCTCGGCACCGTCGCGGCGGACGATCTCGGCGTGGAAGAGCAGCGGCTCCGGATCGGTCAGCAGTACCTGAACCAGCCTCCTGCTCAGCGGGCCTGCAGCCTTCTGGGCGGCCACCGCGTCGCGGCCGATGAAACCGCCGGGCTTGTCCAGCGCCACCGCGAAACCGAGGCCCGCCTCCAGCACCGTGTCGGTGTTGTCGATGTCGTGGCCGTAGTCGCGGTAGCCCTTCTCCATCCGCAGGCTGGACAGAGCCTTCAGGCCAGCGTGCCGCAGGCCGAACTCCCGGCCGGCTTCGACCAGCCGGTCGTAAACGTGCTCGGCCTGCTCGGCTGGGATGTGCAGTTCGTAGCCCAGCTCGCCAAGATAGGTGATCCGGATACACAGGACTCGCGCGAAGCCGATGTCGATCTGCCGGGCCGCCCGGAACCCGAAGGCGGCGTTGCTGACGTCCGCGCTGGTGACCGCAGCTAGCAGGTCGCGCGACCGCGGCCCCTGCACATTGAGCTGGGCGTAACCGGAGCTGACATCGGTAACAAACGCGTGGGCGCCGCTTGCCGCGAACCGTCGGCGCAGTCGGGTCAGCGCATGCCGGTGCGCGGTGTCGGATGCGACAACGTAGAAGTCCTCATCGGCAAGCTTGGTGACAGTCAGGTCGGCCTCGAGCTTGCCGCCGTCGTTCAGCCACTGGGTATACGTGATCAGGCCGCTTGCCCCGTTGACCCGGCCTGCTGACAGCTGATCGAGCTCACGACCGGCGTCGCGGCCCTGCACTGCGAACTTGGCCATGAATGACATGTCCATCACGATCACGCCATCCCGGCAGGCTTGGTGCTCAGCCTCCCAGTACTTGTACCAGTCCTGACGGCCCCAGGACAGCTCGCCCGCTTCCGGCGCCGCGCCGGGCGCTACCGATCCTTCCGGGGCGTACCAGTCAGCGCCCTCCCACCCGCTGACGTCCCGGAAGAACGCGCGCTGTTCCGTTAGCCGGTGGTGGATCGGCGACAGCTTCGCGCCCCGCGCGGTCCGCATCGACCTGCCCGGATAGTGCGTCGCGTAGACCATGCCCAGCGACTCGACGGTTCTTGTCGCCCGGTACTGCGGATTGGCCTGGTACGGGTGCAGCCGGTCGATGTTCATGCCGGTTACGTCGGCATCCGGGCGTCCGTTGACGATCCAGTGCGCCATCAACCGTCCGATACCGCCGCCGGTCAGGATGCCGATCGAGTTGAGGCCCGCCGCGACGAAGTAGTTCTTCAGCTCCGGTGCTTCGCCGAGAACGGGCGCCAGGTCCGGGGTGAAACTCTCCGGGCCGCAGAAGAACTTGCGGATGCCTACCTGCTCGGCGATGGGGATCCTGGACAAAGTTTTCTCCAGGAACGGGCCCATCCGGTCCCAGTCCGGCGGCAGTTCGCCGAAGGAGAAGTCAGCAGGGATTCCGTCGACTCGCCAGGGCGCGCAGACGGGCTCGAACATGCCGAGCATCAGGCCGCCGCCCTCCTCCCGGAAGTAGCCGTAGTTCGCGGGATCTTCCAGCACCGGCCAGTCCCGGCTCACCGCTTCGATCGGCTCGGTAAGCAGGTAGTAGTGCTCCGCGGCTTGCAGCGGGATGCTGACTCCGGCCAGCTCGCCGAGCTGCCGGGCCCACATGCCCGCGCAGTTCACCACGTACTCGGCTTCGATGTCGCCGTGAGCGGTCCTGACCCCGGTGACAGCGCCGGCCTTGGTCAGGAATCCGGTGGCGGGGATCCCTTCGATGATTCTCGCGCCCTGCTGCCGGGCTCCCTTGGCGAGCGACATCGTGACGTCAACGGGATTCACCCGGCCGTCGGCCGGGATGTAGAACCCGGCAATCACGTCGTCAGTTCTGGCGAGCGGCCAGAGCTCCGTCACTTCCCCGGCCGAGATCTCATGTACCTCGACGCCGCAGTGCCGGTTGAACGCGGCAACACGCCGGTATTCCTCCAGCCGCCCCGCTTCGATCGCCAGCTCGATCAATCCCACCTGGCGCATTCCGGTCGCCAGCCCGGTCTCGGCCTCGAGCCGCAGGTACAGGTCGCGGGTGTACTTGCGCAGCTCAGTGGACGTCTCCGAGGTGGAGCCGAAGGTTGCCATCAGCCCGGCAGCGTGCCAGGTCGTACCCGATGTCAGCCGGTCCCGCTCAAGCAGTACGACGTCACGGACACCCAGATGCGCCAGGTGATAGGTGATCGAGGTACCGATGATCCCGCCGCCGATAACAACGACGCGCGCCCGGTCCGGCAGGCTCTGGCTGGCGCTGGTTGCCGACGGCTCACCCGTAGTCATGCTGCTGCTCCCGATCGCCGTTTTCTCGGCCGGGAGCCGCAATGGCCCCGGCAGTCACGCCGATCGAGCATATGCGCAGCAACCGGAGGAGCGCCGGCAACCGCGCTGAATCAGCCTCTGGTGAGCTTGCGGTAGGTGACGCGGTGCGGCCGGGCAGCCTCAGCGCCCAGGCGCTCGATCTTGTTCTTCTCGTAGGACTCGAAGTTGCCCTCGAACCAGAACCAGTTCGCGCCGCCCTCCCAGGCCAGGATGTGCGTGGCGATCCGGTCAAGGAACCACCGGTCATGGCTGGTGATGACCGCGCAGCCGGGGAACTCCAGCAGGGCGTTCTCCAGCGACGACAATGTCTCCACGTCCAGGTCGTTGGTCGGCTCGTCCAGCAGCAGCAGGTTGCCGCCCAGCTTGAGAGTGAGCGCGAGATTAACCCGGTTGCGCTCGCCGCCCGACAGCACCCCGGCTGGCTTCTGCTGGTCGCCGCCCTTGAACCCGAACGCGGCCACGTAAGCGCGGCTGGGAATCTCGGTCTTGCCCGCGGTGATGTAGCTCTCGCCATCGGAGATGGCTTCCCAGACGTTCTTGTCGGGCGCGATCCTCGAGCGAGACTGATCAACATAGGCGATCTGGACGGTCTCGCCGATCTTGATGGTGCCGTCGTCTGGCTGGTCCTCCCCGACGATCATCTTGAACAGCGTGGTCTTCCCAACGCCGTTCGGCCCGATCACCCCGACGATGCCGCCCTGCGGCAGGCTGAAACTCAGGTCCTCAAAGAGCTCACGGTCACCAAAACCCTTGGCCAGCCCGTCGACCTGGACAACCTGGGTGCCTAGCCGCGGGCCCGGCGGGATCTGGATCTCCTCAAAGTCCAGCCTGCGGTCGCGGTCCGCCTCAGCAGCCATCTCCTCATACCGCTGCAGCCGTGCCCGGCTCTTCGCTTGCCGCGCTCGCGGGCTGGACCGCACCCACTCCAGCTCATCTTCCAGCCGCTTGCGCTTCTTGACGTCCTTAGCGCCCTCGACCTTCAGCCGGGCCGCCTTCGTCTCTAGGTACGTGGAGTAATTGCCCTCATACGGGTAGGCGTGCCCGCGGTCCAGCTCCAGGATCCAGCCGGCCACGTTATCCAGGAAATACCGGTCGTGGGTCACTGCCACCACCGTGCCGGGATATTTCTCCAGGTGCTGCTCCAGCCAGGCCACGCTCTCGGCATCCAGGTGGTTGGTCGGCTCATCCAGCAGAAGCAGATCCGGCTGCGACAACAACAGCTTGCACAACGCCACCCGGCGCCGCTCACCACCCGAGAGCACGCTCACATCCGCATCCGGAGGCGGGCAGCGCAGCGCGTCCATCGCCTGGTCCAGCTGACTCTCCAGATCCCAAGCGTCCCGGTGGTCCAGCTGCTCCTGCAGCTTGCCCATCTCGGCCAGCAGCTCGTCGGAGTAATCGGTCGCCATCTGCTCGGCGATCTGGTTGTAGCGATCCAGCAGCGCCTTAGTTTCCGCGACCCCCTCCTCGACGTTGCCGAGCACGGTCTTGGAGTTATCCAGCTCAGGCTCTTGGTCCAAGATCCCGACCGTGAACCCCGGCATCAGCCTCGCATCGCCGTTAGATGGCTGCTCCACCCCGGCCATCATCCGCAACAGCGTCGACTTACCCGTGCCGTTTGGCCCGAGGACGCCGATCTTGGCGCCAGGCAAGAACGCAAGCGTGACGTCATCGAGGATGACCTTGTCGCCGTGCGCTTTGCGGACACGACTCATCTGATAGATAAACTCCGGCATGTCACCAGGGTATGGGTTTCCGGCAACGGCTATGAACCGGCCCGCCCAGGGCGGATACTCCCGGCACGCTGAGGCCGATACTCCGGACCTGCCGCGCGGATACTCCGGGCCCGCTCTCCTCGTGCCCTGAGCCAGCCTGCGAACTGCTCCAGGCCCGCCCGTCGGAAGCTCCAGTCGAGCCAGGCGGGTGCTCCAGGCCAGCCAGGCGGATGCTCCACACCATCCCGACGGACGCCGGCGACCCCGGCGGGTGCTCCAGGCCAGCCACGTGTTAACCCACGGCCAGGCCAGGAGCACCCGAACCCCCCGGTCAGGTCGCGGCGCCGATTGGCTCAACCGCTTCACCTGCGTCCGCCAGCATCTGGCGGGCTTCATCATCATCGAATTCCTCGCCACCGGCGAGCTCCGGGTCGGCGGGGCCGGGGTAGTCCCCGTCGTGCTGCGGGCCAGGCGGCAAATCGGCAGGGCCGGAGTAGTTCCCGTCCGGCTGGCCGGCGGCCGGCTCGGCTGCCCCGACGTCTCCCGGCAAGGGTTCGCGGGCAGCGGCCGCGACCTCCAGCTCGTGCTCGGCAGCCGTCTTTTCCTGCTCTGTCGACTTCTTGAAGACAGTGATACCTCGAGACAGGTCGTGCCCGATGGAGTCGGCAATGACCTCGACCGCGGTCCGCTTAGGCCCGTCATCGTCTCCGTACTCGCGCACGCGCAGGCTGCCCTTGACGACGACAGGGTCACCCCTGCGCAGGCAAAGCGCTGCGTTCTCAGCCACCCTCCGATAGCAGATGACGCTAACGAAGGAGCTCGGCTGATCCCGCCACTCCCCGGTGGTCTTGTCGATCCGGCGCGGCGTCCAGCCGAGCCGCATGAACACGGTGCGGGTCCCGTCCCTGGTCCAGCCACCCTTCGGCTGCGTCGCCACGTATCCGCTCACGCTAAAAGTCGCCTCATTAACCATTCCCGGGCCTCCTCGACATCCGCCGCGGCGGCCGTCAGTATCGTCAATGCCCGCCGCCGCGGACCGGCGGCCGTGCGCCGCCAGCGCGTGTCAAGGATGTGCCCGGATCCTCACGGATGGCAGCCCGCCTCAGCGGGCCTGTGCACAACCACAGGACATGCGGAAGAGGCCTGTGGATATGCCCGGATCATTCTCCCGCCGAAGCAGGAGAATGAGTGTCAGTCATAAGTGGCTATTGGCTGTTTCCCGATGGTCACGGGTACCTGGGCATGGTTCCCGCGGCACCGTTGATGATGTCCATGCCGACGTGCAACCGCCGAGCCGCTCGGTCAAGTTCGACGAAGACCATGGGGTCTAGGAGCGTGCCCACGAGTCATCCGACATCCGCCCGATGTCGGCGAGCACGGCCTCCATGTCGTCAGCAAAACCGGGATCCGGAAGCGCCGCAGCAGCGAGCAGTCCAAGCGCCTCGCGCAGCGGCCGCCCGTGCCGCGCAGGCGCCGAGCTGGCTGCGCTGTCGTCCGGGTGCATGATGACGAAGGCTGGCCGCTCGCATTTCACGACGACTACCCGCTCGTGGCGGGTAGTCGGCTTCGCGTCCATGGGGGGATTCGTACCTCCCCGGCCGTGATCGCGCTCATGACATCCGAAAGCACAAGAACCCACGGAAGCGTACGGTTCTGTGCCGTAAGGCCGAGCAGAATCGCCGAGCTGAATCCGGCAACCAGGGTGAAGGGTCGCGGAAGTGACTTCAGTTGCCGGCCGGCCAGCTGGACGATGAGCCCGACACAGCGGAGCCGGCCGCGCTGCGCAATTCCGTTCTGAAGCGCTCCAGTTCATCGAGTTCTGACTCGGCCGGGCCTAGCACCAGGTCACCTGCCACGTCCGTCAGCCGGCGCCGGATGTCCTCGACCAGGGCCTCGGTCTCGCGTTCAGCCGCCTGCCTAACAGCGCGGGTACAGATGCGGGCTATCAGCCAGCCGCCGGCCAGGCCTACTACGACCATGACGGTAGCCCAGGGCAGTAGCCACGGGTCACTGAACAGCGCGGGGATGCCTGACCCGACGTGCGCCAAACCGAGGATGATCAGCGAGGCGAGCCAGGCGATGCCGAGCAGCACGCAGCCGAGCAGCAGACCCTGCGCCACGCCGATGAGCCGCCACCACCTGTCGACGGCCGCGCCAGCGGGCAGCGCAGCGCCGATCTCCTCGCCGATCCGGGCCGGGACTTCCCCGGACCTCGACCTGACCGCCGCCCTGACAGTCCGCGCCCATGGCGGAGGCAGCGGCGGCACGCTCTCATCGGCAACCTTGGTCAGAGCGTTGTCGATCTCGGCCTGCTGGGCCCCGGACGGGCCGGCCTGCACGCCGCGCAGTTCATCCCAGAGCCTGCCGAGCCGAACCTTGCGGACGGGGTCTGGGCTGGTCAGCCGCTCAGCTAGCCAACTCACCGGCCAGCCGACGTAGTCCAAAGCACGCAGTTCGCGCGCACTCCGCAAGGCGTCCCCGATAGCGGACACGCCAGCCGCCGTGGCGAACTCTGCCGCCAGCTCAGCTGCCGTTCCCGCTCGCAGACGGTTTTGGTCCATCTCGGCTGACCCTGGCGGGCCGGCCTCAATGGCCGGCCGGGTCGCGCCGTAGGGCTCGAACTTGGCTACTACCTTGTCGACATCGGCCGAGATCCGGGTCATCGCGGCCTTCCGAGCGGTTACTGCCTCGATGAGGAGCTTGCGCAGCTCCTCAATGCCTGCCCCGCTCTTTGCCGAGGTCACCAGAATCTGCACGTCAGGCAGGCCTTCGGAATCGAGCAGCCGCCGGAGGTCGTGCACGCAGTCCTCGATCTGACCAGCCGACAGCACGTCGGCCTGGTTCAGCACCACTGCGATCACCTCAGAGTGCCCTGCCAGCGGCACAAGGAAGCGCCTGTGCACAGCCGCGTCCGCGTACTTCTGCGGATCAAGCACCCAAACGATCAGGTCCGACAAGCCGACCAGATGGTCGACCAGGTTCGTGGCGTGTCCCATCACCGAGTCGTGGTCGGGCAGGTCGAGCAGCACCAACCCGCTCATCGACTGTTCACCGCTGCTAAGTGCGCTCGCCCTGGCATAACGGTGCCGACGCGGCACGCCGAGCCATTCCAGCAGCGGGCCGGAGCCGGAAACACCCCAGACGCAGGCATGCACTGCCCTGGTCACTGGCCTGGTCACGCCGACGGAAGAGAAGTCGGCACCAGCCAGCTGATTGAACAACGAGGACTTGCCGCTGCCGGTACCACCGGCCAGCGACACCACGGTATGCCGGGAGGAGAGCATGAGCCGCTGACCAGCCCTGGTCAGCAGATCGCTGGCGTCCGCCAGCAGGCCCTCGCCGAAGCCGTCAGGACCTCTCCGCGCGGCGCCGATCTGCACTAGCCTGGCCAGCGCTGTTAGCCGACCGGACAACCCGGCGCGCTCGGCACCGTCAGAAACCTCGGCCGTCAGGGTGGCGGTCATCGCGCTCCCTCAAGCGCGTAGCCAGCCTGCAGCAACTCGCTGGCCGCGCTGTCCTCGAGAACGCCGGCCGAGTCAATGATCGCGAAAAACCGCTCCGCTTCCGCCCCGAAGAGCTGGCCCACGCGTTCGCGCAAGTCCAGGCGGATGCGCGCGCCTATATCGCGCAGCAGTCCGGCGCCGAACAGCGACTCCAGCAGCTGCTGGAGCACGGTGCCGCCGACTGCCGCATCGCGCCCTGTGCCCGCCGGAGCTGCTGAACCGAGGACGCCGATGGTGAGCACCAAGGCCAGCGATTCCTCGTCGAACGAGACGACCCGTGCGATCGAGCGCCGGGTGACGTTCTCGTCTTTGACCAGTCCGCGGATGTGCTCCTGCCAGGCGCTGACCGCCGCCGCGGCAGCGTCCGCAAGCCCGGCGGTTGCCCTGGCGAGCGCTGCCGGATCCCGGTTCCCGGCGTCGGTGCTCGCGTCGCTGACCAGGCCGAGATCGGCCAGAGCGGAAGCGACATAGTCTGCCTCGCTCGCCACAGCGCTGCTAGCTGTCTCCCCTTGGTCGGCGAGCAGGCCGTTTCCGGCAGGCTGCTGCTGCCACTCCGCCACCACGAGCTCTGCAGCCCGGTCGGCGGTAGCGGTGACGAGGGAGACCATGCTCGCCTGCAGGGCGGCCTTCAGCGCGATCGCTCTGGCTGGCAGCTGCTGCTTTCGCTGCTTGCCTCCGCCCCGGCCGCGGCGGACCTGAAGCGTGCGCAGCAGATCGCCAGTGCCGGCGAAATCCTGCCAGCGAGCTAGTACCTCGCCGTGCAGCAGGGACCCGTTTCCGGTGGCCCCTTCGAACTCGGCCAGGCCGCCCGCGTACGCAGAGTCGACCGTCTCGCGCAGCTGGCGCCTCAGGCCGAGCTGCGCGGTCACCTGGCCGGCCAGGGCCGGTATCCGGGAGCGGAACGTGTCGAGCACTCCCGACATGGTTTGCGTCAGCACTGCGACCCGGCGATCGTCCTGCCTGGCCGTCTCGGCCAGCCACTCACGGATCGGTGCAGTGACCTCGGGTGGCAGCTGAGCGTCGGTGATGACTGTCTCGGGGATGATGAACCTGCGAACGTCACGCAACCCGTTGGCCTCGAGCATGGCGTCGAAGTGGGTCGCGAGCTCGGCTGCGGCAGGCGGCGGGACCCTGGATAGGGCAATCGCCAGCGAGGCACCGCGATCTCGAGCGTCCTTGAGCATTTCCCAGACGGCGGCGTCGGCGTAACGCCGGGCAGTCGTAACGAACAGCCAGAGGTCCGACGCGTCCAGGAACTGATCGGCGAAATCACGGTGCGCCTGCACAACCGAATCGATGTCAGGAGTGTCCAGCACCGCCACGCCCTTCGGCATGCCCTCGCTGGCAGCCAGCACCAGCAATCCGTCCCTGCCGGGCATGGCCAGGCCCTGCTGGCGGACGCGTGGCATCGTCGGCAGGAAGACGTTCTCCGCGAACCACCGCGCGTCGTCTGGGTGACACGCGAGCACCGGGCTGTTCGTGGTCGGGCGCCGGATGCCGGTGGCGCTGACTTGCTTTGCCACCACGCTGTTCATCAAGGTCGACTTGCCGGCGCCTGTCGATCCGACCAGGGCGACCAGGATCGGCGCCCCGGACTGTCGGAGCCTCGGCAGCAGGTAGTCATCGATCTGGCTGAGCAGCTTTACTCGCTCCGCCCGTGCCTCGGCAACACCAGGTGACTGGAATAGCAATGGCACGGTGACGATGGGGTGGCGCAGGCCGAGCAGGGCAGCTTGCAGCTTCCTGGCGTCAACCCGGGCGAAGGGCTCGTCGTCTGCATCCGTCTCGGCGGTGCCGCTGCCGCCAGGTCCCGCATCCGCGGTCCGCTCCCAGATCGAGCCGCCCGCTGTGGACACTGGATGCGCCGGTTCCCGCGACGGTCCGAGGACGTCTGGTCCGGCTGGCGACCCGGCAGGCACGCCATCGGGCCAGCCGGTGCCGGTGGGCGCGCTGGTGCCGGTCCTAACCGCGGCTGCGCCCGGATCGCCCGAGCCACCCGGATGACCAGTGCCGCTCTGCTCGTCTGCCGCCACGGCTCCCGGTGAACCGGACGGCACCGGGGCGGTCATGGCTACCTCCGCGAACGAAGCCGCCGGGCTGGCAAAGCCGGGCGCGTCCGCGGCACCGCGGAAAGACGGGTCCACGGCGCCAGCCGACCCAGGCCGACCTGCTGCGCCGCGCGGCGGCTGCGCCGCGGCCGCGTCCATTCCCTCGGTCATGCTTCCGGGTCTCCTGCCCCAGCAGTGCTTTCCACTCGTACGTCTGCCCAGCGCCCGTGCCGTGCCCAGTCCCGCAGCCTGGCGGCCCGCAGGCTGGCCCGCATGCCGGCAGCACTGCCTCGTTCGGCTGCACCGATCAGGTCACGCTTACATGACTTCATCTACATTCATGACTTTCAAACGCCAGGCCCGCGTTGTCCAGTCCCGGGCTGACAGTATCCGCCCTTTACGTAATTGTGCGCCGCTAGCGCAGATTACCGGGGCAATACTGCAACCTGGACGGGCGAGAAGGCCGACCCGAGCGGGCGGTTTACCGAGCGCGCCGCCGACGCCATCACGAGCCGCACCACAGTATCCGAATCGGCACAGTCAGCCAGCCTTAATCGATCAGGTATTCGAGAGTGCCACCAACGGCTACTTCTCGGTCACGCCGGCCGAGTCGAAGGTGGCTACGTCCCGTAGCGCGCGGACGGCACTCTGCACAATCGGCAGCGCGAGCAGGGCGCCGGTCCCCTCGCCGAGCCGCAGGTCCAGGTCGACGAGCGGCCGGAGGCCGAGGTACTCCATGCTGACGGTGTGGCCGGGCTCAGCCGACCGGTGCCCGGCGATCAGGCAGCAGGCGGCACCCGGCGCGATTGCGCATGCCACCAGGGCGGCGCTGCCGGCGATGACACCGTCCAGGATGACCGGGACTCGCAGCGCCGCGCCCGCGAGGATGAAGCCGGCCAGGGCGGCATGCTCGAAACCGCCGAAGGCTGCCAGCACGCCAACCGGATCGGCCGTATCCGGCTGGTGCAGCGCGAGGCCGGCGCGGACGACCGCTACCTTCCTTGTTAGCGTCGCGTCGTCGACCCCGGTGCCGCGGCCGGTCACATCGGCGGCGTCCCGGCCGGTAAACGCGCAGATCAGCGCGGCTGACGCCGTCGTGTTAGCGATGCCCATATCGCCGGTCAGCAGGCACCGGTTGCCCGCCGCGACCAGGTCCCGCGCCACCTCGATGCCAACTCCGATGGCGGTCACCGCCTCGTCCCGGCTCATCGCCTGGCCCACCGTGAAGTCGGAGGTACCCCTGGCGATCTTGCGGGGCAGCAGGCCTGGTACCTGACCTAGGTCACTGGCGACGCCGACGTCGACCACTACGACCTCGGCGCCAGCCTGAGCGGCGAATGCGTTAACGACCGCACCGCCAGCCAGGAAATTGCCAACCATCTGGGCGGTGACCTCCTGGGGCCAGGGAGTCACCGCTTGCGCATGGACACCGTGATCGCCGGCGAATATGGCGACGGCAGCGGGCTCCGGTAGCGGTGGCGGGCATCTGCCGGCCAGCCCGGACAACTGGACGGATACGTCTTCCAGCACGCCGAGCGAGCCAGCAGGCTTGGTCAGCTGGGCCTGGCGCTGCTGTGCCGCGGCTACCGCATCTCCGTCAAGCGGCCGGACGGCGGCCTTGACCTCATCGAGCAGGCTGACAGCCGCACGGCCCGGAAGCTCCCGCTTGCCGTACTCCTCAGCATGCACGGCCCAGCCGAGCGGGCGCCTGCGGGCCCAGCCCGCCAGTTCAAGCTCAGGCTCCGTTGCGAAGCTGGCGACGTAACCGACGCACAAGTAGGCGACGACTTCCAGATGCGGGGGCAAGCCGAGTTCTGCGGCAAGCTCGCGCTCGCTGAAGAAGCTCACCCAACCGACGCCAAGACCTTCCGCCCTGGCCGCCAGCCAGAGATTGGCGACGGCGAGAACGCTGGAGTAAACGGCGGTTTGCGGCTGCGCATGCCGGCCCAGAGTGTGCCGGCCGCCCCTGGTCGGATCACAAGTTACGACGATGTTGACCGGCGTCTGCAGGATCGCCTCGGTCTTGAGCCGGTCGAACGCGCGGGCCCTCGCCGCCGGCAGCGCGGCAGCGAACTCCTCGCGCGCGCGTTCTGCCAGGGCCTTGATCCTGGCTCGCCGGTCAGGGTCTGCGATGACGATGAAGTCCCAGGGTTGCGAGAAGCCCACCGATGGCGCGCGGTGGGCTGCGGCGAGTACGCGCTCCAGGACATCCGGCGGGATCGGGTCGGGCAGGAAGTCGCGCCGGACATCGCGGCGTTCCTCGATCACCCGGTAGACAGCGGAACGCTGCTCATCAGGAAATATATGCATTTCGGGTGACAAGTTACCGCCCATTGCTCTGGTCTGCACCGTGCCCTTCTACACCGAGCCTGCCAGCAACCGCGTCTTCTACACGGTGCCCTCGTCGTCAGGCATGGTGACCTGTTCCTCCGGCCCCCAGCCCGCTCGCGACCCGGGCACGGCCAGCGCGCTTGACAGCAAAGCGTTGAACGCCGCGACGGCAACCGCCGGCCCGCCTTTCTCGGACACGTTACTCACCGACTTCAAGCCGCTCGCCCGGAGCGCATCCTTAGCCTCAGCAGCACCGGCGAAGCCAACCGGCATGCCGATCACGAACGCCGGCTCAACCCCGCGGCTGAGGATCTCCGCAAGCCCGTCCGGGCTGCCACCCGCAACCCAGACAGCGCCAGGTCCGGTCTCTCCGAACGCCAGCCGGACGGCGGCGGCAGCCCGGCTGATCGATGCTGTCCTGGACAGCCGCTGCGTCAGCGTTTCAGCGACCTTGCACAGCACTGGGCTCCCGGTGATGCCCGCCGCGACCATGGCCGAGTCGGCGACAACCGGCGCGCCCGCCGCCAGCGCGGCGACGGCTTCGGCGAGGGACTCCTCATCACAAATCAGATCAGTGAAGTAGTCGAAGTCCGCGCTGGCATTAATGACCCGTTCAGTGACGTCTCGGCTGAACTTAGGTAGCGGGGACAGGTCGATCCGGGAACGAAGTATCCGAAACGACTCCTCGGTGACCGGATTCATGACTACCGGCGCCCCCTCCGGCCACGTCACGCTGCCAGTACCTCCCTGCGCCCTGTCTCAGCATGGCACAGCGCGGCTGGCCAAGCGGTCTGCATCGGACCGCTCGTTCCCGCAGAAACGTCAGAGGTGAGGCGGCGCGGAATCGCCAGGCACTAGCGCCAGGGGTCCGGTGTCGCTTCCGCTCGAGGTTTCCGCGGTCGCAAGATCAGCTCCGACCGTCGCCGCAGCCTCCTCATCGCGGCTCCTATTCCTGAACAGCACGTAATGGAAGATCAGGAACCGGGCCACGAAGGTAACGCAGTTCATCAGGAAGTATGCGCCCTGAACGACGACGTGCTTCAGCAGGTGGCTGTAGCCCATCGAGTGCGCCCAGACGCTCGCGTAGTGTGACGTCAGGCCCAGGATGACCCACACCGCGACGGAAACGCCCCAGAACGGCAGGGTCTCCCGGAGCCAGTCCGGCGTTCCCTTGCGCTCCCAGGCCCAGCGGCTGAGCAGGTAGCTCACCAGTGCCGCGACCATCGAGGCGACTACGCCGGAAGTCCCAGCGCTCAGGTTGACAGGACCGGTCAGCACGCCCAGCATGACCTGGCTAGTGATCACCGCGACGACGGCGACCAGAACGAACCGGGTGAACCGCTTGCCTGCCTCGGTACGCAGCTTCCGCTCGATCGGAGCAGGAACGACGCTCCAGGCAGCTTTAGCGATCTTGTCCGGTACGGAAGTCATGAGTGTCCTAGATTGACGAATGGCTCCGGCTGGGTCAGACACGTATACAGTACGGGAACCTAACCAGAGCTTCGCGCGAAACCCTGAGGCGCACCCGGGTAACTGCTGCTGATTCAGGAACGCGAGAGCCGCCAGCGACCGGATGCCACGTCGCGGCACAGCTCGTAGGTAGCTGGCGGAACGCTCCGCTCCGGCGTCGCCTCGACGCGCCAGTACTCGCTTCCCCCCGCGCCGCTGTTTTCGGTGCCACTGTTTGCGTTCCCGCTGCTTGCCGGGCCGCTGGCCGCCGGGTCGGAGTCGGCAGCCGTCGCAGCCGGCGCGACCTGCCGGTCCAGGACGAACATGACCGTATACATCCGCCCGCGCCAGACGAATCTTGCAGGCCGGCCATCCCGCAACCAGACCTCCACCGGCTCGCCGCGGATACCGCGCATACTCCCGCTCCCTGGCACAGGCACCACGCGGGTGCTGCCACACCGCCCAGGGGAAGACAGGCAGAACTACTGCATTCGAACATACATTCGCTGAGCCGCGAGGGCAAGTCCGCGGCCAGGCAAGCCTCAACCACAAAATCCGGGCGGGAACGGCCTGCGGGTGCCAGCGCGGCGGCGAGCCCGCGGCCTGGACCAGAGACGACCATGATCAGAGCCGGGTGATTCCGTGATCGTAGTGAAGCTAGGGGTGCGATGAGTGGCCCCCTGCATCAATAACGATCATGCTCAGCTCAGGCCGCGGCCCAGCCGGGCATCGGGTAGCCAGCGAGCAGGTCACGCACTTCTCCGGCCACGCGCTCGATAACTTCGTCGTCGTCCTTCGCCGCAGCCGTGATCGCCTCGTCCATCCACGTCGCGATCTGGCTCATGTGCTCTTCTGTCAGTCCCCTGGTGGTGATCGCCGGGGTGCCGATGCGAATGCCGGACGGGTCGAATGGCTTCCGCGTGTCGAACGGCACGGTGTTGTAGTTCACCTCTATCCCGGCCCGGTCGAGAGCCTTGGCAGCGGGCTTGCCGCCGATGCCCTGCGCGGTGAGGTCGAGCAGGATCAGGTGGTTGTCCGTGCCGCCAGACACCAGCGTGTAACCGCGGGCGAGCAGCGCATCGGCGAGGGCCTTGCTGTTCGCGACGACCTGGTGCGCGTAAGTGCGGAACGACGGCTGCGAGGCCTCCCGCAGCGCGACCGCGATCGCGGCCGTGGTGTGGTTGTGCGGCCCGCCTTGCAGGCCCGGGAACACAGCCTTGTCCAGCGCGGGAGCGTGCTCGGCCGTCGACATGATCATCGCGCCGCGTGGCCCGCGCAGTGTCTTGTGCGTGGTTGTCGTCAGCACGCTCGCGTAGCCGACGGGCGACGGATGCGCCCCGCCAGCGATCAGCCCGGCGATGTGCGCGACGTCCGCGACCAGCACGGCACCGATCTCGTTGGCGATCTCGGCAAATGCCGGGAAGTCAATAATTCGCGGGATGGCAGTCCCGCCGCAGAAGATGACCTTGGGTCGCTCCCGCCTCGCCAGGTCGCGAACTTCGTCCAGGTCGAGCCGACCGGTGTCAGCCCGGACGCCGTACTGCACCGACCGGAACCACTTGCCGGTCACCGAGACCGGCCAGCCGTGCGTGAGGTGCCCGCCCATTGGCAGCGCCATCCCCATGACGGTGTCACCAGGGGACAGGAAGGCCAGGTACACGGCGAGATTGGCGGGCGAGCCCGAGTATGGCTGGACGTTGGCATGATCCACGCCGAACAAGCTCTCGGCCCGCTCGCACGCAATCCGCTCGAGCGGGTCGATGTACTGCTGGCCCTCGTAGTACCGGCGGCCTGGGTAGCCCTCGGAATACTTGTTGGTCAGGACCGAACCACTGGCCTCCAGCACCGCTACGGAGACGTAATTCTCGGATGGGATCAGCCTGATCTTGTCGCGCTGGCGGCGTGCCTCCGCCTGGATCAGTTCCGCGACGTCCGGATCGCTGCCGGCGACATGCGGGATGGGTGGCTGATGCATCGCGTGCTCCTTAGGTCTCACCGGGCAGACCTTCATCATGCCGAATGCGGCTTCTCTCGTGCACGTCGGCTCGCCAGCCCAGGCCGGGCCGGGATGCAAGGTCTAGGCCAGGCCCGGACGTGGGGACTTGCCCGGCCGACGGGTGTCGTCTGGCCAGGAGGTAGGTCGACGGTGACTGCCTGGACGGCTCCGATACGCGCGCCGCAGCGCGGCCGGCCGACTCTCACCATCGCATCTTCAGCGTTAAGTGAATCGCCTGGCCGATCCTTGGCCAGACGGTCGAGCCGGACGGCATCCCGGACGTCCCGGTCCGGCATCAGGTGCCGTATTTGCTCTGGGTGATGAGCGCAGCGGCCGGGCGCGCCGGTGCTGGGGTGAGGCCCGAGCCAGACCAAGCCCGAGCCGGGCAGCGCCCTGACCGGCCGCCGCCCGGGCTCAGCTCAGCCAGCGACGGCCTCCAGCAGCCTCTTGCGCTGCTGGTCACCCAGTCCGCCGACGCGCCGGTTGTCGTCAATCCCGGCCTCTTCCATCACCGCGGCGGCCTTCGCCGGGCCGTACCCGGGCATCGCCCTGATGACCTGCGAGACCTTGGTCTTCTTGGTGATGTCGTCGGTCTTGGAGAGCACTTGCGCAATGCTTACCTTCCCGGACTTGACTGAGGCCAGCAGCTCGCTCCGCTTCTTGCGGGCAGCCTGGGCCTTTGCCAGCGCCTCGGCGCGTTGCTCAGGTGTCAGTGTCGGAAGAGCCATGTCACTCCTTCGGTCGAGTCGATCAACTGTCCCACATACCCGCTGCTAGCAGCGGTAGCCGCGGTTCGTGTCGCTGTCAGCAACCGAGTCGCGGCAGCCACCCGGACAAGGTGAGGCCGCCTGTTGGGTTTGCGTGCGTTTTGCCCTGTTATGCGGCGCGCTCAGCGACATCTCACCCAAGACTTGACTTCAGAAACCGACTTATCCGGATCAAAAGACTCGGCCGAGAGCTGTGCCGGGTGAAAGTCGCGCGGGTTGATGTCCAAGCTAGAACCTGTTCTACTTTCGCTATGCCGGAGGAGAAACTCACCGCGCGCGATCTGGCGCGCCGGTCGCAGGCCGCCGTGAAGGTCAAAGATCGCGTGGGCTGGCTGAGCTTGTTCGCTGCCGACGCCGTGGTGCAGGATCCCATCGGACCATCGCCGTTCGACCCTGACGGGAAGGGTCATCACGGGCCAGAAGCCATCGCCGCGTTCTATGACACCGTCATCGCCCCGAACGACCTGATCACGTTCGAGATCGAGAATTCTTACCTGTGCGGCAACGAAGTAGCCGATGTCGGCATCATCCGCACGGTGCTGCCCGGCGGCAGGCATGTCGCAGTAGTGCACGGCGTGTACACCTACCGGTGCAACGACGCTGGCCAGCTCGTTGCCCTGCGAGCGTTCTGGGAATTCGACAAGGCTGAACTCATCGCGGCCTGAGCCGAACCGACCACGGCCCGAGCCCTGACCGCGGCCCGGACCGGGCCCCCCTCGCTGGTCTCTAGCACGGTCCCCCGCCCCCCAACGTTGCTTGTCTGCAAGTAACCTGCCTACGCGGTCGTTCAGCCTGAGCGAGCGCGCGGCAGTCTGGCGGGCGGCCGCTCCCGGAGAAAATCGCTTACCCGTACTCGGAGCCGGCAGTGCGCCTCGGGCAGATCGCCATCGACCTGGCACCGCTGCGCGAGAGCCGCGACTACCGCAGGCTGTTCATGGGGCGTTTCGTTTCCATGGGCGGGAACGCCCTCGCAACAACCGCGGCTAACTGGCAGGTCTATGGCCTGACCCGCAACTCACTAGCCGTTGGCCTGCTGACGCTGGTGTCCGGCATCGGCATGCTGCTCGGCCTGCTGAACGGGGGGATGCTCGCCGACCGGCACGACCGGCGCAAACTGATCCTGGCCGTCCAGCTGCCGCAGGCGCTGCTCGCAGCGGCTCTCGTCGCCAACAGCCTCCTTGGCCACCCTGCACTGTGGCCGCTTTATCTGGTCACCTTTTTCCTGGGGTTGTGTTCCGGACTGGCATCGCCCGCCTCGACTGCGACCACTCCCGCCCTGGTCGGCATCGACAAACTGCCCGCAGCAGCTGCGCTGAACGCGACTGCAGGCCAGCTCGGCCAGCTCGGCGGACCAGCCATCGCCGGGCTGCTGATCGCCGGCCCTGGCCTGGCCAGCTGTTACGCCATCGATGCCGTCTGCTATGCCGTGTTCGGCCTAGCGCTGCTAGGGATTTCACCGCTCCCGCCGACCGTCAAGGCACAGCGGCCAGGGCTGAAGTCGCTAGCCGAGGGGCTGGCGTACGTCCGGCGGAACGGCGTCGTCGGAGGCATGCTGCTGATCGACACCAACGCCATGCTCTTTGGCATGCCATCGGCTCTGTTCCCGGCGCTGGCCAGCACGCACTTCCACGGCGGCTCAGCCACTTTCGGCCTGCTGGTGGCCGCTCCGGGTCTTGGCGCACTGATCGGCGCCGCGACCAGCGGCTGGACCGGACGGGTGCGGAGGCCCGGCGTGGTCGTCATAGGCGCGGGGATCGTCTGGGGGGGCGCGATCACGTTGTTCGGTGTCGTCAGCAGCCTGCCGCTGGCGCTGTTCTTCCTCGCGCTCGCCGGGATGGGCGATCTCATCTCCGAAGTGCTGCGCAACGCGCTGCTCCAGCGGTACACGCCTGACCAGTTGCGCGGCCGAGTGTCGAGCCTGTACCTCGCACAGGTCACCACAGCTCCTGCCCTTGGCAACGTGGAGGCTGGCGGCGTAGCGAGGCTAATCTCACCGACATTCTCCGTGATCAGCGGCGGTCTGGCCTGCGTCGCCGGCGCGCTCGTGCTCGGGGCGCTAATCCCGGCGCTGCGGCACTCGAGCCTGACCGAGACGCCAGATGATTCCGAGCCGGATGCCGTGCCGGGCCCGCGGTCAGCAGCTCAGAACGCTGGCCCCTGAACCGCCCGCGCTTCGCCGAGTCCAGACCGCAGGCCCGAGAAACTACGACGCGTGTCCGGTAGGTGATCTGCATCGGGCACAATGTGCGCGTAGGCGCCAGCAGCTCAGCCGGACCTGTCGGTTGCAGTTCGGCTGCCAGCCCCCGTGGCCTAACGGATAAGGCAGCGGCCTTCTAAGCCGTTGATTGCAGGTTCGAGTCCTGCCGGGGGCACGTGCGGGAGCGCATACTGCCAGGAGCACCACCGCCGGCGGCATCACCGTCCCTGCCGGCCGGCACACCACTGTCGGCATGAGCGCCATCATCAGGGGCCGGGAGATGCCAGCGTGTTTGCTGCGGTTCTTGTGGCGATCGACCGTTTCAATGCAGCGCACCCGTGGAGTCATAACGACTTTTACCACCGGTGGCTGCTGCGGCAGCTTCCGGACCGATTGGCAAGGACCATCGACGTCGGCTGCGGGACCGGCAATCTAGTTTTTGCGATCTCGCAGCGCGCTGACGTCGCCGAGGGCGTCGACGTCGACCCGGCCGTGATTGCCACAGCGTGCGCGCTTGCCAAGGCCCGGCCGAATGCAGTGTTCGCAGTTCGCGACCTGATGGACATGCCAGGTGAAGGTCAATACGACGCGGTGACGGCAGTCGCCGTCGTGCATCACCTCCCGCTGACCGAAGCGCTGGCGAAGATGAGCTCGCTCGCCGCGCCGGGCGGCCGCATCGTGATCATCGGCTGTTACCGCGCTGGCACGACGGCGGATTACCTGGTCGGCCTGCTCGCCGTCTCGATGAACATGATCATGGGCTTGCTGAAGTCCGCAGGTGCACTCGACGCGCGCGTTGCGATGTCGGCGCCGACAGCAAACCCGCAGCACACCCTGACCGAGATCCGGCAGACAGCGGCTCGGGTCTTGCCCGGTGCCCGGATTCGCCGCCGGCTCTTCTGGCGGTACTCGCTGACGTATGGCGCGCCGACTAAGTAGAGCTCGCCTGATTCGCCCTACTTTGCGTCACACCCGACGCACTTAGCATCCCAAACGTGCCATAGAAGTCCGGCATAACGCTCATAATGAGGCTGGCGAAGGGCAGTTCCGGATGCTAAGTGCTCGCGGAGCCTTGCGCGTGGGGTAATTTGGGCGGAATGCGTCGAGCTCTGGTCATCGGCGGCACCGGTCTCATCGGCACGGCAGTGGCGAGACGGCTTCTTGCCGCCGGCTGGCAGGTCGACCTCACCGGACGGGATCCTGCGCACATGCCCGTGTCACTGGCGGCAGCGGGCGCCAGGTTCATCGCGGCCGACCGGTCCGGTCCCGGCCTCCTAGCCGTCGTCGGCGACGGCGCCGACCTGATTGCCGATTGCCTCTGCTACACCGCCGCCGACGCGGCCGGCCTCTTGCCCCTCGCCCGCGCGGCGAACTCGACGGTGATGATCTCTAGCAACGCCGTCTACGTCGACGCGGCAGGTCACCACTCGAACTCCGATATCCCGCCGCACTTTGCCGGGCGAGTGCGAGAAGACCAGCCCGCCATCGCGCCGTCTGCGGGAACCGATTACCAGAGCAGGGAGGGCTACGCGGCGTGCAAGGTCGCCGCCGAGCAAGTACTGCTCGACAGCGGCGCGCCGGTCTCGGTGCTTCGACTGGGGAAGGTTCACGGCCCGTGGGCCGCCAGGCCGCGCGAATGGGTTTTCGTCAAGCGCGTGCTCGACGGCCGGCCAGCAGTGTTCCTGGCGCGGCGCGGAACAGGCGTAGCTCAGACGGTGGCCGCAGACAACGTGGCCGCGCTCGTCGAGACGGTAGCTGAGAAGCCAGGCCGGCGGATACTCAACAGCGCTGACCCGGACGCGCCCAGCGCGCTCGAGATTGCCCGGACGATCGCGGGCCTGCTCGGGCACAGCTGGGAGGAGGTGCTGCTCGACGCCCCAGCCGACTCAGCGGGCACAGCCGACCCGGCGCTCGGGCGTCATCCGTGGGACGCGAGGTTCCCGATCGTGCTCGATATGACGGCAGCGCTCGATCTTGGCTACGTTCCGGTGGGCAACTACGCGACCACCGTCGCAACCGAAGTCGAATGGCTGACATCAGCAGCCGCCGGCCATGAGGGCGACCGAGCACTGGCCTGGCTGAGTGATCCCTACTTCGGCACGTTCCTGGACTATGCCCGTGAGGACCGCTACCTGGCCGAGCGGGTCAGCTGACTCAGATAGAGCCCGATCCCATCGGGCCGGCCGATGAAGGGTTGAGCCGCTGCGTGCGCGCACTCACGATGACCCGCTGCACCGCGAGGCTGATCGCCAGGTAAAGAACGAGCGTCGCGTCGCCGAGACCGCCGATGTCCTTGTGCTGGCCGATCAGGTAGTCGTAACCGAGATGCGCGGCGAGCGCGGCGATCCACAGTGCCGCGGTGAGCAAGTTCCCCTTCGCCCAGATCTGGCCGTCTTGTAGCCAGATCCTGACGGTTGCCGCACGCATTGCGCCGAACAGCGCTGCCAGCACCAGGCTGCCTATGAGAGCCACGATGGCGGCCGATCCCGCGTGCAGTTTCTGCAGGTACTGAGCGGTCTCGATCAGGCCGATGATCACGAGGATCAGCACAAATCGCTGGCTACTTTGCACGGGCCTGGCGCTCAGCTGGCGGTAAATGAGCAAACCGAGAACGGCTACCCCGATCACGAGGTAGAGCAGCGACTGGCTGGACATATATCCCCTGTCAGCTGCTCCCGTCCGAGCCCCGTAGCCCGGCGGCAACTGTCGGAGCAGCTCCGGATCCAGGCTAGGGCGGGCGGTGCTCCGGGCACCTATGCCTCACATCCGGATCTGACCGTTACAGATGTCACCCATCGACGTCAGCCCGGTCACAGAATGATCACAAGCAGCCTGTTAGGTTGTGGCGAGGCAGATCTCGACGGGCCAGATCGGAGGTATTCGATGGGCCTGCCTGTACGGCAGCGCAGGGTGCTTGAGCAGATCGAAAGCACACTTAAAGGATCAGACCCGAAGCTTGCGGCGCTCTACGCCATTTTCGCCAGGCTCAACCGGGACGAAGAGATGCCAAAGATGGAGCAATTGCGGCATAGGGCTCTGTTGGCTCTGGCCCGGCTGCGCCTGATTCCGGCCGCCGTCGGCACGAGGCTGCGCATCCGGCGGCTGTTGCGGCTTCAGCCACGGCAGCGTGCTGCACTGTTCTTCCCGATAGCAGTGGCGATCGCGGTCGTGGCGATCGTCTTCCTCGCGCGCTCTAGCTCAGGCAACTCCTGCACGCAAATCCGCGCCGCGTCCGCGGTCCACGACAAGTCCAAGCTCTGCAGGCCGACTTACGGCCTCTCTCCGCTGTACGCGGGCAACGCGGGCAAGTAGCGCAGCTCAGATCCGGACCGCTTCGAGCACCGGGCGGCGACAGACTGGCGCAGAATTCGTGCTCAGTGCCGCCCCGACGTCAGCGCACGCCGCGAGCAAGGCGATCGTGCTGCCAGGGCTTGTGCTGCCACCAAGGCCGGACAGGTCGACGAAGTAGTGCGGCCAGGGCAGCGACGCGGACGTCCACACGATCCGCCTCGTCATCAGGTTGTAGCCCCATGCCTGGCCGAGGCCGTTTTCATCGAGCCCGAGCGCCACGCCGCTGGTCACCGAGTACAAGCTCGCCGCCACCGATATCGGAGCAGAACTAACGACCGAATCATTCGAGATGTTGACGCCGATCAGGCGGTTGCCGCTTGCCAGGTACGCAACGCCCCCCTGCTCGCTGTCGGCGAGTTCAACGTCGGCGGAAGAGCGACACCACCGCAGATTGCCGCTAGTGCCGTCGTATGCCCGCACACCGTTCGCGCCAGAGAACAGCACGACATTCCCCGCCGCAGCACTCAGCGAGCCAGGAGCGGTCCCCGCTACCACAGGGCAGCCGGGCGTGGTCCCCGATGCCGTCCGCATGGTCTGCTCAGTTCCGGTTCGCAGGTCAATCCGGCGCACCGTGGTCGACCCGGACGTGCCTGGCGCGCGGCCGCTGTCAGTGATGTAGATCGCGTCGCCGTTGACTCGCCAGGCCTGTCCAGTCGCTCCGATCGCACGGCTCCAGCGCACGCGCCCAGTCGCGGTGTCGTAAGCGGTGATCGCCTGCGTACCCACGATGACGGTGCTGTCGTTGTTCGCCGCGACGGCGCCGCCGTAAGTGGCAGCCGGGTAGATCCGGATCTGCCGGCCGGTCGCTGCCGACAGCATCACCTCGTACCGCCCGGTGTCCGACGCGACGCGCCCCGACCGGCCACTCCCCGACCGGCCACTCCCCGCCCGGCCACTCCCCGACCGGCCACTGCCCGCCCGGCCACTGCCCGCCCGGCCACTCCGCGATGACTGGCCCGGCGATGTGGTCAGTAGCTGAGGAGCGACGCCGACGGCGATTACCTGGCGGAACGCACGCACGCCCACCACCGCCGACCCGGCCGGAAGTCCGGCCAGCGCCACTCGCCACAACCGCTTCCCGGTGTTCTCGTCGAACGCGCTCACCCCGGTGCCCGCGCCGACGACCGCGAGGCCGCCGCCAATCGCCGCGTAGGCCCCGACCTTGGAGGGAACTGTGCCCGATACGCCGGGCTGGGCGAGCCAGAGCCCGGGCAGGCCGGCAGTCCAGAGGATCGACCCCGCCACCGTGCACCGAATGCCAGCGCAGTGCTGCGGTTGCCCGCTGCTAGCCCGGCCAGGAATGACAGCGGCACCCACCAGGACGACGGCCACGAACGCTCGCTTCGCCCAGGTGGCCGGCCCCCGCGTGACCCTCACGACTTCGCCCGGTCCTCCCTGTTCCCAACCCCGCCCAAACGCCAGTACCGCCACCACGTTAACCGCACGCCGGCGGCCGTGTGGCCCCGCCATGCCTCTGCCCGCTAGCCGTATCAGTAGCGTTGACCTGGCTACGCCCGCTCCCCGAACTGGAGGAATCGATGACTGAACGTGCTCCGCTTCCGCAGGACGTCCTGCCGAAAGTCCCCTCGTTCACCGTAGAAAGCGACGACGTCGCCGACGGCCAGCAGATGAGCGATACCCAGGTATACAACGCCTTCGGCATGAGCGGCCAGAACATTTCCCCGTCCCTGCGCTGGCATGGCTTCCCTGCCGAGACCAAGGGATTCGCGGTGACGTGCTACGACCCGGACGCTCCCACCGGCTCGGGCTTCTGGCACTGGCTCGTGCTTGACATCCCGGCCTCAGCGACCGGGTTGCCGACCGGCGCGGGCAGCAGTTCCGGTGAGGGGCTGCCTGCCGGAGCCTTTTCGGTCCGCAACGACTACGGCACCAAAGACTTCGGCGGTGCCGCGCCGCCGCCAGGCGAGCCGCACCGGTACGTGTTCACGGTGCACGCGCTCAACACCGACCACCTGGGCGTCGACTCCGACGTCTCACCTGCGGTGGCAGGCTTCAACCTGACATTCGCGACGATCGCCAAGGCCGTCATCGTGCCGGTCTACGGCCACGCCGGCTAGCCGGACGCGTCCCGCCGTTAAGTGCATCAGGCCGGGAACGGGCTCGAAACGATCTCGGCCGCTGGTACGCCAGCGGCTGGCGGGCTACAGCCCGTTCCCGCTCTGAAGCTACCGCCGGGCGCTCAGCCCTGGTCGGGCCGGCCAGAATGGGGTAATGCCCCCAAGTAACGCGATAACTCGGTCGGTGTTCGACTCGGCCGCCGGCGAGTATGACGCTGCCAGGCCCGCCTACCCGGACGCGCTGTTCGCCGAACTCGCTAGCCGGACCGGGCCGCTGACCGGGCTGCTCACCCTGGACTGCGGAGCGGGCACGGGCATCGCCAGCCGGCAGATGGCCGCACGCGGAGCCAGGGTCGTCTCCCTGGACATCGGCGAGCGGATGCTAGCCAAGGCGAAGGCGCGCAACCCGGAGGCGGCCTGCGTGCTGGCGGACGGCAACCGGATGCCGGCCCGGCCAGCGGTCGCTGACCTGGTGACGTTCGCCCAGTCGTGGCATTGGTTCGACCCGCGGCTAGCCCCCGCCGAGGTGGCGAGGGTGCTGAAACCGGGCGGGCACTGGGCAGCCTGGTGGAACCGCGTCCACGCCGAGGACGAGCCCTGGTTCGCTGAGTACGAGGAACTGGTCACGGCGTCCTGCCCCGGCTACCGCTCGCAGCGGCTCAGGGACGAGCACCTCGCCCCGGACTGGACGAACGGCATGGTGGCGGCGCACGGCCGGATGGACCCGGCCGGCACTGCGGTCGTGCCGTGGACGCGGCGGGTATCGGCTGCCGACTGGATCACCGGCGAACGCAGTAAGTCCTACTTCATCGAGCTCGAGCCTGACGTACGGGAAGCCGTCCTCGGCCAGGCAGCGAAGATCATCGATGGCCGGTTCCCGGACGGCCAGATGACGGTCAGCTACACCACGACGCTCGTGCTGGCGCGCAGGGCCGGCTAGAAGTTCTCCCGCAGGAACTCAGTCAGCGCCGCGTGGGCGGCCACCAGCCTCTCCCGGCCCGCCGGCCCGATCCCATCCAGTTCGGCTAGCTCGGACCCGATATCGGCGAGCACGTCGGCCATCGCGGCCATCAGGCGCTCCGGGTCCTTGATCGCCATCAGGTCCCGGTCCTGGGGGACGATGACCTGATCGCGCACCAGTGTGTCGGCTATCTCCTCCGGGCAGCCGAGCCCGGCCTGGAGCAGGTCACTCCAGCGCCGGCCGATCGACCTGATGCCGCCGAACGACCGGTAGCCCAGGAAGATCGCTTCCCAGGCGCCGTAGATGAACCGGTCCCAGCCAATCTCGTCGATATCGGCGATGTCATCGTCGTACACCCCGGCAGCTTAAGTCAGGCTCGGCCTCTGCCGGGGCAAGAGCAGGCACGACGATGGTCCCCTGATCCCTTAAGACACCAGGGGACCAATCGGCAGCCCTACAGCAGCTCGGGCCGCTGCCACTCCTCGCCGAGCACGTGCTCAGCGAGGAAAGCCAGCACCGTGGAGTACCAGACTTGCACGTCGCCGGGCTTGAGCACCCAGTGGTTTTCGTCCGGGAAGTACAGGAATCGGGCCCGGACGGACCGGAACATCAGGTCCCACCACAGCCTGAGAGCCTCGCCAACAGGCACCCGGTAGTCCTTGTCACCGTGGATGATCAGCATCGGCGTGACGATCTTGTCGGCGTGCAAGTGCGGGGAACTGGCCAGGTAACGCTCCGGCTGGCTGCGCGGGTCGCCGAATTGCCTGCGCCAGTATGGCGGCCCGTCAGTCGTGCCGAACATCTGGTCGAGCGCCCACAGCCCGGCGTGGCTCACGATCGCATTGAAGCGGTCGGTGTGCCCAGCCATCCAGTTGGCCATGTAGCCGCCGTATGAGCCACCCATCATCGCCGTCCGCGCGGCGTCGATGTCCGGTCGCTCCAGGACGGCGTCGGTGATGGCCATGACGTCGGTGTAGGGGTTGCCGCCCCAGTCGTCCCAGCCGCGGGCAATCATCCGGTGACCGTAACCGGTCGACAGCGCCGGGTCCGGCAGCAGCACGGCGTAGCCGCGCGCAGCCATCAGCCACGGGTTCCATCGCCAGGACCAGGAGTTCCAGCTCGACACCGGGCCGCCGTGCACCCACAGCAGCAATGGCGCCGGACTGTCGGCACCGGCGCCTTCCGGCAGCACCAGCCAGCCCCGGACCCGGGTCCCGTCCGCCACCGTCGTCGCAACCTCGGTCACGCTTCCTGGCAGGGCCACCTCACCGCCGGGATTTGGCAGCGGCTCGGCACGGCTCGGCTCGGCACCGGCGGCCTCGGCTCGCAGAGGTATGCGCACTGGTGCGGGCGGCGAGTCGATAGCGGACCGCAGGGCGTACAAGCAACTGGAGTCAGGGGCAGGGCAGAGGTTGTCGTACGCAGCGTCGTCGGAGGTCACTTTGACCGGCGCGCCACCCTCCACGCCAACCCGGAACACCGGGCGCCGGCCGTTGTCGTCCGCAGTGAAGTAAATCCAGCGGCCGTCGGGCGACCAGACCGCCTCGAGCGGCCGGCGGTCGAAACCCGCGAGCAGGTCACGCGCGCTGACCGGGCTCGCGGCGGCCTGCCCGGCCGCGGCGAGCGCGGTCACGACCAGGGTCGCGTCGCCCGGCTGGTCGTAACTGTCGTGCTCCGCGCGGATGGCCAGCACCAGCTCGCCGTCGGGCGAGATCCGCGGGCTGTTGAAGTCAAAGCCGGGCTCGCTGAGAAGGCTCCGCCGCTGCGCGGTGCTGGCGTCGATGACCACGACCTCGTCCCGGAACTGGCTGCCTTCCTCCGTGACTCGCCACCCGGTCACGACGGCTGACCCGTCCGGGGTCAGGTCGAACTCCTGCTCGTCCAGGGCCCGGCCCGGATCGGGCGTAACGTCGCGAGGCTCGCGGGCGGTCCTGGCCCTGTCGTCGCTGCTGTCACTGGCGTCGCTACCGTCGCTGCGCTGATCGCTCAGTTGCACTTCGGCCGGAAGGAGCAGCCGGACAGACTCCGGCCCCAGATCGTGATCCCAGTACCGCAGTGTCCCGCCAGGCTCGTGCAGGATCGCGCTCACGCCAGCGTCAGCCCGGGCTTTCCTGCGGGCGGCGTCTTGCTCGGTGTCCTTGGTGCCCGGGAAGACCGCCGCGGCGTAGACGAAGGCCCGCTCCCCAGTGGCGGTGGCCAGCCCGGTGACTCCGCCGCCAGCAGTCGCGATGCGGTATGCCTCGCCACCGATAGCGGGTAGCAGCCACACGGCCGGCTTGTCCTTCGTCGCCTCGGCGTCTTTCTTGCCCGCCCCCGGATCAGGGCGCCTTGATGCGAACAGGAGCGAACCGTCGGACAGGAACTCCGGGCTTGCCTCACCCTCCACACTGCGGGTGAGCCGGACCGGCTCACTGTTACCTGCCGTGTCGATCCGCCAGATACTCGACAGGTACTTCGGCGGCTCGCCGCCCACGGCCTGCACGACCGCAGCGAGCCACGACCCATCTGGCGCCAGCCGCAGCGCGGTCACTCTCGGAATGGCAACGTACTCACGCAAGTCACCCAGCAGCATTGATTTCGCGCCCTTTCCCCTGATGCACGGTTACGAGCAGTTCTGAGTAGGCCCTCACGACGTCTTATCCGACGCCCGGTAGCGCAGGCAAGTCGTGGCAGCGCGCGAGCCTTCGGAGCATCCTGACGGTAGATACGACCCGAGGCGGGGCGGCTTGCCTGAGCTCGCCCACGACAACGGCAATCGCTCCCTGATGTGACGTGAGGCAGGCTTTGTTCAGGCTGCCGGGATCGTGGCGAGCCGCTCGCCGCATTGCGTCACGGTGTACCCGGGCAGGCTGGTCAGCTGGTCCAGCAGCCATGGCGACGACAGCGCCCGCAGGAGTCCCTGCACCTCCCGCGATCCGGCGTGCGCGGCGGGCACCACCAGGTCGAAGCGCTCGGCCGTCAGCGGCACGAACGCCAGATCATAAGCAAGGGCGGCCGGCTCGCTCGCGATCCCGGCGTCCGCCAGGCCGGCCGCGATTGCCGCCGCGACTTCCAGGTGCCCGGTCACCCGCGTCTGGTAGCCGGGCAGGTCATGGCCGTCGATCCCGTGCCTGGCCAGCTCCCGGTCGAGCACCCGGCGGGCTTCCGCGCCGGCCTCTCTGTTGACCAGCCGCAGGCCGGCAGCCGCGATGTCAGCAACGCCGGAAACTCCGGCTGCCACGTCGGGGCGCAGCACCAGGCCCTCACGCCAGGAACAGAACCCGATGACCTCGCCCCCGCCGCGCAGCAGTTCCCTGGCCGGTCCGGTGTTGTAGTCACCTGAGCGGCCGCGCAGGTGCGCGCCCGCCACGTGCACCAGGCCGTCCGCCGCCAGGCCCAGTGCCTCCTGGCTCGGGCACGGCCACCAGGTGAACGCGACGGGCGGGTCCAGCAGGCTCAGCGGCAGCTCGATCAGCGGCAACGCGGGGTCGCAGCCGGCCACGACGAGCGTCGGCCGCGGTGGCTCGAGCGGAACGACGTCGCCGGTGCTCGTCACCCGGCCGCCGGCCGGCGAGAACCCGGCTCTGGTGACCGTTCCGCCAGCCAGCGGTAGCGCGACGAACGAGTCGCCGACCGGCGCGAGCGAGACTCTGGCCCCGGTGCTGCCGAGCGGCGCGAGTGGGCGGGCTGGCACTTCCGGCTCCGGGATAGCAGGCCCGAACAGGACTTCAACTGTCACGCCCAGCGCCCGGCTGAGCGCGAGCGCGACCCGCAATGACGGGTCAGAGACGCCAGCCTCGACGGCGGAGACAGCCTGCCTGGACACCCCGGCCATGCCGGCTAGCTGCTGCTGGGAGAAGCCGCGGGCCTGGCGGGCTAGTCGCAGCCGGGTCCCCGCGCGCACCCCACCGGGTTGGGGCTGGTCCGACTGCGACTGGTCACGTGGCGACCGGGGCTGCTGCTCGCCCGGCTCGTTGGGCTGCACGCCCGGCCGGCCAGCCTGCGCGACAGGCTGGCCGTGCTGAGCGTCCGGGCGGCCGCCGGTCATGATGCCGCTCGTTCGGGCACCGGACCGGCGCGCCAGGGGACCGCGTACCCGTCCGGGCCAAAGCA
This sequence comes from Streptosporangiaceae bacterium, assembly GCA_035570295.1. Classification (GTDB taxonomy): domain Bacteria; phylum Actinomycetota; class Actinomycetes; order Streptosporangiales; family Streptosporangiaceae; genus JAJYUU01. The sequence continues at coordinate 44,258 of DATMMA010000389.1, forward strand.
TGGCGGGTCCAGCGCGGTAACCGTCAGGGTCTCGCCTTCTGCAGCCGGCCGCTCCGCGAGCCGGCACGTCACGACCGGGCTAGCGCTGCCGGTCGAGCCGCTACCGTCTGTGCCAGTGCTATCCGGGCCAGTGCCAGGCGAGCCAGTGCCAGCCACTGAATTGTCCGGCACTGCCGCGGGGCACAGCAGGTCGACCTCAAACGCCGCGCCAGCTGGCCGGCTGGCGGCAACGGTGCCCGTCAGCACGAGCCCGCGAGCCGGAGAAGTACCCGGCACAACCCTGTCCGGGTGAATGCCCGCTACCGTGCCCGGCCGCCCGGCGACCGGCACGAACCCGAGGTAGCCAACGAGTTCGGCAACGCGGAGGGCGGCGGGCCGCAGTACGACCTGGTCGGGCGCACCGGTCTGGAGCACGACCCCCCGGTCGAGAACGGCTATCCGGTTCGCAAAGGCCTGGGCATCGGTCAGCTCGTGGGCTACTAGTACAGCCGGGACGCGGCGCTCGGTCGCTAGCCGCACTACCAGGGCTGTCAGGGTACGGCGCAGCACCGCATCGAGGCCGGAGTAAGGCTCGTCGAGCAGCAGCACGCCGCAGTGCGCGAGCAGCAGCCGGCCTAGCGCGGCCCGGTGCTGCTGGCCGCCGGACAGCCGGGCTGGCATCGCATCGAGCAGGTCGCCGATGCCCAGCGCGTCCGCCAGCCCGGTGAGCTCGGCGCCGCGCGGATCCGTCGCGCGCGCGTAGGCGAGGTTGTCCCGCACTGACAGATGCGGGAACAGGCTCGGATCCTGCCGCAGCAGGCCAACCTGGCGCTGCCACGGCGGGACCGCGACTGCGGGCGTCGCGGTCCGCGTCAGCGTCCGGCCCGCGAGCTCGATGAGGCCGGTCCTCGGCCGCACCAGGCCGGCAATGGTCTCGAGCAGCGTGGTCTTCCCGGCTCCGGACGGGCCGAACAGCGCGAGCCGCTCGCCAGGAGCGACCTCAATGGCCGCGCGCACGGTGAAGTCCCGGCGGTCAACCTCGACGTCGGCCTTGAGCACGCGCGCTCCAGATGTAGGCGGCCAGCGGCAGCGGCAGGGCGACCACTAGCAACACCAGCGCGTACGGCAGCGCTGAGGCCAGGCCAGTCTCCTGGAGCGTGGTAAAGATCTGCAGCGGCAGCCCGTATGGATGGTAAGCGATGATGATGACCGCGCCGAAGGCTCCCATCGCCCGTGCCCAGGCTACGGCCATCGCCATTGCCAGGCCAGGGGCAGCCAGTGGCAGGGTCACCCGGCGGAATACCCGGAACGGCCGGTCGCCCAGCAGCGCGGCTTGCTGCTCCAGCCGGGGATTGACCGAGCTGAACGCGGCCTGGGCGCCGACAACGTAATACGCGGCCGACTCGTACACCTCGGCGATGACCAGCGCCAGGAACGTGTTGGTCGCCGACCAGTTGAAGTGCGCGATCAGGCTCCCGAACGTGGTGTACGGACCCACCATGAACACCAGCAGCAGCCCGATGACCAGCGGCGGGAGCAGCAGGCTGCAGAGCACGCCCGCCTCCCAGATCCGCGGGAACGGCAGCGAGCCGTGAGCCAGCATCCAGGCCAGCGGCGTGCAGATGACGAACAGCACGGCCAGCGTGACGGCGCCGGACTCTAGCGATACCACCAGCGGGTCGAGCGCGCCCGGGTAGCTCAGCGAGCTGACGATCGAGTGCCATGACAGATGCGTGAGCAAGGTGATGACCGGACCCAGCAACGCGATCCAGATCACAGCGCCGCCGAGGACCGACAGGGCGCCCGAGACTGACCGGGCGCCGCGCGGCAGTCGCCCGACCCGCCCAGGCCGACTGGGCCGGCCGGGCTGCCCTGATGGTTCTCCGCTCAGGGCAGCGCCGGCCGCCGGCGCTGGGCTAGCCGCCCAGCTCACTACGTATCGAGGCAGGTATCGAACCAGACGGACCAGTCACGGCTGGTGTCAGCAGGGTGAAACCTCCCGCCTTGTACTGGGCCTGGCCTGCCTGGGACAGGGTGTACTTGACGAACGCGATCGCGGCCGGTGTCGGCTTGCCGATAATCGTAATGTCGATCACCTGCGGCCCGCCGGACTTCGTAGTGGGGCTTTTGCCGGGCGGCGTTATGGTGACTGTCGCCTTGGCGTACTGGTCAGCCAGTGCGAAGTCGCCCAGGTTGATCGCCGGCGGGAGCGGGATGTAGTCGAGGTGCAACTCGATCGCCTGAGTGATGAACGCGCTGGCTGCGTCCAGCTGACCGGACTGGAGCGTCGAGTCGAGCGACGACTCCGCGTAGATCTCCGGCGAGGTGGATGAGCCTGCCGGACCGCCGAGGATCTTGGTAACGGTGTCCTTGGGCAGGTGGTAGTTCATCTGAGCGAGCTCGAGCATCTCGACGAAGTCGCGGCCCTGCGGGTCGATGTTGGGGTCCGTCCTGCCAAGCTTGAACCCGGGCTGCTGCATCAGCGTGAACAGGTCCTTCAGCGGTTTGCTACCAGATTTGATCGCGTTGAACTCGGGGGCGTACTTGCTGTTCGGGTTATAGGCCAGGACGATCGACGTGCCCGCGTACTGGACGTACCACTTAGTGAACTTGGGGAACAACGGCGTGACGTTGTCGCCGCCAACGCTCTCGAATACGTTCGGGTGGATCTCACCGCTTGCGATTTCGGACTCAAGGGTGCCAGACGCAGCGCCGGTTCCGCTGTACTTGTATCCCTCGGCCTTCGTGAACGCCGGGCCGACCACTTTCTCGTTAAGGAACTGCAGCGACGCGGCGTAGGCCACGTTTACGGTTCCGGACACCTTCGGCTTGTTCGTCGAGCCGGAGGTGCTGGGAGACGAGCTGCCGCAGCCAGCTGCGGCCAGCCCGAGACAGGCAATTGCGATGATCGCGGCGGCTTGCGCGCCGCGCCGGGGAGTGAGGGCGACCATCTGACAGACGATAGCCACCATAAGTTGCGCACCGCAAGAATCATGGACACGACTTGGACACGGTTTCGGCCGGAGTGGCTCAGTCCGGGCTGAGTTGGCCTTCAGCTAGTCTTCAGCTACTTCCGCTTCGATAACAGTTGCAGTCGCACCTGACGGTGCGTCTTAGCATGGGTGCGGCACGTCTTCGCAGCTCTGAGACAGACAAACCCCCACAACCCGAACGAGGCAGGCATGGGCAAGGCTGAGCGGATCCGGCGGATGAACGCTCGGGAGAAGATCGCAGCGCAGCAGGCTGCCGCGCAGCGCGCTGAAGCTCGCCGGCGTATGTTTCTGGCCAGCGGCAGCGTCATCGGCGTACTAGTGATTGTGATCGTCTTGATCATCGTCAAGGCTGCCAGCAACACGCCTGCGGCCGCGGTCGGCTCCGCTGCGAGCTCAGCTACGACCAGCACGGTCACCAGCGAACTCGCCAGCGTGCCGGCGAGCACGCTGGACGCAGTGGGCAAGGGCAGCGGCATCAGCCCGCTGATCGCGACCAAGGGCCAGCCCGCGCTGACGTCGGGAGGCAAGCCAGAGGTCGTCTATATGGGCGCGGAGTATTGCCCCTATTGTGCCGCCGAGCGCTGGGCCATGGTGGTAGCGCTCAGCCGGTTCGGCACTTTCTCGAACCTGCACCTGATCCGCTCGTCTAATAACGACGTCTTCACCAACACCGCGACGCTGTCGTTCTACAAGTCGACCTACACCAGCAAGTACCTGGTCTTCAACTCGGTCGAGATGAACAGCGAGAAGCAGGTCGGGAACGGGTACGCCACGCTGCAGAAGCCCACGGCTGCGGAGAGCGCGCTGCTGACTAAGTACGATGCTCCGCCATACATCCCGTCGGCTAACAGTGGCGCCATTCCGTTCGTCGACATCGGCAACCAGTACCTGATCAGCGGCTCCCAGTACCTGCCTTCGGCTCTCGGTACCACGCAATCGGTTAGCCCAGGGCATTTCGGACTCACCTGGACTCAAATCGCCTCGGACGTCAAGAACCCGTCCAGTCCGGTCGCGAAGGACATCGACGGTGCCGCGAACTCCATCACCGCGGCGATTTGCAAGATCACCAATAACGCGGATACTGCGGTCTGCAACTCCGCGGCCGCCACGGCCGGGGCAGGCTCCCTCTGATGGCGGGCCAGAAGCCATCCGGGCGCCGTTCGGGCAGCACCAGGCAGGCTCCGGTCCGGCCGGGCTCTCCGACTGCGCGGCCGGCCACGGCCAGCAAGCGCCAGACTCCGGCGAAGCCGGCCGGCACGGCAGCCAGTCGGCCGGACACCGCGAGGTCAGCTAGCGCGGCGGGGACGGGGAACGGAAACGTTAAGAGCAATTCCCGCAGTGCCGCCAGTGGTGCCGACGCGGTAACCCCCAAGGCCAAGGCTGCTGCGATCCCGGTAAGCGAGTCGGCCAGGGGGCCGGCCGGCAAACTCCTCAGCGCGATCTGGTTGCCGTTCAGATCGATGGGCGGGCTGCCACTGGCCACACTGATCCTTTCCCTGTACGGCATGGGCGCGTCGATCTACCTGACGATCGCGCACTACGACACCCACGTCAGCCTGGCCTGCTCGGACAAGGGCGTGATCAACTGCGCGAAAGTGACGACCAGCCCCGAGTCGATGGTGTGGATCTTCCCGGTCGCTGTGCTCGGCCTGGCCTTTTACGTCTTCATGGTTGCGATCAACTCGCCATGGGGCTGGCGGCTCGACTGGCCCGCGGTCCGCTGGCTGCGCCTCGGCTCCGTGATCGTCGGCATGGGCTTCGTCCTGTACCTGATCTACGCCGAAGTCGATGTGATCCACGCCATCTGCCTGTGGTGCACCAGCGTGCACGTGGCAACGTTCCTGATCTTCGGGTTGCTGGTCTTCTACGCCGCCTTTAGCTGGGACAAGCTGACTGCTCCCGGCGGCCGCCGCGCTCCTTAACACCGGGGCGAAACCGGGCACTGGGCCCGCGGGGACAGCGTGTCATCATTGAGTTACAGCGCGTAACGAGCGCGCCGAGTCCAAGGAATCGATCCTGAGCATGGGCAAGGCTGACCGCAACAAAAGCCAGTCGGCACGGGCGCGGATCGCCGCCCAGCAAGCAGCGCAGCGCAAGGCGGAGCAACGCCGCCGGCTGTTCATCATCGGCGGCGCCACGGTGGTGGTGCTGGCCGTGATCGGCGTCATCATCGGCGTGGCCCTCAGTTCCGGGAAACCGAAGCAGGCTGCGGCCACTAGCGGCCCGTTGCCCGCCAGCGTGCAAGCCGACCTCAAGGTGCCTGCCAGCACGCTGGCCAAGGTCGGGGCCGGCAGTGCGGCGCCGGCCGCGATTAAGCCTGTCACCGGTTCCCCCCTGACCTCGGGCGGGAAGCCCGAGATGCTGTACATCGGCGCCGAATGGTGCCCGTACTGCGCGGCTGAGCGATGGGCGATGGCTGTCGCGCTGAGCCGGTTCGGGACTTTCTCCCCGCTCCGGGGCATTCACTCATCGTCGACCGACGTCTACCCGAACACTGCGACGCTGACCTTCTACCAGGCGAAGTACACCAGCAATTACCTGGTGTTCGCCCCCGTCGAGAATCAGGACGTCAACCACAACCTGCTGCAGAAGCCGACGGCGGCCCAGCAGGCAATCTGGAACAAATACGACCCGAGCAACGGCTATCCGTTCATCAACTTCGGGAACAAATTCATCGCGGGCACCACCTATAACCCGCAAGTGCTGCACGGGCTGACCTGGAGCCAGATCGCGTCGGACCTGCATAATCCCTCGTCACCGGTGGCGCAGGGGGTGAACGGCTCGGCCAACCTCTTCACCGCGGCGATCTGCAGGCTCACCGGCAATGCCCCGGCAAGTGTCTGCACGGCCGCGCCGGTGAGCAGCCTGGAAGGCCGGATCTAGCCCGCAGTTGCCCTGCGCAGCCGCGGCCTGCCTTTCCCGGCATCTTGGTAAATGCGCGTTCCCGCCGGGGTTGGCTGGTTTGACGGCGCGATTTGCGCGGTAGCCCTCTGTTATCGCTTCGGGCGAAGGAGGCTTCTGTGACAACTCCAGCAAAGCTCCGGGGAGTCTCCGATTTAAGAGAATTCTTCCGCACCAACCAGCGGCCGATCTACTTCGTGTCGCCGACCGCGTTCAATCTGCTCGGCATCGACCGGTGGGTGCGCGAGTTCCGCTACGTGTGCCATTACGACTCGTTCGATGGCGGTCACCCGAACGCTTTCGTCCCGGCTGACCGCCGCGCGCCGGAGTTCGAGTCGATCGAGGACATCTGCAACTACCTGCTCCGTCATCCTGAGGTGCGCAACCTGGTGCGCTCGCGCGGACCAGGCGGACTTGCCACGTTTGTCATGTTTGACGAAGAGACTGAGGCGCTTGCCGCCGAGATCGGTCTGCGGGTGGCCCATCCGCCGGCTGCGCTGCGGCACCGGCTGGACTCGAAGATCGTCACCACGCAGCTCGGTAACGCCGCAGGTGTGCCCAGCGTGCCGAACGTGCTGGGCCGGGCGTCCAGTTATACCGAGCTGCTCGCGCTCGCGGCGACCGCCGGGCTCGGCACGGACCTTGTCGTGCAACTGCCGTACGGCGACTCAGGCAAGACCACGTTCTTTATCGCGAGCGAAGACGCGTGGTCGAAAGCGGCGGCCAAGGAGCCGGTGACCGCGCAGGAGCTCAAAGTGATGCGCCGGATAGAGCACCGGGCGGTGGCGGTCGAGGCGGTGCTGACGAGGCACGGCACGCTAGTCGGGCCGCTGATGAACGACATCACCGGGCATCCGGAACTCACCCCGTACCGTGGCGGCTGGGCAGGCAACGACTACCCGGCGACGCTGACCGCCGGGCAGAAGGAGCGCGCCCGGCAGCTGACCCGCAAGCTCGGCGATCAGCTGGCTGGCCAGGGCTACCTCGGCTTCTTCGAGGTCGACTACCTGGTCGATACCACGTCCGGCGAGCTGTACCTGGGCGAGCTGAATCCCCGGATCAGCGGTATCAGCCCGATGACCAACGTGACTGCTGGCGCGTACGCGGACATGCCGCTGTTCTTGTTCCACTTGCTCGAGTACCTGGACCTGGATTACGAAGTCGACATCGACGAGATTAACCACCGCTGGTCGCGCGAGGCGGCGGTCGACGTCTGGAGCCAGCTCATCCTCAAGGAGACCGCCGCCGGGGTCGATCTGCTCACCAGAACGCCACGGACCGGCGTGTACACGCTGGCCCCGGACGGGACGGCTGACTTCCGCCGCCAGGCCACCGACTGGCACGGGATCAGTGACGAGTCGGAGGCGTTCTTCTTGCGCATACTAGCGCCGGGCGATTTCCGTTATCGCGGCGCCGACCTCGGGGCTCTGGTGACGCGCGGGCGGCTGCAAGCGGACGACAACTCACTCGAGCGCCGGTGCCGGCGGTGGATCAGCGGCATCCGCAGCCACTTCGCCGGAACTCCGGTGATGCCATTGCAGGCACAGCCGGTCCCGCGTGAGTCGTTCAAGCTGGCCTGACGGGGCCAGCAGCCGGCTTGGACCTGACTCGGCCGGCCTGGTTGCGAGTCCGGTCGTGCGTCAAGCTCCTCAGACGTCGCGGCGCGAAGTCACCAGGCAAGCGGCCAGCAGCGCACCTGCCGGCCAGGCCACGAGCACCAGCATCGACGCCCAGGGTGAGAACAGGCCGACCTGCGGGTGCAGTGCTACCACCTGCGAGGCGGCGAATGCCATGGTGAACCTGCCGATGTCGTCCTTCCAGGGTGACGGCAGAAAAAGGCACAAGCCGCCAACCAGATAAATGGCTGCGAGCGTGGCTGTGATAGCGCCTGGCGTGTGCCGGATGATGGCGGCCAGGCCCAGCGCGGTCAGCGCGCAAGCGCACAGCACGAATCCTGCCGCGAGCACCGCCCCGGGCACGCCCGGCTGGGCTAGGGACTCCCCGCGATGCCGACCGGACAAGATCGCCTGGACTATCGCGAAGCATGCGAACGCCAGCACTTCGCCTGTCAGCAGCGCAGCGGCGCCGACGACTGCCGCCTTTCCGGCGAGTACGGCCCAGCGGCGCGGCACTGCAGCGAACGTGGTGCGGATGAGGCCGGTGCTGTACTCGGAGGTGAACTGCAGCACGGCTAGCACGCTGACCGGGATCACCGTGTACTCGGCGTAAGCGAGGAAGCTCGCGGTCAGCGCTGAGAAACCGCCGGCCGGGGGCTTAGGCACCGATGCAACAGCGTGCGCGACGACGGCGGTCGCGCCGATGGTCACGACTGCTGCTATCAGCAGGGTGATGTAGTTCGAGCGGATCGACCGAAGCTTGGTCCACTCGAAGGCGATCACGTCGCGCGCACGAGCCGTCAGCGATGGCGGCGACTGCGCCCGGGCCGGGCGGATCTGGATTGCCGTCATTGGCTTGCCTCGGATTCGCTTGCCTGCGGTGCGGCTCGGAAGTCGGTGCTGGCCGCGGTCAGGTCCAGGTAGGCCTGTTCAAGGGACGGCTGCCGCGGCACCAGTTCATGCACCGCGATGCCGTGCCGAGCGGCTAGGTCGGCGATGGCTGGCGTGTCCAGGCCGGTCACGGCCAGCGCGCCGCCCTCCTCGGCAGTGACGGCTGCGCCGCTGGCGGTCAGCAGAGCAGCGAGTTCGGTGGCGCGCGGCGACCTGACCAGCACGTCGGCGCGCGTACTGGACTTGGTGAGCCGGTCTGTCGGCGTGTCGGCGAGCAGCCTGCCGCGCCCGATAATGATCAGGTGATCGGCAGTCAGCGCCATCTCGCTCATCAGATGGCTTGACACCAGGACTGTGTGGCCGTCGGCCGCCAGCTGCCGCAGCAGCAGGCGGATCCAGCGAACGCCGTCGGCGTCGAGACCGTTGACCGGCTCGTCGAACATGAGCACCGGCGGCTCACCGAGCAGCGCTGCCGCGATACCGAGCCGTTGCTTCATGCCGAGCGAGAAGCCCCGGATGCGCTGCCGTGCGACAGCGCTTAGGCCGGTAAGCTCCAGCACCTGTCTCACCCGGCTGCGGCCGATGCCGTTGCTGAGCGCCACCGACAGGACGTGGTCGTAGGCGGTACGTCCGCCGTGCAGGGCCGTCGCGTCGAACAGCGAGCCAACTTCCCGAAGCGGCCGGACGATCTGCCGGTAACCGCGGCCGCCGACGAGCGCGGTACCCGATGTCGCGGTATCCAGCCCAAGGATGATCCGCATCGTGGTGGTCTTGCCGGCGCCATTCGGGCCGAGGAAGCCAGTCACCTGCCCCGCGCGAACCGTGAAGCTCAGGTCATCCACCGCGGTGACCCGACCGAACCGCTTGGTGAGCCGGTTCACCTCGATCATGGCCGCTGCGCTGAGCTCGGCGGGGCTGACTGTGCCCGGCCGACCCGGCCGAGGGACAGGTAGACGATGCCCCCTCCGGGACACTGGGCGAGGCAGATCAGCGCCCACGCCCACTTGGGCAGGTAGCGCACCTGACTGGCGCGAGCGATGTCGATCAGGCAGAAGGCATCGAAGGCGGCGGCCAGCGCCAGGAAGAGGATGAAGGGCCAACTGTTCGGGTGCGGGTGAGCGCGCAGGAGCGAGACGGCCGCGAAGATGACGACGAGCCAGACGATCACGCCGATCGTCAGGCGTGGTCCCGGCGCTGCGGACCGGACCGGCACGGCGCCGCCACGCCAGCCGGCCCTACCGGCCCGGGCCGAATGGCCGCTGGCCCGGCGCAGATGCCGGGTCGTC
>DATMMA010000390.1:0-3938 GCA_035570295.1 Streptosporangiaceae bacterium
CAGCGAGGCGGCCCGTGACCTGCGCACGCTGTCCGCGACCGGGGCGGGCGGCAGCACGCGCCGCACGATCACGGCCACGACCGCAGGCGCGCTCGCGTTCATCGGCGCCGTGGTCGGGATCGTCGGCGGCTACCTGGCGGCCATCGGCTTCTTCCGTAGCAATTCGCTCGACGGCCTGTCGTCGCTGACTAGCATCCCCGTGACCAACCTGCTCGTGATCCTGGTTGGCATGCCGCTGGCCGCGACGGTCCTGGGCTGGCTGCTGGCCGGCCGCGACCCAGGGGGTATCGCCCGCCAGCCGCTCGAATAACGCAGAAAAACGATCCCGGTGTCCTTGACGCCTCACTCCCTGCCGAGCGAGGCGTCAAGGCCCGTCTCATGAGCTGCGGCTTACGGCATCCCGGCGCTGGCGTCCGGCTCGCTCACAGGCCATTCGGCTAGGGTTTCGAGGTAGGCCGTCCGGATCTGCTCGATCCGTTCCCGCAGGTTCAGCAGTGTCCACCCCTCGACGCTGACCGGCGGCAGGACGGCGATGTCGACCGTACCCGGATTGAGCTTTGTCGTGTTTCTGCCCGCCACCGACTCGGAGTTCCTGATCACGATCGGGACGATCGGCAATCCGGCCGCCATGGCAATGAGGAAGGCCCGCTTCTTGAACGGGCCCACCGACTCGGTATCAACCCGGGTTCCTTCCGGCGCGATCAGGATCGACAGCCCCTTGCGCGCGGCCGCCTCAAGGGGCCTGAGCGCGGTGGCCGTTCCCGGGTGCTCGCGGTCGACGAACGCGACGTCGAGCAGCTTCCCGAGCTGGCCGAACACGCGGCTGCTCTGCATCTCCTTCGTGGCGATCCCGGTCCAGTTGTCCTTGACCAGCGCGGCCACGAGGAACACGTCGGCGTTGCTGCGGAAGTTGAACAGGAAGACCGCGGGTCGCCGCTCGGTCAGATGCTCCGCGCCCGCCACGTTCAGCTTGACCCCGCTCAGCGCGAGCACCGTCCCCGGCCAGAACCTGGTAAGGAAGTTGACCCCGGCGCGCTTGTTGCGCCGTACCAGCCCGACGCCAAGTGCGGCGGCGGCCAGCGGCCCGAGGGAGCTGGCGCTGGCCAGCCGACGGGCCATCCCGCGCGGGCCGCCGCTGCCTCTGCTGCTGAACCGCATGACGGGCCAGCCGCGGCGGACGGCGACCTTGGCCAGCAGAGGCGCCGGGTTGACCGGCCGCGGGTGGCCGACCAGGCACATGAGGCTGAGGTCTTCGTCGCCGTCCGCGTAGAAGTAACTCGATCCCAGGTCAACCTGATGATTGGCGGCGAACTGCTGTACGCCGCTGGCCTTGGTGGGGCCCCACACCACGGGCTGTTCGATCTCGCCGGTCAGTATCCCCTGCTCGTCGGCCACGAGCCGGTTGCACACGACGTGCTCGATGCCGAGGTAGCGGGCCACTGGCGCCGCCTGATTGGTCAGCGCGGACGAGCTCAGCACCACGGTATGGCCGCGGCGCTGGTGAGCCCGGACCAGCTCGCGCATTTCCGGGTAGATCAGGTCAGCGACGGACTGCCGGAAGATGCGCTCTCCCATCTCGTCGACCTCCCGCGCCAGCCGTCCCTTGACGGTAAGGGCGCTGCTTTCGATCAGGGTCTCGAACGCGCGCCTGCCGAGCCGGAACTGCACCGCGAGATCCACGATCGTCAGGAACTCGACCATCCGCAGATCCCGACGGCGCAGCCGGTCCCTCGTCTGGGCCGCCGCGGTGTACCCGGCGACCAGCGTCCCGTCCAGGTCGAAGAACGCGCCGACGTCCGGGCCCTCTGGACCCGCGTCGACTTCCGCCGCCGGCCCGGAGAGCCGCGGTGGCGGGTAGGCATCGTTTAGACCGCTCACGTGTCAGGCTGACTCTGGCGGCATCCGCAGCAGCAGCGCACCTGGTTGCGCCACCACAGTGAGCTGGCGGGTCGATCCCGCGATCTCGCCGTCAAGTTCCCACGGCTGCTCGTGGTCCAGCGTCACCTGCAGCTCGGTGAACTGAACGCGGTAGATCCCGCCGCGCGCCGGGCGCCGCAGCACGATGCCCGCGGCCACCGCCAGCCACCGGGTCAGGCCGCCGGCGATCAGCACGACGGCATCCAGCATGCCGTCGTCAGGCCGTGCGTCCGGCAGCAGCGGGAGCCCGCCGCGCAGCCAGCCCACGTTGCCGACGATCAGCGCGCTGGCCCTCATCCGGCGGCGGCGCCCGCCGTCAGCGCTAACGGTCACTCGTATCGGCCGGTCGCCCAAGTGACGTGCAGCCGAGATCGCGTAAGCGAGCCAGCCCAGCCGCTTCTTGAGCGGCTCGCTGGTGCCGCTCAGCATCTGGGCATCCAGCCCCAGGCCCGCCATGACGACGAACAGCGTCCCGTTCACCCGGCCCGCGTCAATCGGCTGCTGTACGCGGCCGAGCGCGACCGCGAGCGCCTCGTCCATGTCCATGGGCAGGCCGATATTGCGAGCCAGCAGGTTGCCGGTCCCCATAGGGATGATCGCCAGCGGCACTCCGGTGCCGGCGACGCCCTCCGCGCACGCGGTGACCGTTCCGTCACCGCCGCACGCGAGCACGAGGTCGACCCCAGCGGAGACCGCTGACTCAGCCTGGCCCCGGCCGGGATCCTCCGGCGTCGTCTCCAGCCAGAGCGGCTCGTCCCAGCTGTGATCGTCCATAACCTGGCGGACAGTCTTGCGGAATGCCTCGTCGTCATCCAGCTTCGTCGGGTTCATTACTACTGCGGCCCGGCTCATGGGCGGATGCCGAGCAGGACTGCGAATACGAACGCCGACGCGCTTACGACGGCAGGCGGCGCGAGAGAGCGCCTGGCAACGGCTGACATGAGCTGTCAACTGCCCGTGGCAAACGGTTTCACACAACGGGTTTCTCTCTTAGCGGCAACCGTCGCTGTTACCGTCCGCGTCGTGGACGCGGCGGGCACGATGCCACCGCGGTGCCCGGTGACTCGTCGGTACCGGTGAGACCACAACGCGTTGACCTGGTCCGCAGGATCCCGGGAGCTCCAGCCCAAAACTAACAAGAAAGTTTCTTTTTAATAAGCCTTGACGGCCAGGCTCTCCGGGCTTACAAAATGACCAATAACCGGCAAAGTCACACACAACCGGTTGGCCGGCTCATGCGAGGCGCCGGATCGCCTCAGCTTCTCTCGCCCCTGGAGGGTCCATGAAGGTCGGAAGACGGATTCTGCGCAAAGCTCTCATCGCCGGCTCGGCGCTCGGGCTAACAGCCGGCGGCTCGGTCCTCGCGCTGGCCGCCGGGCCCGCGCAGGAAGCCACCGCCTGCGCTGCGGCGTGGAGCTCCACTGCTGTCTATACCGCCGGCATGCAGGCCAGCGAGAACGGGACCAACTACACCGCCAACTGGTGGACCCAGGGCAACGATCCGGCGACCAACAACGGCGGCAGCGGCTCGGGACAGCCGTGGACGTCCAACGGCGCCTGCACCGGCGGCTCGGGCTCGGGCGGGGGATCGGGCGGAGGATCCGGCTCCGGAGGCTCGGGAACTGGCTCGGTGAGCGGCCTGCTTTTCAGCCCGTACAAGGACGTCACCATCAACATGAACTGGAACACCGACGAGATGCAGTCGGCCGTGGAAGGCACCGCCATCCCGGTGGTGGGCTCGGGCAGCCTGGTGTCGAATTACGTCCCGAGGCTGCCCGCGCTCACTGTCGCGTTCGCCACCGGAACCTGCGGCAGCGAGACCTGGGGCGGTGTCTCTGGTGCCAGCTGGGCTGCGGAGAACGTTCCGCAACTCCAGAGCGCCGGCCTGAATTACGTTGTCTCGACTGGCGGTGCGGCCGGGACCTTCACCTGCGCCTCAACGTCCGGCATGGACTCGTTCATCGCGCGTTACGCCAGCCCGCACCTGGTCGGCATCGACTTCGACATCGAAGGCGGCCAGA
>DATMMA010000391.1:0-2124 GCA_035570295.1 Streptosporangiaceae bacterium
AAGGATCCGCAGTCAGCAGGGCCGGAGACCACCGTCGAGGACGCGGCCCAGATGATGTTGCTGAACGGCTTCCGGCATCTGCCCATCATGGAAGGACGGACCGTCCGCGGCGTGGTCAGCCTGCGTGACCTGTTCGCCGCGCGGATCAGCCGGCCGCCCCAGCAACGCGGCGTGGCCAGCTGACGCCACACCAGCTCGCCCGCGCTGTCCGCCCTGTCCGCTGCTGAGCCCGTCCGGCGCAGTATTTACGGGATGAAACCCGGGATTCACTGCCCTAGAGCGTGGTGAAACCCGGGTTTCACCACGGTGCCCGGCGTTGAAGAACGGTGTTATGCAATCTACGCTTGTGGCATGACGATTCCGACTGAACCGATCGGCAGCATCCCGCGCCCGCCTGACCTGCTAGCCGCGATGGCCGGTCACGAACGAGGCGAGGTCAGCGACACCGACCTGGCCGCCGCGCAGGACGAGGCCATCCGCGACACGATCCGGCGCCTCGAAGAAACCGGGTCAGCGGTGGTCACCGACGGCGAGCAGTCCAAGCCTAGCTTCGTTACCTATCCGATCGCCGGGCTCAGCGGCCTGGCTCCCGACGGAATCGTCATCCCCTTCGCCGACGGCCACCAGCGCCAGCTGCCCGTACTGACCGGGGGCCCCTTCCGCTACCAGGTCCACGCCGATACCTATCTGCGGGCCGCCCTCGGGCACGCGACGGCAGCGGTCAAACAGGCGGTTATCGCTCCATCCGCGCTGAGCCTGCTCTATCCGCCCGCGGACCTTGACGGCTACTCACGCCAAGCGTTCCTGCGCGACCTCATCGACGAAGCAGAAACCGACATCCGGACCACGCTGGAGGCTGGCGCGCACACCGTCCAGCTTGACTTCACCGAGGGACGGCTCTCCCTCAAGCTCGACCCCAGCGGAGGCGTCCTGGACAACCTCATCGCCCTCAACAACCAGGTTCTCGAGCGTTTCAGCGACAGCGAGCGAAGCCGCATCGGCGTGCACACCTGCCCGGGCGGCGATCAGGACTCGACGCACAGCCTGGACATCGAGTACGCCGGACTGCTGCCCAGCCTGTTCCAGCTCAAGGCGGGCAACTTCTACATCCAGCTGGCCAGCGAGGCCGAGCCGGAAAAGGTCCTGGCCATCGTCGCCGAGCATCTTCCGCCCGGCGCCCGGGTGTTCATCGGCGTCACCGACCCGATCGACCCGCGGGTAGAGACCCCCGAGCTGGTCTGCGACCGGGTCCTGGCGGCGGCCCGGCAGCTGCCGCCCGACCGGATCGGTACCTGCGACGACTGCGGCTTCGCGCCGTTCGCCGACGACACCTCCACCTCTCGCGATATCGCGTTCGCCAAGATCGAGGCGCGGGTCGAGGGGACGGCTCTGGCGGCGCAGCAGCTGGGACTGTGACGTTGCCCGCGTAGCGGGCCCTGGGAATCGTTACCAGTCTTGCGCGTGCGCTGCGGTACGGGTAAGGCCTTGCAGTTCAACCTCGAGATCAGGCAAGGCCAGCAGCGTCGGCAGGTCGGTGAGACTTCTGGGGCGCAAGGTGATGGCGCCGAGAGTGGACTTCACCTGTCCCCCTCCGCCCACGAGCAGGTGCCGGCGGGTCCACGGTTCGGGCTCATCGGTGTCGGCTACCGCCACCGCATGCAGGAACCCTCTGCCATCAGGGACTCTCGGTAGCCAGTACGGGTGCGTCCGCTGTGACGTCACGTCGAGCAAGGTGGCCGCTCGCGGTCGGCGCTGCAAGATCGGTGTATCGAAGATCCCGACGTACACGCGGGCCACCGCGTACCCTTCCGGAAGCCGGACGGTACCCATCGCCGCGCCTTCAGGTACCGGCGAATCCGGCAGCATGCCACAGGCGCTGACCAGGTCGTGGTGCGACGCGTAGCGGAACCGGCTCGGGGAGATGCCCACGCTGTCAGTGAAATGGCTCGTGAACGAGCCGAGGCTGCTGTAGCCGACCGCGGACGAGACTCCGGCGACGCTCATCGTACTGAGCGCAAGCATGCGCTTGGCCCGGTAGATACGGACCGCGGCCAGGAACCGCCCAGGCGATACACCGGTCTGCTTCTCGAAAACGCGCGCGAAATGGAAGCGGCTGAGCATGGC
>DATMMA010000392.1:0-14338 GCA_035570295.1 Streptosporangiaceae bacterium
AAGCCAGTAACCAGGTGCTTGGCGGATGCGGGCGGGCTGCTCGTCGCGTCTTGCGGGCTCATGACGCGAGTCACGGTACCGTCCGCGGCGTTTTTGCGCGAGTCGGGAGCGGCCCGGGGCATGAGCCCCGGGCCGTCCCCCAGCGCCGTCCACATCGTGCTTGTGGCCAGGTCAGAGGCCCGAGTCCTCCAGCATCTCGGTAACGAGCGCCGCGATCGGCGAGCGCTCAGACCTGACCAGCGTGACGTGCGAGAACAGCGGGTGACCCTTGAGCTTCTCGATGACGGCCACGACGCCATCGTGGCGGCCGACCCGCAGGTTGTCGCGCTGAGCAATGTCATGGGTGAGCACCACCCTGGAGCCGGCGCCGATCCTGGACAGGACCGTCAGCAGCACGCCGCGCTCCAGTGACTGTGCCTCGTCCACGACCACGAAGGAATCATGCAGAGACCTGCCGCGGATGTGGGTGAGCGGCAGCACCTCCAGCATGTCGCGGTCGATCACCTCGTCGATGACCGCTTGTGACGTCACCGCGGACAGCGTGTCGAACACCGCTTGCGCCCACGGGTTCATCTTGTCTGCTTCCGAGCCCGGCAGGTAACCGAGATCCTGGCCACCGACCGCGTACAGCGGCCGGAAGACGACGAGCTTCCGGTGCTGACGGCGCTCCATCACGGCCTCAAGGCCCGCGCACAGGGCCAGCGCCGACTTACCGGTGCCGGCCCGGCCGCCCAGCGACACGATACCGACCTCGCCGTCCAGCAGCAGGTCGAGAGCGATCCGCTGCTCGGCACTTCGGCCTCGCAGCCCGAATGCTTCACGGTCGCCGCGGACGAGCTTGACCGATTTATCAGGCTGCACCCGTCCGAGCGCGCTGCCAGAGCCGGCCACACCGGATATCAAGACCAGGCCGGTGTGGCAAGGCAGGTCCCGTGCCGCCGCAAGGTCGAGGTGACCCGTCTCGTACAGCTCGTCGATGTCAGCCGCGGTAACGTCCAGCTCAGCCATGCCGGTCCAGCCGGAGTCAGGCGGCAGCTCCGCCCGGTACTCCTGGGCCGTCAGTCCTACCGCCGCCGCCTTAACCCTCAAGGGCAGATCCTTGCTGACCAGGATCACGGTCTCGCCCTCGGCAGCAAGGCTGCAGGCGACGGAGAGAATCCTGGTGTCGTTGTCACCCAGCCGGAATCCGGCCGGCAGCACCCCGGGGTCGGAGTGGTTGAGCTCGACCCGGACGGTACCGCCGGAGTCGCCGACGGGCAGGTCAGCATCGAGACGACCGTAGGAGACCCGGAGGTCATCGAGGTATCGGAGCGCCTGCCTGGCGAAGTACCCGAGCTCAGGGTGATGCCGCTTGGCTTCTAGCTCGGTGATGACAACGATCGGTAGTACCACACGGTGCTCGGCGAACCTGCCGACGGCCGCCGGGTCCGCCAGCAGCACGCTGGTGTCGAGGACGTAGGTACGGCGCGGCTGGCTGGAACTGACGAACTCCGCCTGCGGCCGGGTCGTGCCGGACGCAGCGGAGGCATGCGGGGCGGTGCTTGCCCGTGCTTGAGTCGACCGTGCTTGAGTCGACCGTGCTGGAGTCGACCGTGCTGTACCTGACTGGGCTGTACTTGACCGGGCGGGGGCTGCCGGAGCAGTACCCCGCGAGGCGGACGTGGATCGGCGGGCTGACGAACTGGCCACTCGCTCTCCCCTGGGCGCCAGGCGGGCGCCGCGGTCGGACACAGACGTGTCGGCGGGACCGGGTCCGGCCAGCGAGAGGCCGGGAACCCGGCCCGTCGCTCATCTCGCCTGCGCACCAGGACGCGAAGCTCGAGGATCTCAAGGGCCTTCCCGGCGGGCGGCAAGGCACCGCCCGTCAATTCAGACGGTACCCAAGGGAACCGGGCGGCGGAAGTACCGTAACTAGCTGTTCATGACCGGTCGAGACGCCGTAACGTGCCGTTCACGCACCTTCCGGCGCGGTCGGGCCGACCGCCGGTCAGGCTCCGAACCGCCGCTGGCGCTCACCATACGACCGCAACGCACGGAGGAAATCGACCCGGCGGAAGGCGGGCCAGTAGGCGTCGCAGAAATAGAACTCCGAGTGCGCGCTCTGCCATAGCAGGAAGCCGCCGAGGCGCTGCTCCCCAGAGGTCCTGATAACCAGGTCCGGATCGGGCTGGCCGGCCGTATAGAGATGCTCGGCGATGTGCTCCACATCGAGGATCTCGGCTAGCTCCTCGATGGTTGTGCCCTTAGTCGCGTGCTCCTGCAGCAGCGACCGGACCGCATCCGCGATCTCGCGGCGGCCGCCGTAGCCGACCGCGACGTTCACCAGCAGCCCGCCGCGGGATGCCGTGACCTCAGCCGCGTCCTTAAGCACCTCCGCTGTGTCGGCTGGCAGCAGGTCGAGCGCACCCACCGGCTTGACGTGCCATTCCTGCGCAACCAGATCCCTTACGGTGCCCTCGATGATCCGCAGCAGCGGCTCGAGCTCAGCTGGTTCCCTCGTCAGGTTGTCAGTAGACAGCAGCCACAGGGTGACAACTTCGACCCCGGTTTCCTGGCACCATTCGAGCAGCTCGAAGATCTTGTCAGCGCCTGCCTGGTGGCCGCTGCTGACGTCGGCGAGTCCGGCGGATCTCGCCCATCTGCGGTTACCGTCGCACATCACCCCGACGTGGCGGGGGATCGCCTGAGGGGCCAGCGTCGCCTCGAGTCTTTGCTCGTAGAGCCGGTAGACGAGATCGCGCAACCCCATCCGGCACCCTTCCTCGCTGCCTCCGCAGCAGCACTGCCGTGCCGCCCGGTGGCTTACTCACTGCCTGGCCATCGGCCGCTAAGGTCCGATTGACCACGGTGTCCGCCGGAACTCCGGCGATTGCGGGCCCGGCCGCCGGCCTGACCTCGGCCGGGACACTCCCGGCGGAGGCACCGGCCCCTGCTGACTCAGGATTCTCGGGCTCTGTGAGAACCGTATCCAAGAATGACACCAGTTCAGCCGAAGTCAGGACAGCCCGCACCCCGACACCGCCGTCGCCCCAGGCCTCGATGAACGCCCTCCTGGTCAGGTGCCACCCGCCGGGTGGGCTAGCCGGGCGCCGGGCGGGCCAGATCCGCTGCCCCGGCACGGGGTACGGTCTGGGCGCCTGCGCAAGTCCGCCCGCCTGGGCCTCAGCGTTCTGAAGGCCCGGGCGCTGGCCGGCGAATCCATGCGCGCCCTGGTGCCCGTGCTGTCCCTGCTGCCCGTGCTGTCCCTGCTGCCCGTGCTGTCCCTGCAGGAGGTGCTGCGGGTGGGAGGATGCCTCCCGGTGATGGCCGGTGCCCATGCACTCGCCTTGCCACACCGCAGTGGACCTTAGTACGCAGCGCAGCTCGCCGGCGCCGGGCAGGTCGCCGCGGTCCCGCGACCGCAGCGTGAAGTACTCATGGTCGCCGGGCAGGCCGCGGGCCTCCGGTCCCCCGCGCGCACCGGGAAAGCGGTCGTCCGGGTCAGGCCAGGCGGCGGCCTGTTCCGGGTCGAGCCTGGCTGCGCTGACGCGCTCGGCCAGCTCCGAGAACTGATAGCCGCAGCGCTGGCCGACGGCGGCAAACGGCACCGAGTTCCTAGCCAGCCTGAGGGTGATCTCATACGGCTGGCCAGCGGAGTCCCGGCAGGCCACGGCCTGCACGGACAGCACCGAACCATCGACGCAACGTAGTTGTCCCATAACGGAACGTTAACATCGCGCCGAACGACCGCTACACCCCCACATGGCTGGTTCCGGTGCGCCCGACCAGCCTGCTCGGCTCAGCCTCGTCAGCTCAGCCTCGTCAGCTCAGCCTGCCGCGGCCGCGAGAGCTGCGGCGACGCGGCGGTGCGCCACCCAGATCTCCTCGGGCAAGCCGTCGAACTGGGCCAGGTGCGCTTCGCGGTGCGCCATCTCAGTCATCCACCGGCTGGTGTCGATGCTCAGGATCTTGTCGAGGTCTTCCGGGCGGATGTCCACGCCATCGAGGTCAAGCTCTTCTCTGGTCGGGACGATGCCAACCGGCGTCTGCTCGCCACGGACCTCGCCGGCCCGGAGGCGCAGCAGCCACAGCAGCGGACGCAGGTTCTCGCGATAGCCCGGCCACAAGAAGTGACCGTCATCCGGATCGCGTTGGAACCAGTTGACGTGAGCGAAGATCGGCTGATCGCTGGCGGCACCGATGATCTTGAGCCAATGAGCCGCGTAGGCGCCTTCCGAATAGGACATGAAGGGCCGCATTGACATCGGATCGTAGCGGAGCTGACCGTCCACGCCCTCGGCGGCGAAGGTCGCCTCGGCTCCGAGCGTGAGGCCGTCGTAGACGCCCTCGGCCAGATCAGTAATGGCTCGGATTAGGGGCTCCCGATCCCGGGTGCGGCCGCCGAAGATTATCGCGTCGATAGGCACGCCGGTGCGCGCTTCAAAGTCGGGGGCGATATTCGGAACATTGGTCAGCGACGTCGTAAAGCGGCTGTTCGGGTGCGCCCAGGGCTTGTCCTGCTCGTCGGCGGAACGCTCCGAAATGAGCTGACCGGTCCAGTCCCGCCAGCCGGTCACGTCGGCGGGCGGCTCCGGCGTCCTGCCTTCCCACCACACGTCGCGGGTGTTGTCGTTGTACGCAACGTTGGTGAACAAGACCCCGGTGTTTGGCCCGACCGAGAGCAGCGCTGTCGGGTTGGTCGCCTCGTTGGTGTCCTTAGCGACGCCGAAGACTCCGAACTCGGGATTGATCGCGTAGATCTTCCCGTCCTTGGGGTCGACGCGCAGCCACGCGATGTCGTCACCGTAAAACTCGACGTGGAACCGGTCGCCAAGACTGTCAGGGGCCAGCATCATGGCCAGGTTGGTCTTGCCGGACGCGCTGGGGAAGCCGCCGCAAACGTGCCAGGTCTGGCCGGTCTGCTTGTCCGTGATGCCGATGAGCATGAACTGCTCGGCCAGGAACTCACCCGAGGCCCAGCCGTCGTAGGCAGCCTGCCGGAGGCCGTGCGCGATCTTGCCAAGCAGCGCGTTGCCGCCGTAGGAGGAGCCGAAATGCAAGATAGTCCGCTCGTCGGCGAAGGTGACAAAGTAGCGCTTGTCCTCCGGCGTTCCCTGGCCGAGGTTCGCTAGGTCGCCGGTAACGTGCACGCCGCGAACGAACCGGTTCGGTTCGGCGAGGTCGTTCACGTGCTCCACGCCGCATCGCGCCATGCGAATCATGTGCAGCGCGACCGTGCGGTGGTCGGTGAGCTCGACGCCGACCGCGTACGGCTCGAGCGGAGATCCAGGAGGCGCCATCAGGTACGGGATGACGTACATGGTCTTCCCGGCTGAGGCACCGCGCATGAGCTTCTCCAGCAACGGGCGCATCTCGCTGGCCGGCCGCCAGTTGTTGTAGACGCCCTTGTCGGCTGGATTAGCGGTGGCGACGATCGTCCGCTCCTCGGAGCGCGCCGTGTCCTTGACGTAACTGCGCGCGTAGTAGCGGCCTTCACCAGCGGGCCAGATCTCGCCGGCCTCAAGTGATTCGCTGATGAGCCGGGCATCGTCAGATGCGCCAATCACCTCGACACGCTCGGCGCCGGTAATTTCGGCCCAGTACCTCACGTACTCGCGCACGAAGGGATTCTTCAGGCCGGCATCGTCGAGACTCGTCTCGAGGGCAGCCAGAGCCGGGGCCGCATTCACGTCATAAGCCACGACTGGTCCTCCTCAAGGGCTTTGCGGGTAGCTCCGCTGCGGGGGACCCGGAAGCACGCAGGGGCAGCAAAAACCCTGAGAGCCGGGATTGGGGGAGTGTACCCCGGCGTGCCCCGATCAATTCTGACTGGTCAGGGCTAATCGCTTCGCCGCGAGCAGTCGCGGTTACGTTCTGTAGGCGAAATGCTTTCAGGCGGGAACGAAGCTGCGCCCGTACGCCGCGCCCCGTCAGGCCGCGGAGACGGGCCACAGGTCGTTCCCGCCCGGGTGAACGTCAGTGGCGCGGACGCCCGCTCGGACGCCCGCGCCAGCTATCGCCGTTGGCGGTTACTGACCGGGCCCGTCGGCCCTGACCTGCTCAACCTTGCGCAACGCCGCCCTCAGATCGGCCAGCCAGGTGTCCTGGTGCTGGCCAACCAGGCGCACGCACCAGGCCAGCGCGTCACTGCGGCTGCGGGCGACGCCGCCGTCGACCAGCGTGTCGAGCACCTGTCGCTCGGACTGCCGCAGCCTCGTCATAACCGGCACGGAAAACGTGGTAAACATCACCCTGCGGCCATTGCACTCGACGCCCCAGGAAACCTTGCGGCCGAATTTGTGCTCGGCCTCCCGGGCTATCTCGATCCGGTGCTCGCGGGTCTGCTCCCGGAACCGGCGGCTGCGGCCCTCAGCGGCTGCCGCAGTTTCGGCCTCACTGGCGTCGGCGGCGTTCTCGGTGTCGGCGAGCGCACCGACGATTGTGATTTCCTCGCGGTCAACCTTGATTTCCGGCGTGGCGGTGAACCAGTCGGCCGGCAGGCGGCCGGTAAACCAGCCGCGAAGCTCTTCTGTATCCATGTAATTATGATTACACCAGGCTTCGCGCAACACAAGCCCGCCGGCCGGCACGAGGAGCTGACTCCCTCGTTGTTAGGTGACCGCATAACCGACAAATCGACCGCCAGAGGTCACCAAGCAACTAGGAAGTGGCGGGGCGCCTCCGACTGCGGTTCAGCGCGAGCGACAGCGACGGGCTCTGGCGGTGCTCAGCCCGCCGGGTCAGCTGCCACGGCGGCGGCGACCCGAGGGTAGACCGCGACCGCGCCAGCGAACCCGCCACCGAAGATGGCGGGCACTATTTGCACGTCCTCGCCGGGTTCGGGCGCTTGCAGCATCAGCCCCTTGCCCAGATAGATGGCGACGTGCGAGATGTACGTCGGAGCTGTCGGGTCGGTGTGGTAGAAGAGCAGGTCACCCGGCACAAGGTCGGCCAGCTCGACGCGCGGGCCGGCCTGCGCCTGGTTCACAGCCACTCGCGGCATGACGATGCCCGCCCGGCGCATCGACCACTGCACCAGGCCCGAGCAGTCGAAGACATTGGGCCCGTTGCCGCCCCAGACATACCTCTTGCCTACCTGGGCGAGCGCGGCAGTCAGGAAAGCCTTGGTTTGCGCGACCGTGAGGCCAGGCCCGTCGGCTGAGGTGATGCCGACGGCACCGGCCGAACCCGGCAGTCCGCGCACGGCCGCCTGGCCAACCAGCGAAGCGACTGAGGCAGCCTTGGGCAACGCCCCCTGGATCTTCCGCATCAGCGTGCTCAGCCTCGCGTGCGGCGCACTGATGACGATCGCGTTCCCGACTGGCATGCCGAGCGAGCGGGCGACCGAGTCAGAGACCACCGCGTCGACGCCGCCGATGCCCACAGTGCCGAAGCCGCCGACTGGTAGCTCTTCGGTCCGCGCGCCTTCGACTCTCACGGTCCCGCCGAGCGGAATCTTCTCCTGCTGTCCCATCAGGTAGGACACGGCGATGCCGCCTGCGGCCACGTTCTGCCACAGTACGGTCGACTTGGCGGTCGGCTTCGCGGCGAACTCGCGGAAGGTCGACGGATCCACCCCGAGCGTCCCGACGTATCCGCCGTTGACCCGGATCCGCGCAGCGTCGAGCAGCGTCGCTGCGGCTACGCCGGGCAGCTTGCGGACGGCCGACATCGTCGCGGCCGGGAGCGTGGTCGGCGCAACGACAAGAAGGTCAGCCTGCCGCAGCCCGCGCAGCGGCCGGACTCGGGGCGCAGCCGACCTGTCTGCCAGGCTGACGGCGGCTACCGCCGAGGCTGATGAGCCGTGCCGGCCCGGCAAAAACACGCCGGCCTGCTGAGCGGCAGCGACCTCCGTCTGGCCGGCCGCCTCGCGGGCGGCCGTTGCTGCCGTCACCGCATTGTCGTTTGCGAATGTCGATGTCGCGCCAATACCGCGGAACAACGAGACGTAACGGCGCTCGACTGCTGCCCTGGCCGCATTCCGGGCTGCAGCGCTGCCCGCGCCGGTGCTGCTAACGGCGTTCCTGCCAATAGCCCCGGCACCGAGCTGGCCGCGAGCGTCGGGTGTCCCTGACGGCCCGGGGAGGGCGAGCTTCAGGGACAGGCAGGCCGCAACGCCCACCGCGACCGCTATCCACAGCCAAGCGCGCAGGCGGCGAGTTCCGTCGCGCACTAGCTACTCCCTTCCCGGCTCGCTGAACGCGTAGGCGTCGTCGTACTACCTTGCACGCACATTGCGCATGCGTCCATACCCCGCGAATCTCGATAATCGCGCAAGGGGATCCCTGGCGCCCGCATGCATGGCGAACCCTTGGCAAACTTCTGCCGGGGCGTTAGTGAACGCGGCGTCGTTTCCGGCGCGCAGCGCCAGCGGGCCCGGCTAGCCGGGCTCGGCAACCGCTGGCGTGCCAAGCGCCGCGCGCAGCTGCTCCGGCTCGGTGACTGGTGCCTGGCAGCTGAAGTTCCGGCAGACGTAGGCAGCGGCCCGGCCGTCGACAGGTCCCTTGCCGGCTAGCAGCGGGATCGTCTCGCTGACCCCGTCGCCGACGGCAAGGACCGCTCCGGGCGGCGCTGCCGTCAGCGCGATCCGGTGTAGCTCCGCGCGCTGCTCCGTCGGCGGCCCGGCTATCGCGATTTCCGCCGGGCCGGACAGCACCGCTTCGGCAGTTGCCAGCCCGGACCCTGCCGCGCGCGGATATCTGGAGGCCAGGTCGGCGACGATCCCCAGCGCGGCGATGGCCGCGTCGCGGTGGCGAGCCGAGCCGGTCAGCGCCGAGTAGCTCAACAGCGCGTCGGCGACCGCGAACGTACCCGACGGGCTCGGCCCGTCAGCAACGTCGGCAGGCCGGTAGATCAGGTGCTCACTGTCGTCAGCGGTGTCGTAGAAGCCGCCTGCTCCGGTGCCGAACCGGCTCAATGCCACCTCAAGCAGCTGCCCGGCTACCGCCAGCCAGCGGGCTGCCCCCGACTCGCCGCCGGGCGCAGGCTCACTGGCCCCATCCGCCCCGACAGCCCCGGCCAGGGCGATCAGCCCTGCCGCTACACATCCGTAGTCGTCCAGCACTCCGGCGGTGGCCGACGCCCGGCCGTCTCTCGACGTGCGCGCGAGCCGGCCCGCGCGCAGGTGCACGGTAGTGAGCAACTCCGCTGCCGCGGTCGCCGCGGAAATGAGGTCAGGCCGATCGAAGAGCAACCCGCAGTCGGCTAGGGCCGCGATGGCCAGGCCGTTCCATGAGGCCACCACTTTGTCATCCCGGCCGGGCCGGGTGCGCTCGGCCCGCGCCGCGAGCAAGCCCGCCCGCACCCTGGCCAGCCGGGCAGAGTCAGCCGGATCGGCGCGCAACTGCAGCACCGACGCCCCGTGCTCGAACGTGCCAGCGTCGGTCACGCCGAACACGCCTGCCGCGTAGCCGCCATCGCTATCCTCGAGCGCCGCCGTGAGCTCGGCCGGAGTCCAGACGTAGAACGTGCCTTCTGCGCCGTCTGAGTCCGCATCGAGTGCCGCGGCAAAGCCGCCGTCAGCCGTCCGCATCTCGGTTATGAGCCAGTCACATGTCTCTTCAGCCACGCGCCGGGCCAGCGCGCTGCCGGTACGCCGCCACAGGTGCGCGTAGACCCGCGCCAGTAGCGCGTTGTCATAGAGCATCTTCTCGAAGTGCGGAACCACCCAGTCCGCGTCAACGCTGTACCTGGCGAACCCGCCTGCCAGCTGGTCGTAAATGCCGCCGCGGGCCATCGCGCTCGCGGTGATCTCGGCCATGGCTAGCGCCTGCTGAGCACCGGTTCCGGTGGCCCGCTCGGAGTGCCGTAGCAGGAACTCCAGCACCATGGACGGCGGGAACTTGGGCGCGCCGCCGAAGCCGCCCCGGCTGGCATCGAACTCGCCGGCCAGGGTAGCTACGGCCGAGTCACATGCGGCGCCGAGCCGGCTGGCCGGATCCGCGGCCTCGCCTGCCCCGGCTGCGCCACCGGCGCCCGCGGGCGCCTGGCCGGCGGTCACAGGGCTGGCGGGCCCTGGCCCGGCCCGCTCGGCCAGCGCGGCCGCTATCTGGCCGGCCTGGGCGATCACTTCGTCACGGTCCTCCTGCCAGGCCCGTGCCACGCTGAGGACCAGCCGCTCGAACTGCGCGCGTGGAAAGTAGGTGCCGCAGTAGAACGGCTCCCGGCTCGGTGTCATGAACACTGTCATGGGCCAGCCGCCCTGCCCAGTCATCGCCTGCGTGGCCGTCATGTAGACGCTGTCGACATCAGGCCGCTCTTCCCGGTCTACCTTGATGCAGATCAGGTATTCGTTCATCAGCGCTGCCGTCTGCTCGTTCTCGAACGACTCATGAGCCATGACGTGGCACCAGTGGCAGGCTGAGTAGCCGACCGACAGCAGCACCGGCACGCCGCGCTCGGCGGCCGCTGCGAATGCCTCGTCGCCCCACGGCCACCAGTCGACCGGGTTGTCGGCGTGCTGCAAGAGGTACGGGCTGGTTGCGCCCCGGAGCCGATCTGCCATGCTTCCCATCCTGCCCCGCGCCCGCGGTCAGTTCGCTAGGCGGCCGCGTTTCACCAAGTCCGTGTTCCGCCGGGCGCGCGTTCCCGCCGTGGTCTTCCGGCTAGCCCGCTGCCCTCACCACGCGCACCCGGCGGGCACCGTTCGGCGACGGTGTAGCTTTATGGCTGCGCCTCCGGCGACCGCGACTTCTGCGGTGAAGAAAGCTGATATGCCACTGCAACCTGGCTGCGCCCTAGCTGTCAATCCGCTGAGTGCGCTGGCAAGCCGGCTACTTGCGGGTCATGCTGGTTGAAGTCGCCGTCGCCGTCGCGCCCGTGCTGCGCGCCACCGGCGCGGTGACCAAGAAAAAGAGGTGGCTGGCCGGACGTGTCAGTCGTCTCACATAGTGGTAGGGAAATGACCATCGTGGTGGAAATCGCCCGGTACACTGCCACGGATGCCATCCTTGAGCCTGGCCCTCGAGCTCTGACGGCCGACCGTGGCTACGCACCACCGGGCGCTGTTCGAGAGCAGTGAAGCAAAAAGTTTGGAGCACCTATGCGCGTTCTGGTCCTCGGCGGCGACGGCTTTTGCGGCTGGCCAACCTCGCTGTACCTGTCCGATCGTGGCCATGACATCACGGTCGTCGACAACCTCAGCCGCCGGAAGATCGACATCGACCTTGAGGTCGACTCGCTGACGCCGATCCGGCCGCTAGGCGAGCGCCTCGAGGCCTGGAAGGAAGTCTCTGGCCGCGAGATCGGGTACGTCAACCTGGACCTGGCCACGGACTACGACGCGCTGGTGGACCTGCTGCGGGAGACCCGCCCGGACGCGATCGTCCACTTCGCCGAGCAGCGCGCCGCGCCGTACTCGATGCGAACCCAGAAGACCAAGCGCTACACCGTCGACAACAACGTCCGCGGCACGCACAACTTGCTCACCGCACTCGTCGATACCGGCCTGGACGTCTCGCTCGTTCACCTCGGCACGATGGGCGTGTACGGCTACGGCTGGTCCGGCAGCGCGCCGATCCCGGAGGGCTACCTGGCTGTCAAGGTACCGACGCCGGACGGCGAGCTCGAGCGGGAGATCCTGCACCCGGCGAACCCCGGCTCGGTCTATCACCTGACCAAGACGCTGGACCAGCTGCTGTTCTCGTTCTACGCCAAGAACGACGGACTGCGGATCACCGACCTGCACCAGGGCATTGTCTGGGGCACCCAGACCGACCAGACCGCCCGCGACGAAAGGCTTATCAACCGGTTCGACTACGACGGCGACTACGGCACCGTCTTGAACCGGTTCCTCATGCAGGCGGCAATCGGCCACCCGCTCACGGTGCACGGCACCGGTGGCCAGACTCGCGCCTTCATCCACATCCGGGACACCGTCAGGTGCATCGAGATCGCGATCAACAACCCGCCTGAGCCCGGCTCCAAGGTGCTCGTGCGCAACCAGGTCACCGAGACGCACCGGCTGCTCGACCTGGCCAAGATGATCGGCGACATGACCGGCGGCGAGATCGCTTACCTGCCGAACCCCCGGCTCGAGGCGGACGAGAACGAGCTGATCGTCCGAAACGACCAGTTCCTCGCCCTCGGGCTACAGCCGACTACGTTGTCGGAGGGCCTGCTGGAGGAGATCACCGACATCGCCGGCCGGTACCGGCACCGGGTGGATCCGCGCAAGATCATCGCCCGGTCGGTGTGGCGCGCCGGGATGGAGACGGCAGCGGATCTGATGACCGAGGTGCCCGAGAAGTAACTCCAGCACCCCAGCAGGAGTAATCGCAGCATCGCAGACATTCAGGCCGCCGCGGGCGGGCAGACAGCCCGGCTGCGGCGGCCTTTTGGCTAACTCGGCGGTTCCGCTTCCGGGTACGCCGTCGCGGGGCGCACAGTTGCCAGGTACGCCGCCGCCGGGTGCTCCGTTTCCCGGCGCGCTCCGCGCGCCGGGTGCGGGCGACCGAAGCGCAGCGCGAGGGCTGCTACCGTGCGAGTGTGAGTTCTCCGCAGCCAGCATCGCCATCTGGCGCCCGCGGCACTCGGGTTCGCGGCACCCGCCAGTCCGAGGCGCTGTCGGCCGTGCTGGAAGGTCTGCAAGGATTCTGCAGCGCCCAGCAGATTCACGCCGAGCTGCGGCAACGCGGTGAGCACGTCGGCCTCACCACCGTCTACCGGCATCTGCAAGTGCTGAGCGAAGGCGGCCAGGTCGACGCGATCAGGGACTCCAGTGGTGAGACGCTGTACCGGCGCTGCCGCACGGACAGCCACCACCACCACCTGACGTGCCGCGAGTGCGGCCGCAGCGTCGAGGTCGAGGGCAAAGCCGTAGAGCACTGGGCAGAGCAAGTTGCGGCAGATGCTGGGTTCACGGAGGTGGGTCACACCGTCGAGCTGTTCGGATTGTGCCCGGACTGCTCGGCCGGCCGCCCCTGACAGCGCTCAACTTACCTGCCGGGCGCGTCCGACGGCCCGACGTTCTCGGCCAGCCAGCCACCGAGCGGCTCGGTCGCGACCAGGAAGTCAGCGATCACCTGCCGTGCCGCGTCGGTCGCGAGCCACGGCTCGACCGGCCATTCCCTCCAGGCCACGAGGCCCTTGTGCCGCAGCAACTCGATGCGAGGGTGATCGGCGGGATAGCCGCGCGGCGCGCTCTTCAGCGATTCCCGGCCATGCACGTCGATGTCGTGCTTGCGCAGGACCGCGATGACGTCCTCCAGCACCGCGCCTGTCCGGTCGGCCGCGACCGCCGCCCGGTAGCGCTCAAGCTGATCCGGCGCCATCCCGTACATGCCGCGGCCCGCCGCCAGGCCGGCCGCGGAAAGCTGCACGTAGCCCTCTCCGACATGCGCGCCGATGGCCGTCTTGTACGGCGTCTTGTCCTTGCTGAACCGCAGGTCCCGGTACGGCCGGTAGATCTTGGTCTCGCCGTGGACCGCCTCGAGCTCGGCCATCAGCTCCGCCATCGGCCCGAATACGCACTCCTCGTAGACATCCTTGTGCGCTTGCCAGTACGTCCGCGAGTTGTCGGCCTCCAGCCCGTCGTAGAAGTCGAGGGCCTCCTCCGGCCAGCCCTGAAATGCCATCGTGGCTCCTGTCGCAATTAACGGCGGGAACGCGCAGTTAGCCGCCCATGGCCCGAGCATGCCACTGCCGCGGCTCCCAGTGCATACCGACGTGACAATCCCTCAGGCCGGCCAGGCCCGTCGCATGCCCAGCCGGCAGCCGCCCGGAGGGGCGAGGTCAGGAGTGCCCGAGCACCGGATGCGGAACATACGGCTCCTCGAGCCGCCGCATCTCGTCCTCGGTCAGTACCAGATCCTCTGCCGCAAGTGCGTCCTCCAGATGACCCTGCTTCGTCGCGCCGACGATGGGCGCGGTCACGCCCGGACGGTGCAACAGCCACGCCAGCGCCACCTGAGCGGACGGAACGCCGCGCTCGGCGGCGACTTCGGTGCACCGGTCGACGACATCGAAGTCAGCCGAAAGCGTGTAGAGCGAGTCACCGAACGGGTCCGATCCCGCCCGCACGGTGTGCCTGTCACCGCTCCTGCTGCGGGTGCCCGCCAGCAGGCCGCGGGCCAGCGGGCTCCACGGGATCACGCCGACGCCCTGGTCGATGCACTGCGGGATCATCTCCCGCTCCTCCTCGCGGTAGACGAGGTTGTAGTGGTTCTGCATCGAGACGAACGGCGTGATCGACACCGATTGCGCCTTGGCGAACTGCCACGCGTACATGCTGCTGGCGCCGATGTAGCGGGCCTTGCCCGCGCGCACCACGTCGTGCAGCGCCTCCATCGTCTCCTCGATCGGCGTCCGGTGGTCCCAGCGGTGGATCTGGTAAAGATCCACGTAATCCATGTCGAGCCGC
>DATMMA010000393.1:0-33208 GCA_035570295.1 Streptosporangiaceae bacterium
GCTTACCCTCGCTTCGTCGGGGGTAATCGTGGCGCACTTGACGCCCACGCCGTGCCGCTTAATCGCATTGGCCGCGTCGATGGTCACCTGGTCATCAGTCGCATCGCGATGCTGAATGGACAGGTCGTAATACTCAAGCTCAATATCCAGGTACGGCAGGATCAGCTGGTCCTTGATGAATTTCCAGATGATCCGGGTCATCTCATCGCCGTCGAGCTCAACGACGGGGTTTAGCACCTTGATCTTCGACATGCAGCTGCGTTCCCTTCATCGCGGCGGCCTCGTTACCGCCGCGAACCCTGGCCGGGCCCTAACTTGCCCGGTGTCCGTCCTGCCCGCCCGTGCCTGACCACCCCGGCATCAGCTGGTGACCTTGGCGAACAAGCCTGCGGCCAGCAGGCCGGCGCCGAGTGCGGCCAGTACGGCGACGTCGGCAAACCGTCGCCTGGACGCAAGCATTCCGACTCTGCCGTCCGGTAGCACCAGCCTGATCAACGACCCTGCAAGCAGGGCGCCGGCTATTACCAACGTACCGCCCTTTACCGCCTGCCCACCGCCACGAGCTGTCGCCAGGCCCGCCACCAGACCGGCCATCACAATGCAGTACGGGAGCTGCAGAAGCCAGCGCCGGCCACTGCTCCGCGGTCCGGCGGGCCGCTGCGCAGCCTCCCCGGCCCGGGCCTGGCGTGCGCCGGCCTTGGCCTGGCGGGCAACCCCCCTGGCGGAATGTTTCACGGCAGCATGCTTCACCTGGCATCGAGCGGCACCCAGTGCATGCCGCGCTCCCCGATGTACTCACTATCCGGCCGGATAAGCCGGTTGTCAGCATGTTGCTCGATTACGTGCGCCGTCCAGCCGGCCATCCGGCTAGCGGAAAAGACTGGCGTGAACAAGTCAGTCGGGATACCGAGGTAGTGATAGACCGTTGCGGCGAAGAAGTCGACGTTAGGGAACAAGCCCTTCTCCGCCAGCACCACCTCTTCCATCCGGCGGGACATCCGGTAATAGGTGTCGTCGCCACTGGCGGTAGCCAGCTCTTCCGACATCTTGCGCAGGTGCGTCGCCCGCGGGTCCTCGGTCTTGTACACCCGGTGCCCGAAGCCCATGATCTTCTCGCCTTGGGCGAGCCGGTCGCTCACCTGCCTGCTAACCGCGTCCAGCGGGTCGCCGCCTGACTGCCTGATTGCCTCAAGACCGCGCATGACCTGCTCGTTGGCCCCGCCATGCAGCGGCCCGGACAAGGTTCCGAGTGCCGCTACCACGGCTGAGTGCATGTCGGCCAGCGTCGCTGCGCACACTCTGGCGGCGAACGTCGACGCGTTCATGGTGTGGTCGGCGTGCAGCACCAGGCAGGTGTCGAGAATCTCGGCGGCCCTCGGCTGCGGGCGCTCGCCCGTGAGCTGCAGCAGGAAGTTGGCCGCAGTGCCGAAGCTGGGATCAGGGGCCGGAAGGTCCCGGCCAAGGCGTGCCGCCTGGTAAGCGGCGATCAGCACCGGCTGCTGGGCGGTCAGCCGGGCGGCTTTGCGCAGGTTTGCCGCCGGCTCGTTCGACTCGGCGTCCGGATCATCGGCGCTACCGAGGGACACCAGGCTGCGGAGCGCTTCCATGGGCCGCTGATGGCGAGCGATAGCAGGCAGGTCATCGCGGGCCAGCGCGCCGGGCTGGCGGCCAGCGATGAGCTCGGCCCGGTAGCCGTCCAGCTCCCCGCGGTCAGGGGCATGGCCGCGCTGCAGCAGGAAGGCGATCTCTTCGAAGGAGGCGTTGCCAGCTAGCTCGTGAATGTCGTAACCACGGTAGAAAAGCAGCCCGGCCTTACCGTCGATGTCGCTCAGCGCAGTAGCTGCGGCAACGACATCTGCCAGGCCCCTGGCTGGCGCCTCCGCCATATGTCCTCCTCGCGCACCGCTCGGTGGGCAGTGTACTTGCGTGCCCAGGCTTCTCCCGACTTGCCCCGAGCGCTCCGGCTTTACCCCTGGCCGGCATGGATTTGACGAGAGCTGGGTAACCCTGAGGTGACACCTCACTAGCTGGCCGGACATGCCGGAGGCACGTCATGGAGACCCCCCACATCCGGATCGAGAGCACCGGCGTAGTCATCAGGCTGCGCCCGGAAGTGACGACTGTCGGCCGAGGCAAGTCGGTTGACGTTCGCCTCGATCACCCCAGCGTCTCGAAGCTGCACGCTGAGATCGTCCGCAGGGGACCCTACGCTTACGTTAGTGACCTGGGTTTATCTCGGCACGGCACCCGGGTTAACGGCAAGGTCGTAGCTCAGCGACTACTGGAGAACGGCGACGTCCTGTCGTTCGGGTTGCAGCGGTGCCGGGTCGACGGGCTCGCGGCCGAGGACGCGCTGCCAGAGACGGAGCCGCGCCGGTCCGCTGTGCCGGAGCTGACCCGGCGCGAGATCGACGTCGTAGCCGCGCTGTGCAAGCCGGCTCTGTGCGATGAGGCGTTCGTCACCCCGGCCACAGCCAGGGACATCGCAGCCGACCTCGTCGTGACCGAAGCCGCCGTGAAGCAGCATCTGCTGCGGCTGTACCAGAAGCTGAAGATCGCCGAGGGGCCGAACCGGCGGGTCAGGCTGGCTAACGAGGTAGTGGCACGGGGCCTGGTCCGACCGCTCCCCGCAGCCGGCGACACTCCGGCGCTCCCCGCAGGACAGACGTGGCCGCGTGACACGGCTGCGCCGTCTCAGATCGCGAGCTGACCTGGTACGCCAGTGACTGCCTGGTCCAGGCTGCGCTGCGCGACCACGCCGGGTACGACAGTTCAGCGGGTCGGCCGCAGCCGGCCCGCTGGCTCAGAGCCGCCCGAGCCAGTGGGCCAGCTGCCTGCCCAGGTCGGTCACATGGCCCGAGTAGTGGTTCAGGGCCGGATGGGCGATAGTGGCCGCCTGCAGCTGGTTGCCCAGGTGCCAGTCTGGCCAGTAGCCGGGTGTGCTGGTGGCGGCCGCCACTACCACGCCAGCGACCATTGCGGCGAGCCCAAGCGACCCGATGGCCGCCGCCGGGGCCGAGCGCGCGACCCGGCCATAGAAGCTGCTGAGCGGACGGCGGCAGGCGCGCGAGCCCGGCCCGATGCAGTAGCAAGCCACGAGGGCGCCAGCTGCGTAGCCACCCGCCCGCGGTAGCTCCGTCTGGCCGGCTGCCAGCACGGCCAGAACCGCGGCCACGGCGGCGCAGAGCAGCGCCAGCGGTGCCCGCAGCAGGAAGCTCAGCACCGAGCGGCAGACCGCCCAAGGGTAAAAGGCGGTCGCCGAGACCAGATCGCTGGGCCGCGGTCCCTGCCGCGACCGCCGCCGGCTCAGCCGTGCGGTAGTTACGTCGGTCGCGTGCAACAGCACGAGGACCACGAGTGCCGCTGCCGCTCCGGCAATCGGCAGCAGCACGCTGATGGCCACGAGCGCTGCCAGAGTGGCCAGCACCAGCGGGAGCCGGGCTGCCTCGCTCGCTGGCCGGGCGCCAGATTCCGGCCGGGCTGGCGGCGCCTGACCTCCGGGCAACTGGCCGCGCCCCGCTGGCCCCTGAAGCCCTGACCCTGGCGGCAGGGAGGCCGGCGCTGCGGACCATGGCGGCGCTGACCCCGGCGGCACAGTAGGGGTCCCGATCAGCTGGCCAGGGCGGGCCGGTGCCGGGCTGTAGCGCACCGGCGTCAGCAGGTCGGCGAAGTCGTCCTGCGGCCGTGCACCCATCGGCCTGGTGCCTGGCCAGACTGGCGCCGCGGCCGCGGGCAGGTGCGAGGCGGCATCAAGTGATGTGCGCGGCGCCTGGCCAGGGCCAGCGGAACTGGCCTGACTCCCCAGCGCCGCGCTGAGGCCGGCTCCGGCGGGCGCGGGGACTAGTGTTTCCGGCTTCAGGCCTGCCGCGAATTCCGCGAGCTCGGCCGCCGAGGGTCGCCGGCTCGGATCCCTGGCCAGGGCAGCCAGCACGATCGGCAGCAGCGCGGCGGGCATGCAGTCCAGCTCAGGTTGGCCGTGAACGATACGGTAGAAGATCGTCTCGAACTGGCCCGTGCCGAACGGAGGCTTGCCCGTGGCCGCGTACGCCACAGTTGCAGCCCATGAGTGAACGTCGGCGGCTGGACCGCTCGTGTTGCCCTCAATCACCTCAGGAGCGAGGTAACCGGGCGTTCCCATGAACATGCCCGTCATGGTCAGCCGGGTCGAATCCAGGGCCTGGGCGATGCCGAAGTCGATGACGACGGGCTGGCCGTCCACCAGCATGACGTTGCCTGGCTTCAGGTCCCGGTGCACCACGCCTGCCGCGTGCACTGCCACCAGCGCGGCGGCCAGGCCGCAGGCCAGGCTGGCGAGGGCTGCGCCGGCGAGCGGCCCGTGATCCGCGATCACGTCGTCAAGGGTCCGGCCGGCCACATATCTGGTCACGATGTATGGTTGATCGGCCTCAATGTCTGCATCGACGACCTCGGCGACAAAGGGGCTATGCACCAGGCGCATGGTCGCCACCTCGCGCGCGAGCCGGCGGCGCGCGGTAGCCTCGGCGGGCACGCCCTGACGGAGGACCTTGACCGCCACTAGGCTGCCATCAGGATCGCTGGCGAGATAGACCACGCCCATGCCGCCCTGGCCCAGCTGCTCTCGCAGCAGGTAAGGACCGAGCCGGCCCCCCGAGTGGGCATCCATAGTGCTACAGCCTACGGGTCGCTCAGCGACGGCGGCTGCCCGACAGTATCCACGGCTAGCTCCCGGCGACCAGCCGGCGCAGCGCCTCGGCCGTCTGCGCGTTCTGCTCCGCGTGACTGACCAGGGCTTTTGCTAGCTCCGCCGCCCACTGGCCAACCTGGACCGGTTGCCGGGACAGCACGACTCCGCGCACTTCGCGGCAGATCTCGGCCGCGGGCGCGCCGCCGGTCAGCCGGAGCGTCATAACCTGCTCGCCGAGCCGGACCGTGATTTTCGATACCGCGCCAGGCCGGCCTTTCATGCGGTCCGACATCGACCTGTCCCGGTCGACCGTCACGCAGTTGTCTGGCAGCGCATCGCCCAGCGACTCGGTCAGAACCTTGGCGTAGATCGCGATATCGCTGCTGTCGGCGCGCAGGGCCGCCGTCACCATGTCCAGCGACGGGCTGTCTGCGGGCTCCATCATCGCTGCCGCGTCCTCATTCTTCGGTCGGTTGCTGTCTCGCAGGTCACGCTCATGTTCTTGTGCGGCCAGTCAGTGGCTAGCTCCGGGCACCCGGTCACTTGCCGCTGAAAGTCGCCTTCCCAGGCCCATTCTCCAGGAAGCTGCGCATTCCCGCGCGCGCGTCGTCGGTGCCGAACAGGCCGGCGAAGCTGACTCGCTCGAACTCGAGCCCAGTGGCCAGGTCGGTGTCCAGGCTGACGTCCACGGCTTGCTTGGCCGCGGCAATCGCGATTGCGGGGCCGCTGGCGTATCCAGCTGCCATCTCCAGCGCTACCTGATACACCTGATCGTCGGGCACGACCTTATCGGCAAGCCCGATGGCCAGGGCTTCGGCCGCGTCAACGAACCTGCCGGTAAAGATCATGTCCTTGGCCTTCGCCGGACCGATCAGCCTGGGCAGCCGCTGGGTGCCGCCTGCACCGGGTATCAAGCCGAGCAGGATCTCCGGCTGGCCGACCTTAGCGCTCTGGCCCAGCACGCGGAAGTCCGCGCACAGCGCTAGTTCGAGGCCGCCGCCGAGGGCGTAGCCGGTGACTGCGGCAATGACCGGCTTTCCGATGGCGGCCACGGCATTGAGCGCGCCCTGGAGCCTGCTGCTGTTCCGCGTCATCTGTGCGTAGCTGGCGTCCGCCATCTCCTTGATATCGGCGCCGGCCGCGAAGAGCTTCTCGCCGCCATACAGGACGACTGCTCGCACCCCGTCGTCTGCGCAGACTTGCGCCACCGCGGCTGCAAGGTCGGCCTGAAGCGCAGCGCTGAGCGCATTCATGGGCGGCCTGTTCAGCTTGATAGTGGCAACCGTTTGCGCAACCTCGACGACTACCAGCTCGCTCATGGTGTACCTCCCGTGCCGAGCCATGATCCTACGCAGCCCGGCCCGGGGGGAGCTAGCCGGAGCGGTGGCCCTGCCGCGGGAATTGATCAGCCGACCCGCCGGACCCATCCGAGGGCTGAGTATGGCAGTCGCATTGGCAACTCAGCGAGCTGCACGGGCTACTAGCTGCCGAGCCTGTGCACAGGCCGAGCAGGCAGGCTGGCGACAGCACGAAATCATGCTCCATGTTGTGCATGGCCGGCGGGTCGCTCGCCAGCACAAGGTCGGCTGCCCGCGCTAGAGCGCGTGCCGCCGGCAGGAGCCGGGACTCCAGGCTCGTCTTGGACACCCTGCTAAGGCACCGGCCAGCGCCCTGGGCGTCGGACCGCAGGAAGGCAGCGAAGGCATCGAGGCACGCCTGCTCTTCCGCTGTGCGAGTGTGCTGGCCGCCGCGATTTCGGCCGCGACCTTGTCGCGAACCGTCCAGGGAGAGCGATACTCCCATCTGCTGCCCCCTACTCGGCTTACCAGCAAAGGCACGTCCTCACCGTGCATCACGGTACTGCCGAGCTTTGCGAAGGGTCAAGGCTTCGCGCGAAGTTCCTTGCGTTCTGCAATTCGCACGGTGGGTGCGTAAGCTGCATATATAACCGAGTCAGCGTGGTTGAATGGCTGGACAAGGTGCGAAGTTTGTGCGAAGGTACGAGCATGGCTGATCGACCTGACCCGCCTGCCTGGGGCGTGCTCATCGCTGCCGCGCTGCGCGAGGCCGGGACGTCGGCGCGGGAGGCCGCTCGGCGTGCTGGCATCAGCGAGGGCAGGTGGCGGCAGATCGCCGGCGGGTACCAGGTCGTCAGTCCGGGCGTTTACGCTCACGTTCGGGGCCCGGCAGCGACACTGGCCAGGATGGCGACGGTGGCCGGCGTGACGCCGGAGCAACTGACTGCGGCGGGCCGCGACGATGCCGCCCGGGTCATGCTGCGCCAGCATGAGGATCGGCCGCCCGGCGACGAGCTGCTCGCGCGCGTCCGGGCCATGGACACCGATCAAGCCCGTGAGCTGCTCGCGACGATCGCGCTCCAGCTTGGCGTCGATCTCCCCCAATCCCAGCAGGACGAGGGCGACCGCAGATACGGCACGTGACAGCTGCCGGGAAGCGGACATCTCACGCCATGCCGCCGCCGGAGGCCAGCACCAAGCGCAGCACCCCTTCCCGCGGGCGTCTGGTCGCGCTGGCAGGACCGGGTCAGCCCCGGCGACCGGGGAGCAGATCAACAGCGCCGAGCAGCCGGGTCACTAGATCCGGCAGTGTCCCTGGTAACGCCGCTCACCTCCCCGGCGAGTTCGGAAACGGGTTGATATCTGAACTACCTGCGCGCATGACCGAGAGAACCTGCCCCAGGACCGCCACTGGGGCAGGCACCTGCTCGGTCATTCCCCGGATGCGCGCTGCAGTGAAACGCCCTGCCAGCCATTCAGGAAACCACGGACTTCGCTCTCGCTGTACCGACGGTGACCACCGGGGGTACGGATTGACGAAAGCTTTCCGCCGCGCGCCCAGCGGGTAACAGTCTTCGGGTCAACCCGAAGCATTGCAGCGACCTCGGCCGGGGTGAGAAGGCGGTTGTCCGGCTTGATCTGAGTTCTCACGAGGAGGATCCTCTCGCACTTGGGGGTAATGGTCTGGTGACAGAACGTAACGATTCATGACCGTCACTTACTGGCATCGTTGTATCACAGGATGTCACATCGACTCTGGCTTTGCTGGCGTTCTCACTAGCACGGCCGGAAATCCCTTGCCTGGCGAATGATGTCCGTTGCTATGACGACGCCGCCAACAGGGATGCGGTTTACCCGTCAGCTTGAGAGTTCTATGGCTCCATGTCGGAATTAAGACACCAGACCACTCGCCGGATAAGCAGGCTTAGCCATTCGTCGCTGCCGCGGCCGTTATCGTCGTGTCGCCGTTGGCCAATGTCAGCGCGCGGGCTGACGGCAGCCGTTAGCGCAGGTTGCCGTTGACCATTCCGGCCGGCGCATGGGGCAGCGTGACTAGGCCTAGCTCGGCAGGCCCTGCCAGCAGCCGGTGCTTCGGCAGCACTCGAACCGTGTAACCGAACGGGCCTGGCTCGCCGAGCTCGGCGGCCCCGGTGTACCTGGCAACGCCACCCGGTCCTGGTTCTCCGTCCAGCCGGAGGGCTGACCGGGACGGATCGATGATCTCGTCGGACTCCCCCGCGCGACCGTACACGACCTCCACCGTGAGGTCGTCGGGCGTCAGCGTCCCGAGCGCCACGCTGGCCCGGACGATCAGCTGCCCGCCAGGGCTGAGGTCGCCATCATCGGCTTCGACGTGCTCGACCCGGACAGCCGGCCAGGCCGCGATCACGCGCTGCTTCCAGGCGGCAAGCTCCCGCGCGCCGCCGAACAGCGCGTCGCCAGGCGTGACCTCGTCGGTCAGCGCTCGGGAAGACCGGGCGGCGGGCGCATACAGGTCGGTAACGTACTGCCGGACCATCCTCGTAGCCAGCGCGCGCGGCCCCAGCCCGCGCAGCGTATGCGCCACCATCTCCAGCCACCGCGCGGGCAGGCCGTCGCCGCTGGTGTCGTAGAACAGCGGCGCGACCGACTTGCCGATCAGGTCATACAGCGCTGCTGCCTCGAGCTCGTCCCGGCGGGCCGGATCAGGCACGCCGTCCGCCGACGGAATGGCCCAGCCGTTGTCGCCGTCGAACCACTCGTCCCACCAGCCGTCCAGCACCGACAGGTTCAGGCCGCCATTGAGCGCAGCTTTCATCCCGGAGGTGCCGCACGCTTCCAGCGGGCGAAGCGGGTTGTTCAGCCACACGTCGCAGCCCTGAACAAGAGTGCGCGCCAGCGCCATGTCGTAGTCAGGCAGGAAGACGATCCGGTGCCGTACATGCGGCTGATCGGCAAACCTGACGAGCTGCTGAATGAGCTGCTTGCCGCCGTCGTCGGCCGGATGCGCCTTGCCGGCCACCACTATCTGGACCGGCCGGTCGGGATCCAGCAGCAGCTCGGTGAGCCTGGCCGGGTCGTGCAACATCATCGTCAGGCGCTTGTAGGACGGTACCCGGCGGGCAAACCCGATCGTGAGGATGTCGTCGGCAAGCACGCCGTCGATCCAGATCAGCTCAGCATCGGAGGCGCCGCGCTGCCGCCAGGACGCCCGTAGCCTGCGCCTCGCCTCTGCCACCAGGTTCGCTCGCAGCCCTCGCCGCAACTCCCAGATCGGGTTCGCGTCGGCGGCCGCCCGGTCCCAGAACGTCGGATCGTCTGCGGGGTCGGCGACCGGGCTGCCCGTGGCAGAGCTATCCGTGGCCCGGTCAGCCGAGCCTGCAACCAGTTGCACGACTTCCGGGGCAACCCAGGTAGGCGCGTGCACGCCGTTAGTTACCGAGGTAATAGGGACGTCGGCGACGTCAAAGCCCGGCCACAGCCCGGCGAACATCCCGCGCGAGACCGAGCCGTGCAGCTCGCTCACGCCATTCACCCGCTGCGCCAGACGCATCCCCATGACCGCCATGTTGAAGACGGCCGGGTCTCCGCCGGCGAACGTCTCCGCCCCGAGAGCCAGGATCTCGGCCACCGGCAACCCTGGGGCCGCGCCGCCGCCTGCCCCCTCGAACTGGCGCGAGACCAGCTCACGCGGGAACCGGTCGATGCCGGCCGGGACGGGCGTATGGGTGGTGAATACCGTGCCCGCGCGGCACAGTTCCAGCGCCTCGTCGAAGGTCAGCCCGCGCTCGGTGTACTCACGGATGCGCTCTACGCCGAGAAAGCCGGCATGCCCCTCGTTGGTGTGGAAGACCTCGGGTTCCGGATGGCCGGTACGGGCGCAGTAGGCACGTACGGCCCGGACGCCGCCGATGCCCAGTAGCAGTTCCTGGCGTAGCCGGTGGTCAGTTCCGCCGCCGTACAGCCGGTCGGTGATCTCCCGCAGTTCGGGGTCGTTCTCCTCGACGTAGGAATCGAGCAGCAGCAGCGGCACTCGCCCGACCTGAGCGACCCAGATCTGCGCCGACAGCTCAGCGGAGTCGGCCAGCGTGACGCTGACCCGGACCGCGGCGCCGGCCCCGTCACGCAGCAGGGTCAGCGGCAGGCCGTTGGGGTCGGAGGCCGGGTAGCGCTCGGTCTGCCAGCCCTCGCCGGTCAGCGACTGCGTGAAGTAGCCGTGCCGGTAGAGCAGCCCTACGCCGATCAGCGGCACGCCCAGGTCACTTGCGGCCTTCAGGTGATCGCCGGCCAGGATGCCGAGGCCGCCGGAGTACTGCGGGAGCGCCGCGGTAATCCCGTACTCGGGCGAGAAGTAAGCGACCGCGGCCGGCCACTGGGCGCTGGCAGGTTCACCCTGGTACCAGCGCGGCTGGGTCAGGTAGTCGCGCAGGTCGGCGCTAGCTGCGGCAAGCCGCTGCAGGAAGCCGGGGTCCGCTGCCAGCGCGGCCAGCCTGTCCTGGGGCACCCTGCCGAGCAGCGCGGCCGGGTCCTGCTCGGCTAGCTCCCGGCTGGCAGGATCAATCGAGGCGAACAGCTCCCGCGTCCCGGCATGCCACGACCAGCGCAGGTTCAGCATCAGCGAGCGCAGCGGATCGAGCGCGTCCGGCAGGACCGGATGAATAGTGAAGCGGCGGATAGCTCTCACGCTCAGTGACCTTAATGCCTCCAGCGGGGAGAACACGCCACGGGTGCGCCGGGGTCGCGACCGGAGCCTGGCGAGCTCGCCATCGCAGGAAGGCCATATAGGGTGACCCGGTTCGGCATTGGCTGCGCTCAGATGGGTAGCTTTCATCCGTGATCGGCAGGATCCCCATACTCGATGTACAGCCGGTCGTCAGGGTCGCCGGCTTGGTCGCAGATACCCCCGCCAAGGCAGTTCCGGGCGAGAGCTTCCTGGTGAGCGCCACCGTGTTCCGCGAAGGTCACGAGATGCTCGGGGCTGGCGTCGTGCTGACGTCCCCTGAGGGGGCGCCGCAGCCACTGGTGCGTATGCGCGAGCTGGCCGAGGGCACCGACCGCTACGGCGCGGAGGCCAGCGCCCCCAGCGAGGGACTGTGGCACTTCACCGTCGAGGCCTGGGGCGACCCGATCGCGCGCTGGCAGCACGACGCGGCGATCAAGGTTCCGCTCGGACAGGACACCGAGCTGATGCTGGCCGAGGGCGCGCTACTGCTACGCCGTGCCGCTGACCAGATCAGCGATGCCAAGATACTGCCGCCCGAGGAGGCGCGGCGGGCCAGGGCCGCCAGCAAAGCTCTTAGCAGAGCCGCCACGAAGCTGACCGACCCGCAGGCCGCCCCGCTGGACCGGCTCGCTGCCGCCGGGCGGGCCGACGTGATAGCCGCTCTCAGCTCGTTCCCGCTGCGGGACCTGCTCACGAGGACGGAGAGCTTTCCGCTCATCGTGCACCGGCAGCGGGCCCTCTTTAGCTCTTGGTATGAGTTCTTCCCGCGCTCGGAGGGCGCGGTGCTGGACCCGACGCACCGGCGCAAGCCACAATCAGGCACGCTGCGGACGGCCGCGAAGCGGCTGGACGCGATCGCCGACATGGGCTTTGACGTGGTGTACCTGCCGCCGGTGCACCCGATCGGCACGACCGCCCGGAAGGGCCAGAACAACACGCTGATCGCCGGGCCGGGTGACCCCGGCTCGCCGTGGGCCATCGGCTCACCGGATGGCGGCCACGACGCCATCCACCGCAACCTCGGCACCTTCGACGACTTCGACGCCTTCGTCGCCAGAGCGACGGAACTGGGCCTTGAGGTCGCCATGGACCTGGCGCTGCAGGCCTCGCCAGACCATCCGTGGGTCGCCAAGCACCCGGAATGGTTCACTACCAGGGCCGACGGGTCGATCGCGTACGCCGAGAACCCGCCGAAGAAGTATCAGGACATCTATCCGCTGAACTTCGACAACGACCCCGAGGGCATCTACGCCGAAGTGAACGGGCTGGTCCGGCACTGGATGGCCCATGGCGTCCGGATCTTCCGGGTGGATAACCCGCACACTAAGCCACTGCCGTTCTGGCAGCGCCTGCTCGCGGACATCGCAGGCACTGATCCGGACGTCATCTTCCTGGCCGAGGCGTTCACCCGGCCGGCCATGATGCACGCGCTCGCCGCCATCGGATTCCACCAGTCGTATACGTACTTCACCTGGCGAAATACGGCGGGCGAGCTTACCGAGTACAGCACCGAGCTGGCCGGCCCGGCGGCACATTACATGCGGCCGAACTTTTTCGTAAACACCCCGGACATCCTGTGCCAGTACCTGCAGCATGCCGGACCGCCCGCGTTCGCCGTGCGGGCGGTGCTGGCCGCGATGCTGTCCCCGTCCTGGGGTGTCTACTCCGGCTATGAGCTCTGCGAGAACATCCCGCTGGTACCGGGCAGCGAGGAGTACCTGGACTCGGAGAAGTACGCCTACCGGCCGAGGGACTGGGACCGTGCCGACTCGCTCGGGCTGACGATCGCCCCGCTGCTGCGGCGGCTCAACGAGATCCGGCAGGCGCACCCGGCACTGCACTGGCTGCGCAATCTGCGCTTCCACTACAGCGACCAGCCGGACATCCTGTGCTTCTCCAAGCGCACTAACCCAGATTTCGCCGGCGTGCCGGACATCGTTCTCGTCGTGGTAAACCTGAACCCCAACGAGACGCGCGAGGCTACTGTCTGGCTAGACAGCGCGGCGCTCGGACTGGATGCGGCAGCGGGATTCAAGATCGTCGACGAGCTCTCCGGGCAGGAATTCAGCTGGGGACTGGGTAACTACGTCCGGCTTGACCCCGCCGTCGCGCCTGCGCACATCCTGTCCGTGGCGCGTGATGCTGGTCACGCATGATATTCCGGTGCATCGTCGTTAAGTAGGAAGGGCGGCGGCCGTCGGCAGTGCTGTCATTCACCCACAGAGAGCACCGAGCGGGAGAGCGGGAGTGGAGCAGGCCGGGCACGCGGGCGGGCACAGCGCTATGGCAGATGCCCCGGTACATGAGTTCAGGCCGGCCGCGAGCGAGCCGGTTCCCGACTCATTCTCCTTCGAGAAGCCGCGGGACCCGCAGTGGTACAAACGCGCGGTCTTCTACGAGGTGCTCATCCGTGGCTTCAGCGACTCCAACGGCGACGGTACCGGCGACATCCGGGGCCTCATCGACCGGCTCGACTACCTGCAGTGGCTTGGCATCGACTGCATCTGGCTGCTGCCGATCTACGCCTCGCCGCTGAAGGACGGCGGCTACGACATCGCGGACTTCACCGCGATCCTGCCCGAGTTCGGCACCATCGGCGACTTCGTCGAGCTGGTGGAGAAGGCTCATGAGCGAGGCATCCGCGTCATCGCTGACCTGGTCATGAACCACACCAGCGATCAGCACCCGTGGTTCCAGGCCTCTCGCTCCGATCCGGACGGGCCGTACGGCGACTTCTACGTATGGTCCGACGCCGACGACGGGTACGCGGACGCTCGAGTGATCTTCGTCGACACCGAGCGCTCGAACTGGACCTACGACGAGGTGCGCGGGCAGTACTACTGGCACAGGTTCTTCTCGCACCAGCCCGACCTGAACTACGAGAACCCGCTGGTGCAGGACTCCATGCTCGAGGTGCTGCGGTTCTGGCTCGACCTCGGCATCGACGGCTTCCGCCTCGACGCGGTGCCCTACTTGTACGAGCGCGAGGGCACGAACTGCGAGAACCTGAAAGAAACCCACGAGTACCTGAAGCGGGTACGGGCCGAGATCGACCGGCTCTATCCCGACCGGGTGCTGCTGGCCGAGGCGAACCAGTGGCCCGCTGACGTGGTCGAGTACTTCGGTGACGCGAGCGTCGGCGGCGACGAGTGCCACATGGCCTTCAACTTCCCGCTGATGCCGCGCATTTTCATGGCCGTCCGGCGGGAGCAGCGTTACCCGATCTCAGAAATCATGGCCCAGACGCCGCAGATACCTT
Source organism: Streptosporangiaceae bacterium (assembly GCA_035570295.1). GTDB lineage: Bacteria > Actinomycetota > Actinomycetes > Streptosporangiales > Streptosporangiaceae > JAJYUU01. The sequence goes on from DATMMA010000393.1 coordinate 13,926, forward strand.
CGGGCTGCCAGTGGGGCATCTTCCTGCGCAATCACGACGAGCTGACGCTGGAGATGGTTACCGACGACGAGCGTAACTACATGTACGCCGAGTACGCGCGGGACCCGCGGATGAAGGCGAACATCGGCATCCGGCGCCGGCTGGCACCGCTGCTGGACAACGACCGGGATCAGCTAGAGCTCTTTACTGCCCTGCTGCTGTCGCTGCCCGGCTCGCCGGTCATCTACTACGGCGACGAGATCGGCATGGGCGACAACATCTGGCTCGGCGACCGCGACGGCGTCCGCACGCCGATGCAGTGGACCCCGGACCGTAACGCCGGCTTCTCCCGGTGCGACCCGGCCCGGCTGTACCTGCCGCTGATCATGGACCCGATCTACGGTTATCAGGGCCTCAATGTCGAGGCTCAGGAGCGCATGAATGGCTCGCTGCTGAACTGGACCCGCCGGATGATCGACATCCGCAAGCGGCACCCGGTGTTCGCGCTGGGCGAGTACCACGAGCTGAACTCATCCAACCCCAGCGTGCTGGCCTTCGTGCGGGAGTACCGCAGCTCCGATGCGGGGGCCGAGGACGACAGCAAGACTGACCGGATGCTGTGCGTGAACAACTTGTCGCGCTATCCGCAGCCGGTCGAGCTTGACCTGAGCCGGTTCGCCGGGTACGTCCCGGTCGAGACAATGGGCGGCGTGGCGTTCCCGCCTATCGGCGAGCTGAGCTACCTGCTGACGCTGCCTGGATACGGCTTCTACTGGCTGATGCTTAAGCCGCCGGCCAACTACGGCCCCTGAGCGTGTTCTCTCGCAGTATTACCAGCAGCGGTCGCAGAACAAAATGCTACATTCTGCGCGAAACGCGCTCAGCTTGATGGTCGGCTTTGACCTTTCACCCGGTTCAGCGCTTCTACGCGACCTTATATGGTGTTATGACCGATTCCCAACTCACGTCCCGGGTGAAAAGTCTGCGGCGGGGCCGTTCAGCTAGCCGGCCACGGCGGCCGGCAGTCGCGGCAGGAAGTACTCCCAGCCCTCCCAGTGCTCGGCATGGGCGATTCGTCCGCCTTCGTCCTCATAGTGCGGCCCGTGCTCGATGGTCAGCTCTGTCGACTGATCGCCAGCCAGCCACTGCACCCGAACTGTCACCGTGGTCGCCGGGCGCTCCTTGTCGTCCCATGCCCAGGTGATTTCCAGCGATCTGCCCGGCACATAGCTGACGACTTGGCCGGCCATCCGTGCCGGGATCGCCGGGAAGCTCACGCTGTACTGTCCGCCCGGAACAAGATCCGCCGCCAGTTCGCCGCGCCACCAGCGTGCCAGCACGACCGGGTCAGTGAACGCGGCAAGCGCCCGGCCCGGCTCGCAGCCCGGCAGCATCACCGTTGCCACGATCATCGGCCCGGAGTCGGTGATCGTGACCAGCCTGGCGGTGGCTGCAGCGGCGCCACCCTGGGCCGACCCGCTGTCGCCGGCTGGCACAGTGTCTGCCAGCACTGAATCGGCTGGTGTCGTGTCTGGCATCCGGCTACTCCTTGTCCTCGCGACGACTGTGCCAATTGTGTCGGACCGAGGGCACCAGCAGCGGCGCACTCACCGTAGAGTGGCTGCTTATCCGGAGAAGGCGATCCGGAGTAAAAGGGTGCAGTCGTGGGCAGTAGGTGACCGTGTTCGAGAGCACCGCTCGGTCTCGCCGCGCGGCCGTGCACGACAATGTGGCCGCGCGTGAGGGCATGACCGGGTCCGGCGGCGCATTCGGCTCAGACGGTCTCACCGGCACGGACGGCACTATCGGCCTGCTCAGCATGCTGACCGAATGGCTGCCCCGGCAGCGGTGGTTCCCTGGCCGCGGCACCAGCCTGCGCGAGGTCAGCGTCGTCTCCGACGTGATACTGCGGGCAGGTGACCCGGCCCTACGGCACTTGATCGTCGAGACACCGCTGCCCGGCGGCGCTGCCAGGTTCCAGGTGATGGTCGGGTACCGGCGCGATCTGCCGGCTGACCTCACCGGCGCCGTTATCGGACGCCAGCGCGGGGTGGCCTGCTATGACGCGCTGCACGACCCGGAGCTCGCGGACGTGCTACTGCGGGGGATCCGGCAGCAGCGCCTGGTGGACCACGTGCGGTTCGTCCGGGAGCCTGCCGCGCCGGAGCTCGCCAGCCACGAGCCGGGAACGCCAGGCGCTGGCCCGTCGGGCCGCCTCCTCGGCGCGGAGCAAAGCAACACCAGCCTCGTCTTTGGCGATCAGGCCATCCTCAAGGTGCTGCGCCGGCTGTTCGCCGGGGCGAATCCGGACCTGGAAGTCGCCGACGCCCTGGCCCGCCGCGGCTCGGTCCGCGTGGCGGCACCGTACGGCTGGATCGAGACCGACCTGGACGGCGAACCGGTGCTGCTCGGCGTGCTGTCACAGTTCCTCGCCGGCGCCAGCGACGGCTGGACGCTCGCGCTCGCGACCCTCCGCCGGCTGTACGCACGGCATGGCGCCTACGGTCAGGAGTACCTGACCGAGCCGCTTCCCCAGGGCGACGACGGGAACGAGCACTCGGGGGCCGGCGCCCCCGCCGGGCTGCCGTTCACCGCGGAAGCACGGTTGCTCGGCCAAGCCACTGCCGAGCTGCACGCCGAGATGGCGAGCGCATTCGGCAGCCGGGACATGACCGCCGCCGAACTTGCCGGCTTCGCGGGCAGCCTGCACGGCAAGCTGTCCGAGGCGATTGCGGTAGTCCCGGAGCTGCGCAGTTACGAGACCCGCATCAGAGCCGCCTACGACGCTGTGGCCCGCCTGGACGAACCGGTCGCGATGCAGCGGATTCACGGCGACTACCATCTGGGCCAGGTGCTGCGCGCCAGCCATGGCTGGGTAGCACTCGACTTCGAGGGCGAGCCGGCCGTGCCGCTAGCTGTCCGGCGGGCACCAGCCCCAGCCCTCCGGGACGTCGCCGGAATGCTGCGCTCGTTCGACTACGCGGCCCGGCATCAGCTGATCGGCCGGCCCGCTGACCAGCCCGTCGCCACCCTGGCTGAGACCTGGGTACGGGACTGCCAGGCGGCGTTCTGCGATGGCTACGCGGCGTGCGGCGGAACCGACCCGGCCGGTCATCGCACCATGCTGCGGGCACTGACCCTGGAAAAGGCGGTCTACGAAGTGATCTATGAACACCGGCACCGGCCATCCTGGCTGCCGATCCCGCTCGGCTACGTGGCAGCAGCATGACCGCGGGCACCTACCCCGCAGACCAGATCAGCCGCGCTGAGATCGACGCCATAGTCGCCGGGACGCATCACGATCCCCACTCCGTACTCGGCGGGCATCCGGGTCCAGACGGCGTGACGATCCGCGCGCTGCGACCGCTGGCTGAGGCCGTGACGGTCGCGCTGCCAGACGGCAGCCGGGTGCCGATGCGGCACGTGCACGAGGGCGTGTTCTCGGCGACGGTGCCGGGCACGTCCGTGCCGGACTACCGGCTCGCCGTGACGTACAAGGGCCTGCCCGAGACGATCTCTGATGATCCGTACCGGCATCTGCCCACGCTCGGCGAGGTCGACTTGCACCTGATCGCCGAGGGCCGGCACGAGGAGCTGTGGACCGTACTCGGCGCCAGGGTCCGGCCGCAGTTCGGCGGAACCTCGTTCGCGGTATGGGCGCCGAATGCGCGCGGTGTCCGGGTGATCGGCGACTTCAACCACTGGGAAGGGCGGGCGCACCCGATGCGATCGCTCGGCAGCTCTGGCGTCTGGGAGCTGCTGATTCCCGGTGTCGGAGACGGCGCCACGTACAAGTACGACATTCTCGGACCTGACGGCCACTGGCACCGCAAGGCCGACCCGATGGCTGGCTGGGCCGAGCGGCCGCCGGCGACCGCGTCCAGGGTCACGCAGTCCCGGTATGAGTGGCGTGACGCGGACTGGCTGGCCAAGCGGGCCGAGCGCGATCCGCTGACGAACCCGATGAGCGTGTATGAGGTGCACCTCGGTTCCTGGCGGCCCGGACTGTCGTACACCGAGCTGGCCAGCCAGCTGACCAGCTACGTGACCGAAATGGGCTTCACGCACGTGGAGTTCATGCCGGTCGCCGAGCACCCATTCGGCGGCTCCTGGGGCTATCAGGTCACCTCGTATTACGCGCCGTCCGCCCGGTTCGGCACCCCGGACGAGTTCCGCTACCTGGTGGACCGCCTGCACCAGGCGGGCATCGGGGTGTTCCTGGACTGGGTGCCGTCGGGCTTCCCGCGGGACAGCTGGGCGCTCGCCCAGTTCGACGGCACCCCGTTGTACGAGCACGCCGATCCGCAGCGCGGCCTGCAACCGGACTGGGGCACCCTGATTTTCGACTACGGGCGTCCCGAAGTGCGCAACTTCCTGGTGGCGAACGCCCTTTACTGGCTCGAGGAGTTCCATGCCGACGGCCTGCGGGTGGATGCCGTAGCGTCGATGCTCTACCTCGACTACTCGCGCAAGCCAGGCGAATGGTCGCCGAACTCACTCGGCGGCCGCGAGAACTTGGACGCGGTGTCCTTCCTGCGCGAGGTCAACGCCACGTGCTACAAGCGCGTACCGGGGATCGCGATGATTGCCGAGGAGTCCACCGCCTGGCCCGGCGTGACGAGGCCGGTCTACCTCGGCGGGCTGGGCTTCGGGCTGAAGTGGAACATGGGCTGGATGCACGACACGCTGAGCTACCTCAGCAGGGACCCGGTGTACCGCAGCTACCACCACGACGAGATGACGTTCTCGATGATCTACGCCTACAGCGAGCACTACGTGCTCCCGCTGTCGCACGACGAAGTGGTGCACGGCAAGGGCTCGCTGCTGCGGAAAATGCCCGGCGACGAGTGGCGCCAGTTCGCCGGGCTGCGCTCGCTGTTTGCCTTCATGTGGGCGCACCCGGGCAAGCAACTGCTGTTCATGGGCGGGGAGTTCGGCCAGGGAGATGAGTGGTCGCAGGACGCCGGGCTCGAGTGGTACGTGCTCGAGTACCCGCTGCACATCGGCGTGCAGCAACTGGTCAAAGACCTCAACCGCACCTACCTTGAGCATCCGGCCCTATGGCAGCAGGACAGCTCGCCCGACGGCTTCCAGTGGATCGACGCCAGCGACTTTTCCGGCAACGTGATGTCGTTCCTGCGGTACGGCTCGGACGGCAGCGTGCTCGCCTGCGTCTGCAACTTCTCGGCCACGCCGCATCACGACTACCGGATCGGACTGCCGGCCGCAGGCCGCTGGACCGAACTGCTGAACAGCGATGCCGAGGTCTACGGCGGCGGCGGCATCGGTAACTATGGCCACGTCGAGGCCGTTGCCGAACCATGGCACGGACGGCCCGCCTCGGCGGCGCTCAGCATCCCGCCGCTCGGCGTGCTCTGGCTAACTCCAGCGCAGCCAGCTCAGAACGTGCAGCCCGCCGAGTCTGCGCAGCTAGCCCGGACAGCCGAGCCAGCCCAGACCGCGCGGCGGCCAGCCGAACCGGTCGATCAGCCGGAACCCGAGTCCGGCTCGTGACCGGCTGGCTCGTAACTGAGCAAGTCGCCGGGCTGGCAGTGCAGGACTGAGCACAGCCCGGCGAGGGTGCTGAACCGGATCGCCCTGGCCCGGCCGTTTTTCAGCACCGACAGGTTCACCACGGTGATACCGACGCGGTCCGACAATTCGGTCAGCGTCATGGCACGCTCGGCCAGCACCTCGTCCAGGCGAATCGCGATGCCGCCGGGTTGCGCGTCGCCGGGATCGCCGTCGCCGGAATCGCCGTCGCCGGGCCGTGCCGCGGCAGACCGGTCAGCGGCAGGCCGGCCAGCGCCGGGCTGATCGGCGTGCGCTGGCCGACCTACGGTGCGGCGAGCCGTCACACCGTCGCCTTTATCTCGTCGTCCAGCGCGACACCGACTCGGGTGATCCGGGCGAAGGCGAGCAGCGCGGCGCCGGCCAGGGCCGGTACCGGCAACAGCCCCTCGAGCGGTCCGACGATCACATCTACGACGGTGCCACCGACGCTGTAGGGGGCCGGCGTCATGAGCATGCGGGTCATCAAGTCAGCACCCAGATGCTCGAGCGCGCCGGCGATGTAGCCGCCGCCGAGCACGGTCCAGCCAAGCAGTCCGACCGCGGCAGCCGCCCGCGGCGTGAAGGGCCCGCGCCGGGCCGCCTCGGAGATCAGCCGCCAGATCAGCAGGAGCAGGCACCCCCACAGGACCAGACCGGGCAACTTCGTGAGCAGATACAGGACCCACTCGCTAAGGCTCGGGTGCAGCGCGCACGCCGTAACGTCACCGCCGACGCTGAGCGAGGCACCGGGCCGGGAGGCGAAGCCGTGGGCTGACCCGACGTAGGGATAACCAGTGTTCACGCAGACAGATAGCTGTGAGCCATAGCTGGCCTGAAATGCAATGCCGACCAGATAGAGCATCAGAAAGCGGCCGTAGATGCCGGCCACCCTCCGGAGCGGTCGCATCGGATCGCCCAGGCCGGCCGGGTCCGGCCGTGACGGGCCTGGCCGCGGACCCCGGACGTAGCCGATCACGAACGGAACGAGGACGATGCCTGCGATCGCCGCCAGCACAAGCGCTATCAAGATGTGACGAAACAGCATCGGCATCTCCAGACTCACCGTATCGATACTCGATAATATCGATAAACGATAAGCAGCTGTTCAACGTCATGAGGTCAGTGCTCTACTGGCTGGCGGCGGCTGCGGCTGCCTGGCCCCATCTCCCGAACTCGGTTGACGGTGGGGCCTGCGGCCGTCTTACCGGATCAAGGACCCGGACTGGACTCAAGCGTCCAGGACTGACTGCCCCAGATAGCGAATGTCACCCAATCACAGCTAATGTTCACCTGAATGCAAGCCAGCTATTGAGGCGACTTGTACGGGGGAAGGCGGCAGCCATCGTGATCACTGTGGCCAGCTCGGCAGCAACGGGTCCAGGTAGCGCGGCGTGGGGCTTCGTCTTTATCGTGCTGGCATTCGCGGCCTACTGGGTGCCGACGATCGTGGCCTTGATGAGGACGCCTCCCCACTTCGGGTCCATCATCGTCGTCAACGTCTTTCTCGGCTGGACCGTTGTCGGCTGGGTGGTGGCTCTGGCGATGGCCTGCCGGAGCAGGCCGCAGCAGCCGCAGTACGTGGTTCCGCCCGGCTGGGCGCCGCCCCCAGCGGCATGGCAGCCCTGGACTCCTCCGGACGCGGGGCCGACCGGATGGACGACACCGCCAGCACCGGATGCACCAGCATCTGGCCCGCATCACCATCACTAGCTAGGTAGTCGCTCGCATGTTCTACTTATCAACGTGGACAGCGAGGACGTGCAACAACCTGCCTGGTGAAAGTACCCACTTCGATGCAGCAATGGACATACCTGGGCACCCGGACGCATCAACGTCTCCTGGTATCCCTGTGACTGCGCATCCGCACGCGGCAACCACTACGGACATCCGGGCAATGCCGCGTCAGTCCAGGTCGACGATGCGCGCCTCGACCAGCCGGCCGTCAGAAATCTGAAGCACGCCGAGCGTGCGATGCGGCTGACGCCGCTTGTCCGTCGGCGAGCCGGGGTTGAAGATCCGCAAGTACTGGTCGCTGTCATCCAGCGGGATGTGCGAGTGACCGAACACGACCAGTTCAGCGGCCGGGAACGCGGCACGCATCCGCCGCAGCCGTCCGCTCGCCTGGCCGCTGTCATGGATCATCCCGACAGGCAGGCCCTCGACGGTGAAGTCGAGTCTCGGCGGCGCTCCCCAGTCGGCCACCTCGGCGGCGTCGTTGTTGCCGAGAACGACGCGCACGGGCGCGTACTCGGCCAGTTCATCGAGCACGCTCGAGGTGCAGACGTCTCCGGCATGCAAGATCAGCTCAGCCTGGCGCAGCCACGACGCCACCGCCGGAGGGCACGACTTCCAGAAGCGCGGCGCATGGGTGTCGGACAGCACAATGACGCGCACCCCAACATCCTGCCCTGCAGGCAAGCTCGCGGGTTAAGGTCTGCGTGACTGGCCGGCGGATCAGCCGGCAGATCGCTGGCGGAGGGTTCGCAACTGCTCGGCGTGTCGTGAACATCCGTGAGTGAACGTGTGTTTGCGTGAGTGGGTGAAGCTGGCAGAGTAGGCGCAGGTGAACCGGTGCATCCGCAAACGGCACACCGGTGGTTCGGCCAGGGCCGGATGCTGGTTCCGGCGCGGCGGCTTGGCTCCGGAACGATCTGAATGGAGGCGGTCGCGCGGCCCTGGCCGGCGGCGCTGTGTCGTACCCGCGGGTGTCTGGCCATGATCAGTGTTGCGATCTGACCGTCATGTGGCCCGGCTCGCCGGGTGGGCGGCCGGACAGGGGCTGGCGGTGGCCGAGGTGGTGCGCGAGGTCGGGAATGGGCGGCGTCCGAAGCTGCGCCGGGTCTTGTCGGACCCATCTGTCACGGTAATCCTCGTGGAGCATCGCGACCGGCGGGCCCGGTTCGGAGTAGAGCATCTCGAGGCGGTCCTGGCGGCACCGGGCCGCAGGGTCGCGGTCGCCGATGAGGGCGAGACCACCGACGACCTGCCGCGGGACATGATCGAAGTCCTCACCAGCATGTGTGCCCGGCTGTATGGCCGCCGCGGGGCGCGGAGCCGGGCGCTGCGGGCGGTCACGGCCACCAGGCACGGCGGCGGGGAAGCGGCGGGCTGAGCGGATGTTGCAGGCCTACCGGTTCGCACTGGACCCGGCCCCCGCGCAGGCAAGGCTGCTGGCCTCGCATTGCGGGGCGGCGCGCAAGGCGTTCAACGAGGCGCTGGCTCAGGTGAAGCGGTGTCTCGACCAGCGTGAGGCGGAACGCTCCTACGGGGTGCCCGATGCGCAGTTGACCGTTCAAGTCCCGCCACCGGGGCCGGGTGTCGTGCCGGTTCACCACCGGCGCGATCCGGGTCGAGGACGGCATGCGTGTGGTGCTACCCCGGATCGGGAGAGTGAAGACGCACGAGCGAACCACGGCGCTGCTCGCCAGGATCGATGCCGGTACGGCCCGGATCATGGCGGCCACGGTCCGCTGGGACGGGCGGCGCTGGTACTGCTCGTTCACCGTCGAGGCGGGGCGTGCGCCGGCCCGCCCCGCCCATGTCGGCGCGGACCGGGCGCACCCGGTGGTGGGCGTGGACGTCGGGGTGCGGGACCTGCTGGTGGTGGCGGCGCCGGACGGCGCCGAGGTGGCCAGGGTCCTCGCGCCGCGCAGCGTGGCCGGCGCGCAGGCCCGGCTGCGGGCGGTGCAGCGGAGCGCCGCCCGGCAGGCGGGACCGGACCGGCGCGCCGGGCGGCCTGGCTCGAAACGGTGGCAGCGCACCGCCGGGCGGATCGCGCGGATCCACGCCCGGGTCGCGGACCTGCGCCGTGACGCGCTGCACCAGGCCACCACTGCGCTGGCTTGCCGGCATCAGGTCATCGTGATCGAAGACCTTGTGGTGAAGAACATGACCCGGCGCAAACCCGGCGCAGGCAAAGGCGGGCGGGGGCTGAACCGGGCTCTGGCCGACGCCGGACTCGGCGAGCTGCGCCGCCAACTCGGCTACAAGACCACCTGGTACGGCAGTCGCCTGATAGTCGCCGATCGGTGGTACCCCAGTTCGAAGACCTGCTCCTCGTGCGGCGCGGTGAAAGCCAAGCTGGCGCTGCACGAACGCATCTACCACTGCGACGCCTGCGGCCTGGCCGCCGACCGGGACCGCAACGCCGCAATCAACCTCGCCCGCCTGAGCGAGCACGCCGCCGGCGTGGAAGGCAGGCCCGCCGGGAGTGGCCCGGTGGCAGGACGCGGAGCCAGCCACAAGACCCCGCCTGGCGGGGCAGGAGGCCAGGAAACGTCAACCCGGCACCAGCCCACGCTGGAGAAGACCGGGACCGCACCTCCGCAAGGAGAGGCTGCCTTACCATGAACACTCACATTCGCTCATGAGATGGCAACGGCACGATGGACGAGGAACTCAGCGGGCAGGCACCCGATCACGAGACGGTGCCAGCCGACGCAGCCGATCAGGTCGGGGCCCGAGCGGCGACGGCTATCCAGGCAGGCCGGATGCCTGCCATGTACCTGGGCCACGGCGCGCCCCCGCTGGTCGACGACCCGCTGTGGGTCGTTCAGCTGGAAGCGTGGACCCGAGCGCTGCCACGGCCATCGGCCATTCTGGTCGTCTCCGCGCATTGGGAGAACGCACCGCTGGCAATCGGGGCAACAGCGGATGCCGCGCCGCTCACCTATGACTTCTGGGGATTTCCCGAGCGGTACTACCGAGCCAGCTACCCGGCTCCTGGCGCCCCGGACCTGGCCGCCCGCGTGCGGTCGCTGCTGGCCGGCACCGAGCAGGTGACGGACGTCCCGGACCGCGGCCTCGACCATGGCGCATACGTGCCGCTGACCGTGATGTACCCGGAAGCAGACATCCCGGTGCTGCAGATCTCTATGCCGGGTCTCGATCCGCAACGGCTGCTGCGCGTCGGCGCCGCCCTGCGGCCGCTCCGCGACGAGGGCGTCCTTATCGTTGGCAGCGGCTTCCTCACTCACGGACTGCCGTTCCTGAGCGACTTCCGCTTCAATGCCGCGCCACCCGCGTGGTCGGCTGAGTTCGACCTGTGGGCGGCAGCAGCACTCGACAGCGGAGACATCGACGCGCTGGCAAGCTTCCATGGCGCGCCGGCCGTCAGGTACGCGCATCCGACCACCGAGCACTACGCTCCGCTCTTCGTTACGCTCGGCGCGGCCGAGACGCCCGCGCCTGTCACCACGATCAGCGGCTACTGGATGGGCCTCGCCAAGCGATCCGTGCAGGTGGCCTGAGGCTGGCCAAGCCTTGCTGGAGCCGCTCTCACTCGCGGGCAGGCCAGGGCGAGGCTACCCTGCACGAGACCCACTAGCTCCGTAGCGCCCGCCGAGACCCGCGCGTCTCTGGATCCCAAAGACCCGCAGGTCCCCCCAACTCCCGGCCTGCTGCACCGATCGAGCAGGCCGGAAGCCTGCCCGGCGGCACGAAGCTACCCATGCGCAGGCCCGCCTCGCCCTGGTTAGGACGCAAGTCAACTCGGCACGTTCGCACAGTGCCATCCCCGAACTCGTGGATGCGGCCGGCCTGTGCAGGCGCCTAAACTGCGCTAACGCACTCACCATTTGGTTACACCTCCCAGTACGCCACCGGTCGTGCGCCCCGTCCCGGGACCGGCAGCCGCGCTACTGCTCTCGCCACGAGCGTGCGGGTCAGCCGTCAGCAGCCCGGCTCACAAAGCGGCGCCACGCGGGCCGGCTAGACGTGCTGGCATGACAGGCAGGACGCAGATGTCGCTCGACTCGGTCGCGCGGGCGAATGTCATCAGCCCGACTGGTGCCGTGATCGCAATCCCGGAAGGAGGCCGGATCGTATTCGGCCGCGGTCCGGACGCCGACCTGGTGATCTCGGCCGGGCGCGGGCTGTCCCGGCGGGCAGGGGTCATCACGGCCGTGGCGGGCGGCGCCTGGGTCGCGAACATCAGCCGGACACACGCGCTGTACGCCGAGGGCGACGGCTATCGCGTGCGGCTGCCACGGGTGGATGAGGCAGGCGAACCCGCCGCTGCGGGGGAGCCGTCCAAGGGCTGGTTCTTGCGCGCCGGAACCGCGCTGGTGGGGTCCCGGACCATGCTGGACGATGGCCAGCCGTTGCGACTAGTCGTCACGTCACCCGCAGTGCCCGCCGATGGCGCCGGGGTACCCGAACCGGCGGCCGGCGGCGATGTCACACTGCTGCCGTTCTACCTCGACCCGAACACCAAGCTCTTCCTCGTCGCGCTGCTGTGGTGCCGGCCCTGGCTGATCGATCCGGCCCGGAGCACGCCGCTGCCGCGTACGCCCGAGATCGCCCGCGCCGCGCTGCTGGTGACCGACGCTCATCACGAGCTGGACTGCTTCGACAGCGACCCGGCCTTCCGGGACCGGCTGTCCGCCAGGGTTGGCGAGCACCTGAAAGTCCTGCGCCGCAAGCTCACCGAGCGCGCGATGGTCCGGCCGGGCGTGCGGCTCTCCGACGAGGTCGCAGTCAGTGCGCTCATCGAGAACGGGATCATCACCAGTAGCGACCTGAACCAGATCGACGATCCGGCCTGGTGCTCGCGGCAAGAGGACCTGTGGTGGACGCCAGTTCTCTGACCGGACTGGCGCGTGCTGCGCGGGCGGCTGATTAGCCAAGAACCTCGAACCTGGCCGTCGCGGTCCTGCCATCAGCACCGACCGCCCGGACTGTGTAAATGCCGGGCGGCAGACCACGCCGGAAGAAAACGTGTTCCTGGTTTATCACGTAGTTGATCGTGCCCAGCCGGTCCGCGGTCGGCGGAATTGGTGCCGTACCGTGCCCGAGTAGTTCGATCGTCACTGGCTTGCCCGGCGGCCAGTTTCCGCCGTGGATCATGAAGCCAGTGTCGCCGTCACCGGTGGGCTGATTGAGAGCGATGAACGGGATGCCGGGCGTCGGATCGATTACCGCCGGAGCTTCTCCCGGTGGCGGGATCGCCGCGCCAGGCGGCGGGCTCTGCCCGGCAGGCAACTCCATCACGGGCCCGAGACCAGCCCGGTCGATGCCAGGTCTCCCTGACCCGGCTGACGGCGGGCCGGCTGACGACGACGACGCCGGTGACGACACGGCAGGTGACGTCGATGGGGATTTCGAGTCGGCAGCCAGTCCGCCCTGCAGGTGATTGCGCGGATCCTCGGTGCGCAGCACCCAGCCGGCGCCGACCAGCGCGACGGCGGCGCCTGCGGCCGCAACCGTCAGCGTGACGCGCCGGCCGAGCCTGGCGCGGGACTGCCGGGTTACCCGATCGGTCCGGGCAGATGCTGGCTCGCCGGATTGCCAGCTCGCGCTTTCGCCAAGCGGCTGCGAGCCCAGGGTGTCATTGTCGCCGGTGTCGTCGTTCCCGCGGGGGTTGACCAGCTCTGGCGACTCAGCGCCCGCCTGCGCCGGCGACGCCCGGCCGGAGTCCCCGGCCGGCGCGGCCTGCAGCTCCGCCGGCGACCGCGGGATCCTTCGGTACTCCTCGATCAGCCTGAGGGCCGCGGGCGGCAGCGGCGGAGCGCCGACCTCACCCGCAGCTGTGAGCGCGGGCGCGAGCCGGGCCAGGATCGAAGCCGAGGTTGGCCGGTTGCGCGGGTCGCGTTCCAGGCAGGCCATCACGATCTCGGCTAGCTCGCCAGGCAGCCCGGCGACGTCCGGGGGCCCGGTGGCCAGTTGAACCAGCACGTCCATGACGGTCTCGCCCTGGTACGGAGCGTGACCCGTAGCTGCGAACAGCATGGTGGCGCCGAGGGCGAAGATGTCGCTGGCCGAGGTGGCGTGCCGGGTATCCCTGGCTTGTTCGGGCGCCATGTAGGCAGGAGTTCCTATGCTGCCGCGGGTCACGGTCAGCTGGATCCGCTCAGCGGCCCGCGCCACGCCGAAGTCGATCACTCGCGGTCCGTCCGGCGACACCAGGACGTTGGCCGGCTTCAGGTCACGGTGCACCAGGCCGACGCTATGGATCGACTCCAGTGCCTCGGCGCAGCCTGCTGCCAGCCAGCGCACTGCCGGAACAGTCATCGGACCGCTCGTGCGTACCAGCCTGCTCAGCGAGGGCGCCGGGACGTAGACAGTTGCCAGCCACGGGACGTCGGCCTCGGAGTCAGCGGCGACGACCGCCGCGGTGAAGGCTCCGCTGACCCGCCGGGCGGCTGCGACCTCCTGGCCGAACCTGTTCCGGAAGTCGGGCTCCTCGGCCAGCTCGGCTTTGATCGTCTTGACGGCTACCAGCCGCCCGGCCGCTGACCGGCCCAGATAGACCTGCCCCATAGCGCCGGCGCCGAGGCGGCCGATCAGAACGTAGCCGCCGACCTGCTCCGGGTCCCACCGGCGCAGCGGCTCCACGAGTGACGGCTGCGGCACGATGCTGGTCTCCCGTCAGTGCTAGCGAATAGGCCAATATGATGTCCGGTCCATTACGCTAAAGGTCAACCTTCGACGTAGTTGACTAGATAATTCGCAATCGATTGTTACGCGTTATGCGCATGGGGCGCGCGTGAGCCCGGCGCGAGCCAGATCGGCGCGCGTGCCCGGCGCGAGCCCGCTCGGTGCGGGTGCCCGGCGCGAGCCCTCTGCCATCCGTAGGGTGACGTAGGGTACCCTACATATATGGTTAAGACCTCGGTGTACCTGCCGGAGGACCTGAAGGAACGGCTAGCACAGGCGTCCCGCACGTCCGGGGAGTCAGAGGCGACGATTATCCGCAGCGCGCTCGAGCAATGGCTGGGAACGATGCTGCGACCGCGGCACTCCCCCCATTGGGGAACTGTCGACTTCGGCGATCCCGACCTGGCGAACAAGGTCGATGACGTGCTGGCCGAAGGCTTCGGGACCTCGTGATCATCTGCGATACCAGCGGCTTAGTTGCCGCATACTCTGGCAATGATCCGCGCCAGCGATTGGTTACCGACCTGCTCGGCAATGACCCTGGACCGCTGATTCTCTCGCCGTTCGTTCTCGCCGAACTGGATTATCTGATGGCCAGGCGGGCGGGTGTGCGAGCTGAACGCAACGTCCTTAGCGATGTCGCCGACGGCGTCTACACGCTCGCTGAGTTCGACCGGTTCGACGTCGGCCAGGCCGCCACACTGGTCGAGCGGTACCAGCAGATGGACATCGGCATTGCCGACGCATCGCTTGTCGTGCTCGCAGCCAAGTACCGGACAACGCGCTTGCTGACCTTTGACGAGAGGCACTTCCGGGCGATCCGCCCACTGCATGCAGCCGCGTTCACGCTCCTGCCGGCCGACAGCGCGCAAGTGTCCGGCTGAGCGCCAACGAGCTGAAGAACGCAACTGCGGTCCTTCCAACTGACAGGGCGGTCAGGGATCGTTGTCAGGAGCATCGTGAGCACGGCCATGCTCCTCGGCGCGCTGTACGGCGACCGGGCAACACATCGTCGCCTACAGGCAAGCAGCTCGCTGACGGCCATGCCGCGCGACCCAGCCCCGCATGCGTCTCCTACCTGCCGCACCTGCAACTGAATGCAGCGCACCACCCCGGGGCAGGTCCGCCCGAGTGCTACACATCTCCGCGGTATGCGCAGTTTGATGCGAACGCGCAGGATTGGGTGAGCGGCCTCCGGGTAACCGGGCCTCTCCCTGTGCGCTGACACAACCAGCACAACCTTGTCCGTGGACACCGGGTCATCCCAGCCGCCCTCCTCGGACAGCAAGCGACCGTAGATTAGCGACGCCCGGCTCGGGGCAGCGGGGGCCGCTCTTCTTATTGCTCGACGTCAGGCGGCCAGGTAGCCGGGGACGAGGTAGTCCCTGACCTCGTCGCTCTTGGCAATCCGCTGCGCGTACTCGTCGTCGCTGCAGCATGGGAGGACGACTGTGACGGGCTCAGGCTCGCTAGCAGCCGTGCTGGTGTTCGTGGCGGGTGTCGGGGTCATAGCACTCCGACGCGAATCGCTTACGCTGCGTTGCGTGATGCCCGTCACATTTTGCTCAGAGGCCTCGCAGCGCCTCGTCCATGCGCCACCACTCGATCCTGTGCGGGATCTTCGCGGTCGTGAGGGCGGACCTGACCTGGGCAAACAGGCTGTTCGGCTTACTCCTCGATCATGTGCAGGTACCAGCAGACGCCCGGATCCAGCGCCGTTGATCTCCGCCGTTTCATTCCCGCGGCGCCAGATAGATGCCGGCGACGCGGAAGGCGCGGTAGCCGCCGCTAGAGCAACCCGAGCAACCAGCCGGGGCCGGCCACCGAGGCTCCGGCCGCGAGGCACCGCTGCCGGAGCTCGCGGTCGGCGGTGACGACGATGCGCCGGCCGGTTGTCTGCGCTGCGAGCGCAGCAATGGTGTCGTCGCCGGACCCGGCGGCGGCGACCACCTGAACAGGGCTGCCGTCAGCCTGCGCCGCCGCAGGTCTAGCCGCGCCCTCGACGACCAGGACGACGTCGGGCATCCACCGCATACGGATCTGGCCGTCTGCCATCCCCGCGATGCCGCGCCCTGGCCGGCTCGATCCACCGTCGCCCCCGCCCATACCCGTGGCAGTCGGCAGCTCATCAGCCGTCGCAGGCGCCTCGGCCAGCGACTGCAGGCCCGCTGGTAGCTCCGTAATGCCCGCTGTCACCAGCGGGGCAAGCTGGTTGCGCAGCCGGAGCGCCGCGCCAGCACGATCGCGCCACCAGCCGTCCGGCCTAGATCCCACAACGTTGGCACCGTCCACGATGATCGTCACCGGCGAGAGCTGGTCTTGCAGCTCTGCCCAGTGCGCCGCGAGCCCTGGATGCAGGTCGAGCTCAGTGACTTTCGGCAGTTCCACCCAGGCAACCTCATCGGTCTCGTCGTAATCCGACTCCACCGGAAACGGCGCGTCGGCGTCGGCGAGCACGGAGACGTACGACCAGCCACCGTGGTCATCGATGAAGAGACCGCGCTGGCGCACTGCGTCAGCTGGCACACCGCACTCCTCGGCAGCCTCGCGAAGCGCTGCCGCCACCGCAGTTTCGTGACTGTCGCGTGCGCCGCCGGGCAGGCCCCAGGTCCCCCCGTGGTGGCTCCACCAGGTCCGCCGCTGCAGCAGCACCGGACCGTTGGCCACGTACGCAAGTAGCCCCGCCGCTCCGTAGCGGCCCCAGTGCCGGTGCCCGAGCTCGCACCGTACCCAGCCGTTCCCGTCCCGGCTAGCCATTGCAGCGCTCATCCCGCGGCGCACGCCTGGTGGTCATCGGGCGGCGCCGTATCGCATTCCGTCCATCAGCAGGTCGAGCAGTCTCCCGGCTTGCTCGCGCTGTGCAGGGTCGCCGACGGCCAGGGACACTCCGCTCAGACTGGCCAGCAAGTCCGCCGGGTCGAGGTCAGATCGCATCGTCCCGTCGGCCGCGCCAGCCTGCATCAGCGCCGCGAACGCGGCCAGCAGCCGGGTCCGGCTCTCCGCGAACGGATTGCCGCCCGAGGCAATCACCTTGCGGAGCGCATCGGACATCCCGCGCTTCGTCGTCATGTAGTCGATGAACTGATCCATCCACGTGCGCGTGGCCTTGTCGGCCGGCATCTGATCGAGCAGGGCAGGGACGGAGTCGCACAGCCTGGTCAGTTCACTCCGGTACGCGGCGTCGACAAGAGCCTCACGGCTCGGGAAGTGCCGGTAGAGGGTGCCGATGCCGACGCCAGCGTCCTTGGCGATGGACTCCAGCGTGACTTCCGGTCCCTCATGGGAGAACGCTGTAACGGCCGCGGCGAGCAGTTGCTCGCGATTGCGCTGCGCGTCAGCGCGCATCGGCCGCTCTACCGCGGACATGTCCGCTCCTCCCCGCGCGCCCGGCGGACGCGCAGCGCCAAGGCAGGCGCTACCAGCGCGGGCGCCACCAAGGTAGCCACCGCACCGACGCGCTCGCGCGGCCAGTTTGCTATCCGGAGGAACCTCCGGATAGCATCGGCCTCATACGGAGGCACCTCCACTTTCTTATGCTACCGCCCCGAGACGGGCGTCGGAGGAGTAACTAGTGACCACGCATATCACCACGCCTTACACCGGCCGGACAACGGCCGACGAAATAGTGAGCGGGCTCGACCTGACCGGGCAGCGCATGATCGTTACCGGCGGCGCGTCGGGTATCGGCGCAGAAACGGCCACCTCGCTAGCGAGAACCGGAGCCGAAGTGACCCTCGCAGTGCGCGATGTCGAAGCCGGCGAGCGGATTGCCGCGCAGATCACCGGGGCCACCGGTAGCAAGCAGGTCCTGGTAGCGCCGCTCGACCTGGCCGACCAGGCTTCGGTGCGGTCCTTCGTCTCCGGCTGGGAAGGCCCGCTGCACGTCCTGGTCAACAATGCCGGCCTGATGGCAGCGCCCTTGATGCGCACGCCCGAAGGCTGGGAGATGCAGTTCGCCACAAACCACCTCGGCCACTTCGCGCTCGCTGCCGGCCTGCACCAGGCGCTCGCCTCGGCAGGCGGTGCACGGATCGTCTCGGTCAGCTCAAGCGGGCACCTCCGCTCGGGCATCGTGTTCGATGACATCCATTTCCGCGTGCGCGAGTACGAGCCCTGGGCTGCCTACGGCCAGTCCAAGACCGCCAACGTGCTATTCGCGGTCGAGGGCACCAGGCAGTGGGCCGACGACGGCATTTTCATCAACGCGCTGATGCCAGGAGCAATCCGCACAAACCTGCAGCGTTACGTGACCGACGAAGAACTGGACAGGATGCGCGCTGCTACCGGCAGCAGGGCGCCGTCCTGGAAGACGCCTCAGCAAGGCGCGGCCACATCGGTGCTGCTCGCCGTATCACCGCTGCTGGCTGGTATCGGCGGCAGGTACTTCGAGGACTGCAACGAGGCGCTGCCGAACGAGCCAGGCACCCGCCGGGGCGTCGCGGCACACGCGCTTGACCCGGAAGCGGCCGCCCGGCTGTGGCAGGTGTCGGTGGAGGAGCTCAGCGCCTAGCGCAGCCACAGGCGGCACGGCAATCCCTGCTATGACCGTGCCGTCCGGGGCGTCAGAGATGACATTTCACGGATTTTGGTTACAACTCGTCCTGATTTGCCATGTTTCGCGCCTGCAAGATCAGTGAAATGTCGGGACGGGCTGGGCGCAAAACTCACTAACCGGACAGACTCGGCGCTGTCTGCTGGCCCAAGGCAGGGCCTGACGGAGAACCGCTGTGACCGACTGCCCGAGAGTCCGGCCGTCTGGCTGACAGGACGGCCTAGAGTCCGGCGGTCCGGCTTACACGACGGCCCGAGAGTCCGGCGGTCCGGCTTACACGACGGCCCGAGAGCCCTGCGGTCCGGCTTACGCTGTTACGCATGCCAGAGTCCCTCCTTGCCACCCAACTGGCCAAGCTGCGCCAGCACTACACGGCTCCGCTCATTCTGGAGCTGGACCTTACCGACGGGATCAGCGAAACCAGGCCCAGCGATCCGATCAGCGCCCTCGTCAACAAGAACCGGGCGCCGCTGCCTGACGTCCTCGATGCCCTGCGCCGGGCCCGCGATGACGACCGGGTCGCCGTCCTGGTTGCCAGGCTCGGCGGGAAGAGCATCGGGCTGGCCGCGGTCCAGGAGTTGCGCCAGGCGATCAAAGAACTGGCCGCCGCGGGCAAGTCGACGATCGCGTGGGCCGAGTCGTTCGGTGAGTTCTCCGCCAGCAACGTGCAGTACTACCTGGCCACCGCATTCGAGAAGATCTGGCTCCAGCCATCCGGTGACCTGGGCCTGACCGGTATCGCCATCGAGCGCGTCTTCCTGCGCGGCGTTCTGGACAAGCTCGGCGCCGACTTCCAGGTGGCTAAACGGCACGAGTACAAGAG
>DATMMA010000394.1:0-15926 GCA_035570295.1 Streptosporangiaceae bacterium
TTGCCGTCCTCGGTTTCATCGCAGTTCCGCCTCCAGGTGCCTGTCCGTGCTCAATGTCCGCGCCGCAGTCATGATTGACTCCGGAGTGAGATGCACCGCGAATGGTGCCACCTCGTAGAACTTCATCGCCTTGCCATCCGCTGACACCTCGATGGAGGCCGACACCAGGCCCGCCGCCTCGAGCTTGCGAAGGTGAACCTGCAGCAGGGCCCGGCTGATGCCCAGGTCGCGGGCGAGCCGGCTGACGTAGTTGCGCTGTTGGGCCAGGGCAGCCACTACCCGGATCCGGTGCGGGTTCGCCAGCGTTCCCAGCACCTGCAGCAGTTCGTCGCCGCTCACGGCGTCATTTCCACAAAGGTAATCTTGCATCTGCCAACAAAAGTTAGCAGGAGGCGGCGCGGGCAGTCAACTGCGCAGACCGGCCAGACAGGTCAGCGCGGGAAGGTTTCACTGACCGGGGAAGAGTCTTCGAGGCTGACTGCGACACCCTCCTCGGCAACCAGTACTTCGCCGTCGAACTCCGCGGCCGCGGCGGCCGCGGCGGCCGCCCGGTCATTGCCGGGCCAGAAATGAGTGATCATGAGGCGCCGGGCTCCGGCCTGGCGGGCCCAGCGACCTGACTCGGCAGAGGTCATCAGGTTGCGCACCGGTCGCTGGGTCTCGCCATCCCGGTCGGTGGCCTCAATGATGAACAGCTCGGTATCTCGGCCGAGCTCGGCCAGCAGCGCGTCCGGGCCGGTGTCGCCGGAATAGGCCAGCGCGATCTCGTCGGCCTGCAATCGGACGCCGGCGTTAGGCACGAAGTGCGGCAGTCTCACGCCGGTCAGCTCAAACGGTCCTGCCTGGTAGGTGCCGGGCAGCGTATGCCAGTCGAAGACTGCTGTCAGGTCCACGTCCGGCTCGAGACCTCCAAGCCGGTCAAGCACGCCTGGCGGGCAGTACAACGGCAATCGTGGTCTGCCAGGTCGGCCGTAGAACCGCATCCGGAACAAACCGTGCAGGTCGATGCAGTGATCAGGGTGCTCGTGGGTGATGGCGACAGCGTCCACGCCACCATCGGGCCAATGGGCAAGCAGTCGCGGCAGCGTGGCGTAGCCGAGGTCCAGCACCAGGCGGTAGCCGTCCCAGTCCACCGCGAAGCCACTGCACGCGCGCCCCGGCTCCGGGAACGCACCGCAGCTGCCGAGCACGGTGACTCGCTGCATCCGTCACAGGATGCCAGACCGAGCCTGCCTTGCCCCCGCCAAGGTTGCGTGAAGACTGGAGGCGCCCGCGTTAAGAACGCATCAAGATCATCGATGCCGGCCTCATCCAGCGGTGAACTGGCATGGATGGACGAGATTGAGGATCCAAGTCCGGCTGATGTTGTCTTGCCTGCCTGGCCCGGGTACGCCGACGGGATGGGCGGGGGCCTTGACGATTATGGCTGGCCTGGTCCGGCTAGTAGCTCGCGCAGGCGCAGGCGCAGACGCGGGCTGGCAGCGCCGCTGGCGTTGCCAGCCGGGTTCGGCGCGCTGCTGGTGGTAGGCGCCGCCGCGGCGGCAAGCCACGGAGGGCTGTCCGCGGGCTGGGTGCTTCTGCTTGTCGCGATCATCGTGACTGCAGGGTGCATGGCTGCAGAGCCGGCCGTCGCGCCGGTGCTGGGCGGCATCGGCTGGCTGACGGTGGCCGGGTTCTCCCGTCCGCCATACGCCGAGGTTCAAGTGGGCGCGCCTGGCGTGGCGCGCGCCGCGCTGGTGCTCGCTGCCTGCACGGCAGGCGGGGTCGTTGCCGGCGTGATAGTGCGCCACCTGGCTTCATCGTTCACACTGTGGATTGTGGATGTCTCGGCGAGCGAGCCCGCAGGCGAGAACGCCGCGAGCGACAAGCCCGCGAGCGAGCGGACGGCCCGGAGGCAGCGCCGGATTGCTGACCTTTCGGGCGGCATCGGCGTGCGCCGCGTCCTGGCTGGTGTGCTGCTGGCCGTGGCCGGGCTCCCGCTCCTGACGCTGGTCCTCTCGGCCCATGGCCTGCGCCTGGATCTCGGCGATGACCTGCTTGTTTACCTGGTAGCCGTGGTAGCCGTAGCCGTGGTGGGCGGCTTCTGGCCCGCCGTGCTGGCCGCGGTCGCTGCCAGCTTGCTAGTGAACTGGTATTTCACCCCGCCGGTACACACACTGACGATCGCCGACGGCAAGAGCCTGCTGGCCCTGCTGCTGTTCGTAACAGTCGCCGTGACGGTTAGCAGCGTCGTGCACCTGGCAGCCCTGCGAGCCAGGCAGGCGGCCAGGAGTACCGAGGAAGCCGAGGACCTCCTGGCCCTGGCGCAGACCGTGCTGGGCGGCGAGGACACTCCGGCCGCGGTGCTCAGTTACCTCACGGCAAGCCGCGGCGGGCGAGCCGAGTTGCTCGAACGCACCGGTGAGCAGTGGGTGCGCGCCGCCTCGAGCGGTCCTGCAGGGCTCGCCGACCCGGTGGCGCATGCCGCACCACGTAGCGACCTGGTGCTGGAGGTCGCCGGCCAGCACCGGCCGCTGTCGCCTCGCTTGCTCGATGGCGTCGCCGCACAGATCGCGGCCGCGCTGGACCGCGACCGGCTGCGGACCCAAGCCGCACAGGCGGAGGCCCTGGCCGAAGGCAACCGGATGCGGACGGCCTTGCTCGCCGCCGTCAGCCATGACCTGCGTACCCCGCTCGCTTCGATCAAGGCCAGCGTCAGCACGCTGCGCCAGACGGACGTGGAGTGGACCGAGGCAGACGAGGCAGCTCTGCTGGCCACCATCGAGATTTCAGCGGACAGGCTCGACGCGCTCATCGGCAACCTGCTGGACATGAGCCGGCTCACCACCGGGTCCCTGCAGCCGTTCCTGCGGGCAACGGCGGTCGACGAGGTGGCGCCGGTAGCCCTGCGGGGCCTTGACGGCGGCAGCGACATGCAGTTGACGGTTCCCGACGAGCTGCCGCTAGTGCTCACCGATCCCGGCCTGCTGGAGCGGGTGCTGGCGAACTTGTTCGCCAATGCGCTGGCCTACTCGCCGTCCGGCCGGCCTCCGGAGTTGCGCGCCAGCCAGCTGGGCGGCGACGTGCTGCTGGAGATCATCGATCATGGTCGAGGCGTGCCGGACGAGGCAAAGGAGCGGATGTTCGAGCCGTTCCAGCGGCTGGATGCTCGCGGTGCGGATCCGTCCGGCGGAACTGGCGTCGGGCTCGGTCTCGCTGTGGTCAAGGGCTTCCTCGACACGATGGGCTGCAGCGTGCGCGCTGCTGACACGCCGGGTGGCGGGCTCACGATGCGGGTCGTCCTGCCGTGCGGGGCGGCGGCAGCCAGCTCGGCGAGCCTGACCGCGAGCCCATGACCCGTGTCCTGGTGATCGATGACGAGGTCCCGATCCTTCGTGCCCTGAAGATCAACCTCGCCGCGCGCAAGTACGAGGTGAGCACCGCGGCCGACGGAGCGTCAGGCCTGGCGGCTATGGCCCGTGAGCGACCCGACGTGCTGATCCTCGATCTGGGCCTCCCGGACATGGACGGAACCGACGTGATCAGGGGAGTGCGCGGCTGGAGTTCGACGCCGATCATCGTGCTGTCGGCCTGGGGCCAGGAGAGCCAGAAGGTGGCGGCACTGGACGCCGGGGCCGACGACTACGTCACCAAGCCATTCGGTATGGACGAGCTGCTGGCGCGGCTGCGCGCTGCCGTCCGCCGGGCCGTCCCGGCGCCAGACGAGCCCGTGATCAGCACTGCTGAGTTCACGGTGGACCTGGCCCGCAAGCGGGTCACCAGGGCGGGCGCCGATGTCCGGCTGACGCCGACTGAGTGGCAGCTACTCGAGGTACTGGCCCGCAACGCCGAGCGGCTCGTCACGCAGCGCCAGCTACTGCAGGAGGTCTGGGGTCCTGGCTACCAGAACGAGGCCCATTATCTCCGCGTGTACATGGCCAGCCTGCGCCGCAAACTGGAGCCCGACCCATCCGCGCCGCGATACTTGCTGACGGAGCCTGGCATGGGATACCGGTTCTGTCCCTGACGGCTAGTGCCCGACACTCGGCATCTCCCCGGCAGGGTGCAGTTCGTAGGCCGGATTGAATATGGTGGGCTGGCCATGCTGGCTTGTCAGCCGGCCGTGGACGACTATCCGCCGCCCTGGCTGAATGCCGGGAATCTCGCGCCGCCCGAGCCAGACCAGGGTGACGCGTCCGGTGCCGTCCCACAGCTCGGCTTCCATGGTCTGGCTGCCACCGCGTGGTCGTGTGGTAACGGCCCGCAGGGTGCCGGCCAGTTCGACCCGCTCGCTGTGCTGACACTCCGCGATCGGCACGGGCGGGCGGCCGTCGTGCCCGGTGAGCGCGCTGACTTCCTTCCGTACTTCAGCAGCGTGCTGGCTTTCCCTGTCGGCCATCAACCTGCCGCCCATGAGCGGGTCTGCGGCCTTTGCAGCCCGCGTTGCTGACTGCAGCTGATAGGGCACGCTAGCCACCACGACGCCGCGTTCCAGCAGGAGCCTGGCCTTAAGCCGGAGCGCGCTCTGGTTGTGCAGTGCCTGCTCCCACCAGTGCCCCAGCACGTACTCGGGGACGTACACGGTGACAATGTCACGCGGGCTCTCCCGCCGCAGCCGCCGCACATACTCGATGACCGGCCGGGTGATCTCCCGGTATGGCGACGACACGACCGTCAGCGGCAACGGCATGGCGCGCCGGTCCCAGTCCTGCTGCAGCCGGACGGTCTCGGCAGCATCCACTTCGACCGTGACGGCCTCGAGCCTGGCGGGCCTGGCGGCGCGGGCGTAGGCCAGCGCCCTGAGGGTGGGCAAGTGCAGCTTGGAGACCAGCACGATCGCGATATTGCTGGACGGCAGGGTAAGCGAGGCCTCCTCGTCGGGGGTCAGCTCGAGCGCGACACTCTGGTAATGCCGCTGGATGCCGCGCATGGTGAGCCAGAGCACGACCATGGCGGCCACGGCGATCCACGCGCCGTCGAGGAATTTGCTGATGAGGACGATAATGAGGACAGCTCCGGTAACGCAGGCGCCGAGCGTGTTGACCGCGCGCGACCTGATCATCCGCAGCCGCGCCGCGGACCCGGTGGTCGCGCGCAGCAGCCGGTTCCAGTGCCTGATCATCCCGGTCTGGCTGCAGGTGAACGAGACGAAGACGCCGACGATGTACAGCTGGATCAGCCGGGTCGGCGAGGCATTGAACGCGACGATCAGCACGATCGCGAACCCGGAGAGCAGCAGGATGCCGTTGCTGAAGGCGAGCCGGTCACCACGGGTGTGCAGCTGACGGGGCAGGTACCCGTCCCCGGCCAGGATCGAGGCCAGCACCGGGAATCCGTTGAACGCGGTATTGGCTGCTAGCACCAGGATCAGGGCAGTGAACACCTGCAACAGGTAGAACAGCGGCGAGGAGTAGCCGAACACGGCACGTCCGACCTGCGCTATCACGGTTGACTGCACGTAACCCCTGGGAGCCCCGATCAGCGCGCCCGCGTGCACATGGCTGATCAAGGCCAGCGCGGTTACCCCGCCGAACATGGTGACCGCGATGCCGCCGAGCAAGGCGAGCGTGGTAGCGGCGTTCTTGCTCTTGGGCTTCTTGAACGCCGGCACGCCGTTGCTGATCGCTTCCACGCCAGTCAGCGCGGTACAGCCAGACGAGAACGCCCGCAGGACCAGGAACATCAGCCCGAGGCCGGCGAATGTGCCGGTGGACTTGATCGCGTAGCCGGCCGTCTCAGCGTGCAGGTGCTGGCCTGTCGCCAGCCGGATCCCGCCCCAGATGATCATCAGCATGACGACGCCGATGAAGCAGTAGGTCGGGATCGCGAAGCCGGTGCCGGACTCGCGCACGCCGCGCAGGTTCATGATCGCGATGGCGGCGACCGTCAGCGCCGCGATGAGAGTGACGCGTGAGTTGAGCGCGGGAAACGCGGAGGCCAGGTTAGCGACGCCCGAGGAGACCGACACTGCCACCGTGAGCACGTAGTCGACCATGAGCGCGCTGGCGACGGTCATGCCCACCCGCGCGCTGAAGTTGGTGGTCGTTACCTCGTAGTCGCCGCCCCCGGACGGGTAGGCGTGCACGTTCTGCCGGTAGGAAGCGACCACGACTAGCATCAGCAGGCCGACTGCCAGCGCGATCCACGGCGTGTAGGCAATGTAGGCGAGCCCGCCGGCGGCAAGGACGAGCAGGATTTCCTGGGTGGCGTAAGCGACCGACGACAGCGCGTCACTAGCGAAGACTGGCAGTGCGATCTTCTTCGGCAGGAGCGTATGGCCGAGGCGTTCGCTCTGCATTGGCCTGCCGACAAGCAGGCGCTTCACCGTTCCGAAACCCATGGCCACGAGCGCATGCTAGGCCCGGGCAGGCGGGCGATGCTATCCCTTACCGCTAATGGATTGCGAGGAGTTGCCCGCTGTCAGCCGTTAGCGACTGCCCGGCTGCCTGGCTACCGGCGATGAGTGGCAGAGCAGCGTGCCACCTGGACAACAAGCGCCGCGAGTTCCTCAGTAGTCACTTCCGCGGCACTGGTCATGGCGTTGAACTCGGCGAGCCGTTCGCGCTGCTGCCAGCGCATCTGTGCGGGAGATGTGTCATGAATCCCGGCCAGGTGCCGGCACAGCGGCGGTCGTGCCTGCACCGACCAGTAGCCGAGCGTGTAGCGGGCAACTGTCGCCTCGGCATCGGGATAATCAACCGGGTCAGCGATCGCAAGGATCAGGAAGCCGCCGTCCCGCTCGGCACTGACCCGGCTGCGGGTGACTGGATCCTCAAGTACGGTACCTGGCGGAATGCCTTTCACCGCAGTCCACAGTTTCCGTATCAGAACATCCTGCCGGTGCCGCTCGCGGCTACGGCGAATGTCCGCGGCGAGTGACAACGTTCCGGCGACACGGGCCAGGGCACTTGCGATGACAAGGGCGCGGGCCACCTCAGCTGCAAGTCCGGCCCCGGCAGCGGAGGCCGAGTCGTCACGTGCTCTCATCGCGCGCGGCCTGGTAATCCGGTCATCCGCTTGCCTGCCTCGCTAGGGCGTATACGCTCGGCCGGTTGACTTTAATATTAGTGAGGTTCGCCTCGAAGTCGCATGTCTCGTCCGCACTAAGTTGGCCTGCAGTCCTTCTTGGCCTCCGCCTGGCGGTCACCGCCCCCAGGTAACCCCGCAGCAGGCTGGGTACTAGTCATGCTGGCAGCGTCAGCGAGTACCGAAGGATTGCACTGGAGGAGCCAGATGACTCACCCGACCACCCCCAGCCGCGTGCCCGCTGACGCGACGCCCGAGGGTGACGCAGTAGTCGTCGGGGCGGGCCAGGTCCGGGTAGATGCCTTCATCGACTTCCTGTGCCCGTTCTGCCGGCGATTCGAGCTGTCCTCGCAGCCTGTCCTTGCCGGGCTGACGGCTGACGGACTAGCGAGCGTTGCCTACCATCCGATGAACTTCCTCGACGAGGCCTCCACCACCAACTACTCGACCCGGGCGGCAGCGGCCTCAGGATGCGCGGCCGACCAGGGCCGGTTCCTTGACTACGCGCACGCCCTGTTTGTCAGCCAGCCGCCCGAGGGCGGGCCCGGCCTGAGCGACTCAGAACTCGCCGGGCTAGGTGAGAGCGCGGGACTTGATAGCGCGCCGTTCACCGCCTGCTTGTCCGACGGGCGGTACCTGGACTGGCCGGCCTACGTGACGGCGCGCGCCATTGCGGCCGGGGTCGAGGCCACGCCGACTGTGCTGGTGGCGGGCGCGCCCGTGCGGGCGGAGGGGCCTGCGATCGCGGCAGCGGTCGCCCGGGCGAGCGAGGCGCGCTGATGAGCGCCAGCCGATGAGCAGCGTGCCGACGACCCCGGCGGCTGCCCAGCCCGCGTGGCTCGAACCGGAGCTGGCGACGCTGACCAAAGCCAGGTTCAGTGATCCCGCCTGGTTCTACGAGCGAAAATTCGACGGCGAGCGCTGCCTGGCCTATCGCTCGGGCGATCGGCTCCAGCTTATGACCCGTAACAAGCAGCAGGTCAACAGCACCTACCCCGAACTCGCCGAAGCCCTGGCAGCACAAGACTGCGCAGACTTCATCGTGGACGGCGAAGTCGTGGCCTTCGAGGGCAGCCAGACGAGCTTCGAGAAGCTGCAGCAGCGGCTCGGCGTACGCAATCCCGGTGCGAGCCTTCGCGCTGCCGTGCCGGTGTACTTTTACCTCTTCGACGTGCTGTGGGCGAACGGCAGGGACGTCCGCGAGCTCCCGCTGCGCCAGCGCAAGCAGGTATTGCGCGGGCTGCTGTCCTTCGGCAAGCCGATCAGGTACACCACGCACCGCACCAGGAATGGCGAGTCCTATTACGCCTACGCCTGCGCCAGCGGCTGGGAAGGCCTGGTCGTCAAGCGCGCCGACGCCCCGTACCGGCCGGGCCGATCGAAGGACTGGCTGAAATTCAAGTGCCAGGCCGGGCAGGAATTCGTCATCGGGGGCTACACAGACCCGAAGGGCTCGCGGACCGGCTTCGGCGCGCTGCTGCTTGGCTACTACGATCCGGACGGCAGGCTGGCTTATGCCGGGAAGGTCGGGACCGGTTTCGACGAGGCCACGCTAGCAAGCCTGGCAGCCACGCTGTCTGGCCTCGAGCGGCCGCAGTCGCCCTTCGACCGCGGCACGCTGCCGCGTACCGGGGTGCACTGGGTCGAGCCCAGTCTCGTCGGCCAGGTGGCGTTCAGCGAGTGGACCAGGGCCGGGGAGCTACGGCATCCGCGTTTCGAGGGCTTGCGAAGAGATAAAGCCCCCGAGAGCGTGACGCGCGAACAGGCCTGATCGCGAGGCGGCTCACCGCTGCACACGGCCCGAGCTATCGCTAGCCGGTGCTCGGGCGTTCGCGGATCGCGCGCGAGTCGTTTGTCTCGCCGACCGGACGGGCGCTGGCCTCTTCGCCGACGATGAGGTGGCTGTGGCTCAGCGCTGAAACTCCGGCCACAAGGAGGGCCAGCGCTAGCGCCTCGAGTGCCAGGTCTTCTGTGCCGGCCTGGAAGCGCTCGCCGAACAGGAAGAGACCGAGCAGGCTGGCTGAGAGCGGATCGAGAATCGTGAAGCCTGGCTGGGAGGCGGCGAGCGGCCCCGAGGCCAGTGCGTGCGAGGCCAGCAGCAGGCTCGCAGCGCCGGCCCCGATCAGGACGTATACCGACCAGTTCGTGAAAATCCCGGCGAGCCCGCCGTCGAGGTGGTAGCTGAATTCCTTGATGACCGCCGCGACGAAGCCCCAGGCGATCCCGGTCATGGCCCCGAGGATGGCGGCGCGCTGCGGTTCGGATCTTGCCGAGCCGTGCCGTAGCCCGAATGCCAGGGCCAGTCCGGCCACCACGACGCCAAGCGTTAGCAGGCCAGCCAGCAGCCACAGCGATGCCGGAGCATGCGGGCGGCCACCATGCGGTGACGCTGCGAACAGGAACAGACCCAGCCCTGCCGACATGGCAGCCGCGGCCAGCCAGTCGCGCCGGCGGACGACTGCCCGGCCGCGCCTGCTGGAGCCCATGATCGCCATGTAGCCGAACACGAACAGTAGCTCGAGCGCCAGGATCGGCTGGACCAGCGCGAGCGCGCCATAGTGCAGTGCGGTGACCTGGAAGACGAAACCCAGGATCATGCTGGCAATGCCAAGCAGCCAGACCGGCCTGCGGGCGAGCCGGAAGATCAGCCACAGATCGAGCCCGGATGGCTGGCTGTCCCTGGCACCGAGACGCTGGCATACCGAGGATGTGGCCGTGCAGATGCTTGCCAGGAGCGCGAGCGGGATTGCCTTTTCCATGTCCTCCTGCCGCCGTTTCCGTCACCCTGGCGCGGTTCCTGCACCGGGGCCATGTGCCCAGCTAACCGGCGCGGTCTACTTCGCCGCATCCGGATCTACCCTGGTCTTCTGCCCGTAATACTCTGCTTACCCTCAGCAATAACCCTGGTCTGCCCTCAGCTATAACCCTGACGTTAACGTTAGATTCCCTGATCAGGCCAGGAAATTTCCGGCTCGTCCGCCGCCCGAGCCAGACCAGAGTGCCGCGAGCCCGCATGCTCACGGTGCCCGACGGTCATGCGGATCCGCACCTGCTGCTCGTGGCAGCCACCCCGAGGTAGCAGATGTGGGAGCTAAAGACAAGATGACGATGCCAGCATTATCCGCCGCTGGCAGCCAGATTGGTGCAACGGATGACCGTTCACCCTCGGCGAACGTGGCACCCGATCAACCGTAACCCGGCGGGAACGAGCGCGCGAGGGCTGGCAGCAGCCCGCAGCGCGCGGCCCTGATAGCTAGCCCGTGCTGCTCCATCCCAGCGCACCGCGCCGGACACGGAGCAGGTACTCCTCGCGGCAGAGCGGATTATGGTCAGTTCGCCGACGGACCGGGAACTCGCCCGGCACCTGCCGGTAGCGCGCGAACTCTGACTCGAGCACACCCTCGCCGCCGGTCAGCCCGGGCAACTCAAGCTGCAGTTCGGGTACCCGGCCGGATGGGATCTCGCCGGCGAGAACAGCTCCGCCGCATGCGCCTGCGGCGCCGGGCGCTTGCTTCGTCGCTGCGAGCCGCGCGAGCGCAGCGAGCACTGCAGTCACGCTGTCCTGCGGGGTTTCCAGCCGGAAACTGCTGACCGGCTCGCAGACGACCGTCCGGGCCCGCTTGAGCGCGGTCATGACGACCAGCGGGGTGAGCTGACGGAAGTCTGCGGCGGAGCTCGAGTACTTGCTCCACCCCTGCGGTGGCGGCGGCACGTATCCGGAATGTGTCACCGTGACGACGCAGTCGGGCACCTGCCAGCCGTAGAGGCCTTCGGCCAGAGTCTCTCTAGCGGCCTTCTCGATTGCCGTCAGGAATGCAGCAGGCAGAGCGCCGCGCTCGATCTCCAGCTGGAACCGCGTACCCGAGCCCGGCGGTGCCGGGCTGAGCCGCAGGCCGATCGTGGCCTTGAACGGGTTGGCGGGCTCACCCATGAACTCCGCGGCCGCGCCGGCGCGGGCAAGCTGCTCGGTGCAGATTGTCGTGGTCTCCCGGAAGCCGACCTCGATGCCGAACTCGGCAGCCAGGGTGGCCTGGATCACCTCTTTCTGCACCTCGCCGTACAGCGATAGCAGCAGTTCCTGCCGGCCCGCATCCTGACGGAAATTGATCAGCGGATCCTGCTCGGCCAGCCGGGACAGCGCGAGGTGCAGCGCCGTACGGTCTGCGGCGCGGGCCGGCACGACAACGGTCTCCAGCGTCGGCGGCGCGAACTGATGAGTTACTTCCATCGTGCCTGCGTCGCCGATCGCATCGCCGACCCGGACATCGGCGAGGCCCCACAGCTTCGCGATCTGGCCCGCCTGCACGGACTCGGCCGGGATGGCGGGACCGCCGTTAAACACCCTGATCCCGGTAATCTTGGCGATCTTGCCGGCCCGGCCGGCCGCAGCACCGTACCGCAGCGGCTGCCTGATGGCCACCGCGCCGGCGAACAGCCGGACGTAGGCGACCTTTTCCCCGGCACGGCCGCGCTCGACCTTGAACACGGTGCCGCCGCAGTGCGCGTTCCCGGTGCCCGCTTGGTTGCTGGTAACCGGCAGCAACTGGGCAAGAGCGGCGGTCAGCGAGCTCACGCCTGCGCCAGTCATCGCCGAGCCGAAGTAGACCGGGTACACCAGTGCCTTCCTGGTCGCAGCCGCGAGCGCCGACCGAAGGCGCGGATAGGTGAGCGCGTCTTCGTGCGCTACATAGTCAGCGAGCAACGTGTCGTCATGCAGCGTGAGCACGTCCGCCAGGCGGTTCGAGAAGCCGGCGTCAGCAGGGCCGTACGGCAGCCATACCGCGGCGGCGGTCCCGAGGTCGTGCGCGGATCCCATGGCGACGATTGCAGGGCTAAGCCTGGCCGCGATGTCAGCCAGCAGCCGGTCGTAACCGGCCCCGCGGCGATCGATCTTGTTGACAAAGATCACGGTCGGGATTCGCAGCCGCGTCAGCGTCCGCATCAGCACCCTGGTCTGCGCTTGGACGCCCTCGACTGCTGAGATGACCAGGACGGCGCCATCGAGCACTCCGAGAGCCCGCTCGACTTCGGCGATGAAGTCGGGGTGACCGGGCGTGTCGATCAGGTTGACGGTCAGGTCGCCGATGGCGAACGAGACCACTGCCGCTTTGATGGTGATACCGCGCTCGCGTTCAAGCGCGAGCGTGTCGGTCTGAGTGCTGCCATCGTCGACGCGCCCGATCTCGTCGATGACCCCGGCGTCGAACAGCAGCCGCTCGGTCAGGCTTGTCTTGCCGGCATCTATATGGGCCAGGATGCCAAGGTTGAGCAGTTGCACGAAAGCGTCATGTCCTTCTGATGGGCGGAGGCTGCCATCGGGGTGAACATGAACGCTGCTCGCATCTCGCTCTCTCCTGTCGTCGGTGGCCTGAAGTACACCAAGAGGCTGGCCGGCGCTGCAACTAGTTATCCGCCGCGGGTGAACGGCATGGCATCTGACCCAGGCGCCGACGTGCAAGGCTTGGATCCTGCGATGGAGGTGACCCGGTGCCAGCGCGATCGGGGTGGGAACTGACGCCCCGGCAGAGCGTGCAGATCGAGTGCGCGCGCCGCGGCACACCACGGGTCGTGGCTGGCTGTGTTGCCCTGCTCCAGGGTCAGGATGTGGACGACGATCTCGTTCTCGCCCTCGGCGGCCCCGGCGGCCACCGGGTACTTGACGAAGGGCCGGCGCAGCTCAACCAGTACTGGCGGCGGGTCTGGGGTGCGAGGGGGTTGCTGTATGCCTGGACCGATGAGGCGGAAGGCGCCGTCGTTGCCGCGCTCGGCGACGAGCACTGGCGGGTGCGCGAGATGGCCGCCAAGGTCGTGGCTAAGCGGCGGATTGGCGCGGCGCTCGATCCGGTTGCCGCGCTGCGAAGCGACCCGGTCCCTCGGGTGCGCGCAGCGGCCGAGCGCGCGACAATCCTGCTGACTGCGGCGGCTAGCTGACCTGACACCCGCCTGACTGAGGCCAGTTGACCTCGCCCAGGCTGACTCTTCACCCGGAACGTAAGTTGAGAATCAGGCATAACGCCATATAAGGCCGCGCCGGAGCGCTGGAACGGGTGAAGAGTCGCTCTGGAGCTGCTGCGCGCGGTCGGCCAGGCCCGGCGAGAAAACGAGTTGCGAGTGCCGAGACCCCGGCGAAGCATGCGGTGCATGACTGTGGTGCTGGACGTTGCCGCTGACGGGGACCGGCCAGCACTTCGCCTGAGGCCCTGGCTTGCTGCCAACATGCCGGACCTGCTGGCGGCGATGGCGCGCGAGTATCCGGCTGACGGTCCGCTAGCCGGATGCATGCCATAGCGATGTCCGGGCTGGTCCCGCAGGCACTTCATTGACGCGCTCAGCTAAGACAGCCTAGATTGACGGTCAATGAATATTGACCTAGATTCAGCGCTGGACGCCCTCGGCGATCCGATGCGGCGCCGGATCATCGGGCGGCTAGCTGCCCACCCGCTGGATGTCAGCGGGATTGCCGCGGCAATGCCGATCAGCCGGACTGCGGTGTCGATGCACCTGCGGCTGCTCAAGGCCGCTGGGCTGGTCAGCGACCAGGCGGCCGGCAACCGCCGCATCTACCACCTGGAGCCCGATGCGCTGGAGCAGTTGCGGGATCACCTCGACTGGTACTGGGGGCGGTCGCTGGTCGCGTTTCAGCACGCTGCCGAGAGCATGGCGAAGGGGCAGAACATGACGGCCGAGCAGGAGATCGTGGTCGCAAAGACTGTGCGGGTGAACGCTCCGCTAGCGATGGCCTTCGACGTCTTCGTGGGTCAGCAGTGGTGGCCGGTCGACACTCATCACCTAGCTGAGCCGCACGGCACCGAAGCCGTGCTCGAACCCTTTGCCGGCGGCCGATGGTACGAGCGAGCCGCTGACGGCACGGAGACCGACTGGGGCACCGTCCTTGCCTGGCAGCCGCCGTACCGGTTGCTGCTGACCTGGCAGGTGAGCCCGCGGTGGACTTATGAGGAAGACCCGGCGCTGGGCTCAGAGATCGAAGTCACCTTCACCCCGGAGGGTCCTCACGTAACTCGCGTCGACTTCACGCACCGGCACCTGGAGCGCTACGGCGCGCAGGCCGAGCGGATGCGCCGCATCCTCGACCAGAAGGGCGGCGGACCGCTGACGGCGTTCAGCGAGCACATCGCCGCACAGCTAACGGCTACCACGTAACGGAGCAACACCGATGACCCTGTCCGTCATGCCCAACCTGTACAGCGCCGACGTTGAGCGGGCGGTCGCGTTCTACCGCGACCAGCTCGGTGGTAAGCAGACTTTCAGGACGCCCGCGGAGGGGCGGCCAGAGCACGTGGAACTACGTCTCGGAGACGTGACCATCGCGATCACGAGCCGCGACGCGGTAGCAAAACAAGGACTGCCCGAGCCGGCGCCCGGTCATCCGATGGAACTCGTGGTCTGGGTTGATTCGACCGACGACACGGTCGCTTCGCTACGTGCCGCGGGCGCACCTGTGCTTGTCGAGCCCTACGGCCATGTCTCGGGCATGCGCCGGGCCTACGTCGCTGACCCGGACGGCAACTGGCTCGCGCTGGTGAGCGAAGAGCGCGCGTAAGCGTGCCTCAGTGTCAGGTCAGGCCAGTGCGGATGGCCAGGCAGCGGAATGCCGCGCGCCGGGCGAACATCAGCCGGGCGACGCTCGCCGCTGCCGCTGCGGCGGCCGGCCAGGGGGAGAGCGTTCCCGCGGCAGTGGCCAGCTGCGCGCCAAGCAGTGCAAGGCCCAGCGCCTCGGCGCCGATCGCGCCGAACCCCGCGACCGCGGCCGCGGCAGGAGCCCGGCGGCACAGGTCGGGCAGCCAGCGAGTAAGCCGCCCGGTGGCGGCGATGCCGAATAGTGCACCGCAGGCCGTTACCCCGGCGGCGACAGCGACCAGGGGAACGCCCACTTGCAGGCCTGGCGGCAAGTCCGCCCACTGATGGTGCGGTGCTATATGGCTGGCCACGGCTGTGACTATCCACAGCACCCCGACAAGCGGGCCGGTGACGAGCACGACGACCGCTGCGCGACGCGCGAGGCCGGTGGCGATCTCGGCGCTGAAGCCGTCGGCTACCCGGGCCGGGTCGCCGAACTCATCGATCGCCGCCTGGACGGCCTCGGCTGGCGGCAGTCCGGCAGAGCAGTGCGCGTCGGTTGCGTCCAGGATCCCGGAACGCAGCTCGGCCACGATGTCCCGATGGGCTCGCGGCGATCCGGGCAGCCTCGCAGCGACCTCGGCCAGGTAGCGCTCGACCCCTGGCTGAGCGTCTGATGCCGGGGTGCCCAGCCAGTTCATTGCGGGCTGACCGCCAGCGGCATCGGCTGTAGCAAAGCGGTGACGGCTGCCGAGAAATCCCGCCAGGTGCTGCGTTCGGTCTCCAGCGCCCGGCGGCCTGCTGAGGTCAGCTCGTAGACCCGGCGGCGGCGCCCGCCGACCGTTGACCAGCTCGCGCGGACCAGGCCAGTTCGTTCGAGCCGATGCAAGGCCGGATAAATCGTTCCGGTGGGCAGGTCCACTTGGCCAGCGCTGCGATCGCGCAGCGCCTCCATGATCGCGTAGCCATGGCGTGGCTCGGGCTCGAGCACCGCGAGCAGGATCCCGTCCAGGTGGCCCTTCAGTGTTTCTGCCCTCATAGGTAGTGAGGCTACCTCTTCATGCGTAGCAATGCTACTCTACTTATAGGTAGCGTTGCTACAGGTAGCGACTCTAGAACGGCTTGCTCGCGGTCTCCGCTCGCAAATCCGTCAAGAACAGAGAGGTGAGCAATGAGCGTGCATCCAGTGTCGGCTGCCAAGCCGGTGCACACTGCGTTCGAAACAGCCCGGGCCCGGCTGCGGCGTGGCAGCCTCTCGGCCCTCGTGCTCGTGGTGGTGGAGTACGTGATCGGCATGTATGTCAACTTGTACGTAACCGTGCCCGCGGCCGACCGCGGCCGCA
>DATMMA010000395.1:0-6779 GCA_035570295.1 Streptosporangiaceae bacterium
ACGCAAACTGCGATGAGCATAGTGTCCCGTCGGTGATCGGTTGCCGGATGGGCCAGGCTAAGCCCGATATGCCGGGCTCGCCGCGTGGCCGCGGGAATGTGGCAGCGCGGGCCGGGCTTATCTCAGGCAGACTGGAACGGGAGAGTGCTATGGCTGTCCGCCGACTGAACCACGCCGTCCTGTACGTGCAGGACCTGGCCGCAAGCGTCGACTTCTACACCGGCGCCCTCGGCTTCGAGATCGCCATGGAGATACCTGGCCGGGCAGCGTTCCTGCGCGCGCAGGGCACTGCCAACGATCACGACCTCGGCCTGTTCTCGGTGCCTGACGGCCAGTTGCCGCACGGCAGCTACCTCGGCTTGTACCACCTGGCCTGGGAGGTCGGCACGCTAGCTGAGCTGGCCGCTGTCCGCGAGCGCCTTACTGCCAGGAACGCCCTCGTGGGGGCCAGCGACCATCGCGTCTCGAAGTCGCTCTACGCCAAGGACCCGAGCGGCATCGAGTTCGAGGTCATGTGGCGGGTTCCGGCCGAGGACTGGGCGCAAGAGACTGCTGACAGCTCGATGATCAGGCCGCTGGACCTGGAAGCGGAGATCGCGCGGTGGGGCGACCGTGTCACCGGCGCCGCGGCCGGCTCGGTCACCTGATCCCGCCTCAGGTCAGGCGATCCGCCTCAGCCGGGCAGCTGGCGTGCGCCAGGAGAGCCCTGGCCAGCCGAATCAGAGGCTCGCGGCTTCGTGCTGACCTCGATAGTGCCTTTGTAGCCGATACCACGGACGTGCACTACCGGAGCGTCAGCGGGGAGGCGGCTCTCTAGGTCTTCCTCCGCGGACCAGCCCTTGCTCACGCCGAATCCGTCAAGCTCTACCCGGACGCCGAGCGGAACCAGCACGTCGATGCGCGACTTGTAAGCGACCGCGAACAGGGTGGTGACCGGCGCCGTCAGCTCGGCAGCCCGCAGGTCGATGTGACCGCTTCCCTTATAGACAACGGTCCGGAACTGCTCAGGCACCAGCCAGCGGCCAGCCCGCCTGACGGAGCTCTTGTACGCGATAGCGAACCGGCCTGGCTTGCGGCCGGCCGCGGCGGGCTGGATCGTCCGGCCGGACGGGGTGCTCTCCGGCAGGTCGCTGGTGATGACGGCCAGGTCGCCGCTCAGCCGGGCGGTCAGCGCGGCCCTGGTCCTGCGGTCGAATTCCTCGTCGTCGAGCCTGCCCTCGGCGAAAGCTTCCTGCAGCCGCTGCACGACGGCATCCCGGTCCCGGTCACCGGCCCGGATGGCGTGCGGGTCTGCGGGCTCCATCTGAGTGCCTCCCAAGTCAAGATGTATCTCAACTCAGCATAGCGGGCGCGCGTTCTGCTTGCCAGGTCCGGTGAAGGGTGCCGGGGCGGCGGCTGGTATTGGTGGTCGCGGGCCTGGTCGCGCTGGCGGACAGGATGCGCGGGAACTCGGCGCCGGTGCGGAAGTAGTGCCGCAGTGGCGGCCGAGGCAGCTAGGGAGCCTACCTCCGGGCGAGCTCAACGTACAGGCGCTCCGTCTGGGCAGCGATCTTGTCCCAGCTGAACTCGGCCACCGCCCGCTTCCGTCCGCGTGCGCCGAACTCGGCTGCCACCGCCGGGTTAGTGATCATCGCGTTGACCGCGGTGGCCAGCGCTCCCTCGTCGCCCGGCGGCACTAGCTGCCCTGTCTCGCCGTCGGCTACCACTTCGGGGATCCCGCCGACCGCCGATGCGACGACAGCGCAGCCGCAGGCCATCGCCTCGAGGTTGACGATCCCGAGCGGCTCGTATTCGGACGGGCAGACGAACACAGTGGCATGGCTGAGGATCTGAATCACCTCGGACTTAGCCAGCATCCCCGGCAGCCAGATCACTCCGGACCGGCTCGCGCGCAGGTGCTCGACTAGTCCGGTCACCTCGGCCTGAAGCTCGGCGGTATCGGCCTGGCCCGCGCAGAGCACAAGCTGCGCCGACGGATCGATCCACTCGGCCGCCCGCAACAGCACTGGCAGGCCCTTCTGCCTGGTAACCCGCCCGATGAACACGACAGACGGCTCCGCGGGATCGATGCCGAACCGGTCAAGCGCGTCTCGGCCGTGATCCGGCCGGTACTGGTTCGCATCGATCCCGTTGTAGATCACGTGCACGCGATCCGCGGGCACCGCAGGGTAGGAAGCGCGGATGTCGGCGGCCATGCCTCGCGAAACGGCGATCACGGCAGCGGCCGACTCGATCGCGG
This sequence comes from Streptosporangiaceae bacterium, assembly GCA_035570295.1. Classification (GTDB taxonomy): domain Bacteria; phylum Actinomycetota; class Actinomycetes; order Streptosporangiales; family Streptosporangiaceae; genus JAJYUU01. The sequence continues at coordinate 2,240 of DATMMA010000395.1, forward strand.
TGCGCTCGCACCAGCTCGACAGGGCGTAGCCGCCGCCGAGTTGCTCGGCCTTCCACGGGCGCAGGGGCTCGAGCGAGTGCGCGGTCATCACATGCGGCACGCCGTACAGCAGTGAGCTGAGGTGGCCGGCCAGGTTGGCATACCAGGTGTGCGAGTGCACCAGGTCAGCGCCGCCAGCGGCGGCAGTCATGGCGAGATCGGTCGAGATCACCTGCAGCGCGGAACTGGCCGCGGCTAGCTTGTCCCACGGCCGGTGCGCGACTGCCGGGGGTACCGGGCGGTCGTCCCCTCGGGCCAGCGCGCCGTCCGGCCGGTCCGCGCCCTGGCAGTGCACCGTGAGGTCTACCAGGTCGGCTAGTGACCGGGCCAGGTATTCCACGTGCACGCCGGCACCGCCGTAGACCTCCGGCGGGTACTCCCTGGTCAGCATCGCTACCCGCATGGGCCGCGAGGTGACGGTGGCGGCGTCCGTCACCAGCCCGGTCCCGTCATGGGCGCGCTCCGGTCATAGCGGAACTTCCTGGCCCTTGCCCACGACGGTGATGCCGCCTTCGGAGACGACGAAACCTCGCGCGCGATCGTGCTCCTTGTCCACCCCGATGACGGCACCTTCGGGAACGTCCACGTTCTTGTCGATGATGGCGTTCTCGACGACGGCGTGCCGCCCGATCCTGGTGTTGTGCAGGATGACAGCGCGCTCCACCCTGGCCCAGCTGTTGACCCGGACGCCGGGTGACAGCACCGCGTCGCGGACCAGACCGCCGGATACGATCACGCCGTTGCTGACCACGCTGTTAATCGCGCGGCCGACCCGGTCGCCGCTGTCGTGCACGAACTTGGCCGGGGGCTGAGAGGGCACCAGCGTCAGCAGGGGCCATTTGTCGTTGTAGAGGTTGAAGATCGGGTGCACGGCGCACAGGTCCATCTGCGCGTCGAAGTACGAGTCCAGCGTCCCGACGTCGCGCCAGTAGCCGACGTCGCGCGGATCGGCGCCGGGGACCTTGTTATCCAGGAAGTCGTAGACCTGGGCCGTGCCCTTCTTCACCAGCATCGGCACGATGTCGCCGCCCATGTCATGCCTGCTGGCATCGTCGGCCGCGTCCTCGCGCAGCGAATCCACCAGGACGTCGGTGCTGAAGATGTAGATGCCCATCGACGCAAATGCCATGTCCGGATTGCCGGGCATGGCCGGCGGATCAGCGGGCTTCTCCAGGAAGGCCTCGATGGTGCGCCCGTCCGCCGCCACCCGGATCACGCCGAAGGCGGTCGCCTCAGCCCGCGGCACCGGGATCGCCGCCACGGTCACGCCGGCGCCGTTCCGGATGTGCTGGTCGATCATCTGCTGCGGGTCCATCCGGAACACGTGGTCGGCGCCGAACACGGCGACGATGTCCGGCTGGTCGTCGAAGATGAGGTTCAGGGACTGATAGATGGCGTCAGCCGAGCCGGTGTACCAGTGCGGGCCAAGCCGCTGCTGTGCCGGCACGGGCGTCACGTAATTGCCAAGCAGGCTGCTGAGCCGCCAGGTAGTGGTGATATGCCGGTCAAGGCTATGGCTCTTGTACTGGGTCAGCACGCAGATGCGCCGCATCCCCGCGTTGACCAGGTTGGACAACGCGAAATCAACCAGCCGGTACAGGCCGCCGAACGGCACAGCCGGCTTGGCTCGGTCTGCCGTGAGCGGGGCCAGTCGCTTGCCCGCGCCCCCGGCTAGCACCATGCCGAGCACCCTGGCCCGTGAGGGCTCTATGTTGGCAGACATCTCCACCTCCTAGACCACCATGCCCGCAGCGTCGTGGCTACAAGTGTGGTCCGCGAACGCGGAGAAAAGTATCCCCGACTGCTACGCCGGGCGCGTCACCGGATCTTGGATTGCTCACGCCCGGTTTCTTGGCTGGCGGCGACCCGCCGCGATAACTACTCGTCCTCCGGTGCCAGAAGTACGTCGACTGTGAGGCGCGGCAGGCAGCCAGCTAGGACGCTGCCTCACCTTTCGGTTTCCGCAGCTGCCGCGACTTTCGAGCGACCTCAGGACTCGTCGCTTCGGCTGCACCAGAGCTTGCCGCCGTCGGAGACCACGCCACGAGAGCCTTCGCATCCTGCAGGGGCGGCGGACTGTATGGCGGCAATGCCCTGCCGTGAACATGCGCAGACAGCGCGTCCAGAAGAGTGTCCCCGTTGGCCAGGCATTTCTCTGCAAGCTGCGCCGTAGCCGCAACGCCGCGTTCCGCGAAGGAGCAGGTGTAGCCCACAAGCGTCTGATGGGTCCGCACTCTGCCGCGCAGCACGTCATCAGTCACCGCTAGGCCCTGCACCGCCATCGTGCGGGAGAAGACGTTGAATGCGGCCTTCAACTCCTCAATCTGGGTTTGGCTGGCGATCCACGTCGCGAGCGCCACGTGCATCGCACCAACAGCGTCGGCGATCGACATCGCAGCTTCGCGGGAACGGTCCATGAGAGCGTCGGCACGGTCGCGTTTCCACTGTTTGTGGCTAGCCCGAAGCGCATACCAGCCGCCTACGATGCCGCCCAGGACCGAACCGCCGACACCTAGCAGCGCTGCATATAGCACCAGGGCGGTTGTCGACATGCCGCCCATTCTTCGCCAAACGCCGCGTGTTTGTGGCGCATCCCAGCGGATTACAGATCAGACCCGGACTAACCTCGTCCGACGGGCCGGTCAGGCTAGCTTTGTCACCCGGATCTTGGATTGCTCATGCCCGGTTACTTCCCAGTCGGCCATGTACTCAGCGGCCAGGCCGTGCTGGCGCGCCAGGTCTATCAGAGTCTCGGTGCGGTAGTAGAAATCCTCGCGCAGCACCTGGTGCTCGCTGCCCTCGGTGCGGTCGAACGTGAAGTCAAAGAACCCGCCCGGGGCCATGATCCTTCCTATGTGAGCGAGGCACTCCTCGATGACCGAGAGCGGCGAATGCGAGAAGACGCTGTGCGCGTGCACGACATCGAAGTAGCTGTCGGGCAGGAACTCCAGCCGCAGGTCGCTGACGAGACTGACGTAGGGCAGCTTCCGCTGCAGGCCATACTCGACAATCGTCCGCTCGGCCGCCAGAAGGATGTCCGGCGAGATGTCGGTGCCGTAGTAGTTGCCCGTGTTCAGGTAATCGATGAACAAGCGGCCCGCTCGGAGGTTGCCGCAGCCGATCTCCAGCATCCGCATGTCTGGCTTGAGGCCGCGGCTGGTGAGGTAGTCGAACTGCAGCTGGCCTAGCTGGAGCCAGGCCTCGCGGGACTTGCTCCCGACAGCCGCGTCACTGCTCCGGCTGGCGTCGGAGCGCATCACCGCGCGGTAGTAGCTGACGTGGTCACGTGTGGTCAGCCAGAGCCAGGTATCCCGGCCGCGGCGGCGAACATACCCGGAGATGCGGTCCGGATTGCGGATCGCGTAACCGATCTTGTAGGTCAGGCGTGAGCGGTTCTTCCCATGCACCCAGTCATGCTAGGGCAACCGGGCACCTGGGCGCGGCAGACTGTCGGCCGGCCGGATGGCTATTCCGAGGTACTGTCCGCACCCGAGGACCGCCGCGCGGTAGCCCGCGTCGCCAGCATCCGTGCGGTGTGCACGCCGGCGCCTAGCACGATGCCCCAGATCAGCGCTTCACGCAGGGCGACTTCCGGATTCTCCGGATGCTCCGGCGGCTCCTTGCCGGTGATCTTTGTCCAGCCGAAGGACAGAATCTTGCGTGCCACAAAGGCGGCGCCGGCGCCAACCAGTGCGCTCACCAGGCGGCTTCCTCCGCCGCTCTTGCCTGCCATCAGCCCGTCCTCCTCGGCACCTGCTCTGCTGTCCCGGTCACTGTCGCCGACTGGGGTGATCATGTCATGGCCAGGCCGCCGGGAGTTACCACGGGGCGAGAAGATTCGATTGCGGCGGCGAGTTCGGCCGGGTGCCTCGTCTCAATTAGCCAGTACGGGCTGGCCGGGTCCGCTCCCTTGACTTCGATATAGACCGCGTATCGCAGGTAGGGCCTGATCAGGGTACGGGCGGACGGGTCAGCCCGCGGCCCGAGCAAGGCCCTGGTCTGCGCTTCGTCGAGCGCCCGTACCTCACCGGCCATTGCTAGCGGCAGCGTCGCGTCGCCGGCTTGCAGTTCTCCCGCGGTCACCTCGATGACCGCCCGGCCCCAGTTCAGCAGGAAGGCGGCCGTGATAACGATCAGTGCGCCGAAGATCCCGATCGTGATCAGAGGATCAAAGCCGGTCCAGACAATCGCGCCGAACGTCAGCATGGTGATCATCCCGACCACCCACCACAGCGGTGGCGCGAAGAGGCGCTCGCGGTAGAAGTGCATGGCACCACGGTAGTTGGTTACATGTACTGCATGACGGGCCGGCCGAAACAACCAATCAGCGAGCAGCCTGCTGCGACCGGCGCCGGGCAGTCCAACAGGCTGCGAGCCGCCGTGCGGCGGCTATGGCGGGCCGGCGGGGCCGGCACCGGAGAGCACGAGGCCCCGGCGCAGCCAGAAGCAGCACCGAGGCCGGAAGCAGCCGCCGGAGCGCAACCAGCCGCAGGCCCGGCCC
>DATMMA010000396.1:0-2597 GCA_035570295.1 Streptosporangiaceae bacterium
AGCGGACGCCGCAGTCCGCGCGGGCGTGCCCGGCCGGCTCCGGCTGACGCTGCACGACGAGACGCTCGTGGCGGCCAATACGGGCGCGCCGCTCGATGCGGCCGGCGTGGCGGCGCTGTCCACCCTGCGCGCGTCCAGTAAGCGAGAGCCTGCCGTAGGCGCAAATCGAGACACGCGCGAGGCCATTGTCGGCAGGTTCGGCGTAGGCTTCGCTGCCGCCGCTGCGGTGAGCGACGAGCCGCACATCGCATCGCTGACTGGCGCCGTTGCGTGGTCGCGCATCGCAGCTGGCGACCTCGTCCGGGAGATACCCGGTGTGGCCGCCGAGCTCGCCCGTCGGTCAGGTCAGCTCCCCGTGCTGCGTCTACCGTTTGCCGCAACGGGCATGCCTCCCGAGGGCTTCGCGACAGCGGTGACGCTGCCGCTGCGGGACGAGGCGGCCATACTGCTGGTTGAACGGCTGCTCGCGGAGACCGGACCCGCGATCATGCTTGCCCTGCCCGCTCTCGCCGACATCGAGATCGAGATCGAGGGCACCACCCGGCTGCTCACCGCCACGCACGAAGGTGAAGGCGTCACCATCACCGTCGACGGCGCCGTCGGCAGATGGCGTACCTCGGGTGCCGTAGGCCGAACCGATCCGCGGCTGCTGGCCGACCGCCCTGCCGAGGAGAGGGCGCATCCGTCCTGGTCTGTGCGTTGGGCCGTGCCTGTTGTAGCCGACATTAATGAAGGCGATCTACCCGCTGGCAGTCTGCCTGCCGGGGTGAGCGCCGTCGTCTACGCGCCGACGCCTACTGACGAGCGGCTCGGGCTCCCGGCGCTGCTACTCGGCTCGTTCCCGCTCAGTCCCGACCGCCGTCACGTTGCTCCGGGCCCGCTCACCGAGTTCCTGCTCGACCAGGCCGCCGAGGTTTACGCCGGGCTGCTGCCCCGCCTTGCACCCGGAGCCAGCCTGCTCGACCTGGTCCCGTCTCCGGTCGCCCAGGGCGAGCTGGACGCACAATTGCGCGACAGGATCCTGCGGTTGCTGCCCAACAGGGCGTTCCTCCCGGCAGCCGAGCCGACCGGCCGGCGGGTCCGGCCGGGCGATGCGGTGGTCCTGGACGCGAGAATGCCACGGCTGACCGGCATTATCGCGCCGGTACTGCCAGACCTGATCGCCGGTCCGGCCCGGCATCCGGCCTTCGCGGTACTCGGGGTCCGGCGGCTGCGGCTGGCCGAGCTCGCTGACATGCTGGCCTCCCTCGATCGCGATCCTGCGTGGTGGCGGGAACTATATGAGGTGCTGGCCGCCGCAGAACCAGCCGAGCTTGGCGAGCTCGGGGCGCTGCCCGTACCGCTGGCAGACGGCCGGCTAGTACGGGGCCCTCGTGGGCTCCTGCTGCCCGGCCCGGGGCTGGAGCACGCCCAGTCACTGACGGCACTCGGCTTCCGGGTCGTTCAGTCCGGCGCGGTACACCCGTTGCTGGCGCGGCTGGGCGCGCTCGAAGCCACGCCACAGAGTGTCCTTGCCGACCCAGCAGTGCGCGCGGCAGTCAAGGCGTCCTACGACGAGGAGGATCCGGGGCCGATCGCGGATGCTGTACTCAGTCTCGTGGCCGGAGCGCGCCTGCGGCCTGAAGACTACCCTTGGCTCGCTGACCTGGCGCTGCCCGGCGCCGATGGAGAGTGGTACCCGGCAGGTGAGCTTCTGCTGCCGGGCAGCCCGCTGGCAGAGGTGGTCGGTTCAGACACCCCATTCGGTACTGTCAGCCCGGCGATGCTTGAGCGCTACGGTGCCGACACGCTTGAGGCAGTCGGCGTGCTGTCGTCGTTCAGCCTGCTGGTTGCCGAGGACGTCGTCATTGATGCCCCCGACCTCGATCTTGACGGCGCCTCAGAGTGGGCCGCCGAAGTGCGCGCCCGGCTGGCACCCGGCGTGGCGCTGGTAGCGCCAGAGCTGCTGGCCGTCCGCGACCTTGAGCTCGTCGACCCTGAACGCTGGCCGCTGGCACTGAAGCTGCTGGCAGCACCGTCCTTGCGCGCTGCGCTCGTCGAGCCAACCAGGGTGCTGCTCGCCGACGGCCGGTACGCGGATGTGCCGTCGTACACCAGCTGGTGGCTGCGCAGTCATCCGGTCCTCGGCGGGCGCAGGCCTGGCGAGATGCGCGCCTCCCAGGCTGATCTGCTGCTCGCGCGCCTCTATGACGAGGCAGAATTGCCCGCGGACGCGGAGTTCGCCCGCGCGCTTGGCGTTCGCACCTCGCTGGCAGAACTGCTCGCTGAGCCTGGAGGCGCGGACCAGCTGCTCACGCGGCTGGCTGACGGCGCGCGGTCAGTCACGCGGGCGCAGCTGCGGGCGCTGTGGATGGCGCTGTCTGCCGTCGCCGACGTCGAGCCTCCGGACCGGGTGCGCGCGGTGCGCCGGGACGAGATTGTCGTCGCTGATGCTGCCGAAGCACTGGTCCTCGACACGCCCGACCTGTGGCCGCTAGTGGCTGGTCAACCCCTGGTGCTGGCACCGTACTACCTGGCGCCCCAGCTCGCCGACCTGCTCGACCTTCCGTTGGCCTCTGAGGAAGTCGCCGGTCAGGTCGAGTCGGCACCGCAGCGCG
>DATMMA010000397.1:0-3638 GCA_035570295.1 Streptosporangiaceae bacterium
CCGCCCAGAGGACGAACAGCAGGACGCCGAACACGACCGTGCCCAGGATCTCGGTGAACACCGCGACGTTGTTGACGCGCGCCGCGACCTGAATGCTGATGATGTTGATGATCACCGGCAGCACCATGAGGATGAGGGCCACTCCAAATACAAGCCGCGCGCTCGGGGCGTTGACGCCAAACTCGCTCAGCAGCAGTGGTGAGGCGACACCGAGCATGATCGCGCCGCCGCCCACGCTCATGTAGAGCAGGCCCGCGAAGCCTACGAACCAGCCGTACGTCGAATTCACCAGCCGGCCGCTCCACTGGTAGGCGTAGCCGGCCAGCGGGATCCGGGTGCCGAGCTCGGCGACAACGAGCGCGATCATCAGGTTGCCCACTCCGACGATCGGCCAGGTCCAGATCGACGCGGGACCCCAGTAACTCAGGCCGAAGCCGTAGTTGAGGAAGATGCCTGTGGTGATCGAGATGATCGAGAAGGCAATGGCGAACATCGAGAAGAAGCGCAGCGACCTGCGCAGCTCGGGCTTGTAGCCCGCCTTGGCGAGGATGGACTCCTCGCCGTCAGACGCCACCACGGCCACGCCGGCTGGCCTGGCCGAGTCATCAGTGCTCATGTGATCCCGCCTTCGAGTTGTCGTGCCTGGACGGCGGCAAAGGCCTCGTCAGTCGCGGAGAGGGCCTTGGCCAGATCTGCGTCGGTCATCGCCGCAGAGATAAACCAGTTGTGGCGCGGATGCAGGTAAGCGCCGGCCCGGATGGCCGCCGCGGCGAACGTGCTGGCTAGCTGGTGACCGCGATCCCCGGCGAACGTCAGGTACGGCATGGCAGCCGGCCCGGTGTAACTGATCTCGATGCCGCGCGCCGCAGCCTGCTCCAGGATCCCGGCGCGCAGAGCCGTCCCGACCCGGTCCATTGCCTCGATGGCACGCTCCTCGCGCAGCGCGCCGATGGTGGCGATCGCCGCGGCCATCGCGGTGGCGGAGAACCAGAAGGAGCCGGTTACGAAAATGCTCGCGGCCGCGTCGGCATAAGCGCCGGAGCCGAGCACCGCGGCAAGCGGGTGGCCGTTGGCGATGGCCTTGCTCCAGGCCGACAGGTCCGGCAGGACGCCGACGGGTTCCCAGCTAGATCCCAGGTGCAGCCGGAAGCCGCAGCGCACGTCGTCCAGGATGAGCGCGGCGCCAGTCTGCGTGCAGAGCTCACGCAGGCCGCGGGCGAAGGCCGGGTCGACGAGTTCCTGGTCGAATCCGGCATCGTGCTTGAACGGGCTGACCACGATGGCAGCCAGGTCCGGGCCGGCGTCGATCGCTGCCGCCTTGACCGAGGCCAGGTCGTTGAACGTGTAGTAGCCGAGGTTCGCGCGGTCCTCAGCCGTCACGCCCGCCAGACGCGGCGTGCACCACGGCGCAGCACCGTGATACGCGCCTGTTGCCACCAGGATGCGCGACCGCCCGGTGCGGGCGCGAGCGATCGTGCAGCACATCGTGGTCGCGTCGGTGCCGTTCTTGGCAAACATCGCCCAGTCCGCATGCTGCACAGTGCTCACAAGCAGTTCTGCCAGCTCGACCATGACAGGGCCCGGTCCGTTCTGGCAGTCGGCAAGCTCCGCCTGGGCGGCCGCCGCGGCCTCCACGGCCGGATGCCGGTGGCCGAGAACTACCGGGCCGTAGCTGCACATCAGGTCGACGTACTCGTTGCCGTCGACGTCGGAGATGCGCGCGCCAAGGCCCGACCGCATGAACTGCGGGTACTCCGGCGGCAACGGGCCCGCCGACTGATGCCCGTACATCCCGCCTGGAATTACCGCTCTCGCCCGGCGGCGCAGCTGCTCATCCGCGCTGCGCGGCCGGCTGTCCCGGCTGGCCGCCTGGACTAGCTGATCTGTCATGCCGTTCGCTCCCCTGTGCTGATTGCGTGTGTGGTGATCCGGTCGGCCACCGAAGCGTTCGCGGTCCGCAGGAAGTCCAGCACCTGGCCGAAGCTCTGAAGGCCCGCGTCCGAGCCGAGACCTGTTGCCACGAGCGCGCCGCAGGCAACGCCCAGCCAGGCCGCATCGGCTGGGTCGCAGCCGAGCAGCAGGCCGGTGAGCATGCCTGCGTCGAACCCGTCTCCGCAGCCCGTGGTGTCCACCACGTCGACCGCTATCGCCGGGATGTGAGTCAGTCCCCCGTCGGCGCCGGGCCGGGAGGTGACGATGCAACCGTCCGGACCGAGCGTCACCGCCACGCCGCTGGTGCCAAGCGCCAGCACGTCGGCGATGGCCAACTCCAGGTCCATCCGGCCGGTCAGGGCGAGAAGCTGATCGGCGTTCGGCCAGAACCAGTCCGCGCGGCCGAGCGCGGGACCGATCCGGGCGAAGTCCCGCTCGTTGCCCGGGTGCAGGACGTCGACCGCGACGAGGGCGCCACCGGCCTTTGCCGCCGCGACGACAGTTGCCAGGTCGCCACCGGACAGGCCAGCTAGAGCGTCCGGGCCGCCGAGCAGCACCGCGTCGAATCCGGCCAGTCCCGCCAGGTCGATGTCGGTGAGCCGCAGCAACCTGCTAGCGCCCGGCACATGCAGAGCGGGACGCTCGCCATTGGGCCGGATGGGCAGAATCGTCGCGGAGGTCTGGGCCGCCGCGGTCCTGACGAGGCCGCCCGTATCGACGCCGTGAGCCACCATTGCCGCGATAAGGATGTCGGCTAGCAGGTCGGTGCCAACCGCTCCGATGGAACGCACGCTACTGCCGAGCTTTGCCAGGTCCACTCCGGTGCCGGCGGCGGTTCCTGCCGCGGTAGCCCGTATCTCGGTTAGCCGCGCACTGCCCTGGCCCGCCGGAATCGACTCAACCGGCCGTCCGAGCACATCCAGGATGTGCGGCCCGATGACCGCTACCCGATGCGCGGTCCTGGTCAGCCCCGCGACCGCGCCGTGAGCTAAGGCCGCGGTCATCGCTTCCGCCGTTCCCCGTAGTTACGCCGTCGGGACTCCGCCGCCACTTCGTCAAGCTCGGCCTCCGACAAGATCCTTGGCACGCCGTGGGCGCGCGCGAGCCGGTAGACCCTGGCCAGCCATTCGAGCAGCACCGCCCGGTCGTATGCCTCCGGTAGCGTCCGGCCGTAGCAGATCGCGCCGTGGTTCTGCAGGATCGCAGCGCGGCGCCCGTCCAGCGCAGCGACCGCCGCCTCCGCCAGGCCAGCCGAGCCGAACCTTGTGTACGCGGCAACACGGACCGGGCCGCCGAGCCCGTTGATCGCGTAATGCACGGCCGGTAGCTCAGCTGAGGTGGCCGACACTGCGATCACCTCTGCCGAGTGCGTGTGCACCACGGCGGCAGCGCTGGTGGCTGCGTAGATGGCGAGGTGCATCGGCAGCTCGCTAGATGGCGTCTCGGGCGCGTCTACTTCCTCACCCGAGAGCGTCGTGATGCAGATGTCAGTGGGAACCATCTCGGCGTAGCTCACCCCGGACGGCGTGATCGCGACGAGGTCGCCGACGCGCGTGCTCATGTTCCCGGCCGCGCCGACGGCCAGCCCGTCCGCGACCATGCGCCCGCAGTAGCTCACGAGTTGCTCGCGGGCGGTTTGCAGTTCCGCGTTGTCATGCATTAGAACGGATGTTAGACGGACGTCCGACAAAAAAACAGAGTCGAAT
>DATMMA010000398.1:0-10060 GCA_035570295.1 Streptosporangiaceae bacterium
TCCTTCTACGTGCAGACGCCCGGCGGCTTCGACATCGAGTACGGGACGTGCGGTCGCGTGGTGGACGACAGCACCTGGATCAGCAGGGAGAGCACCGCCATCAGCTTGTGGGGGCACGTGTTCAGCTCCGGCGCAGCGCACTGAGCCGGGGGCGTGCGCGGCTGACGCAATCGGCGGACGGGACACTAGAGGCATGGACCTGCCGTCGCTCGAGCCCGATCCGCAGCACTTCCGCCAGGTACTCGGCCATTTCGCGACCGGTGTCACCGTGATTACCGGCATGCACGAGGGCGAGCCCGCCGGGTTTGCCTGCCAGGCCTTCGCCGCCTTGTCGCTTGATCCGCCGCTGGTGCTGTTCTGTCCCGGCAAGACGTCAGGGACGTGGCCGCGCATCGCGCGGATCGGCGAGCTCGGCGTGAACCTGCTGTCCGCGCAGCAGCGCGACCTCGCTCGCAGGTTCGGGGTGACGGCCGCGGACAAGTTCGACGGAGTGCGCTGGACGCCCGCGCGCAACGGCGCCCCCATCCTCGACGGGGTGCTGGCCTGGGCCTCTTGCGCGGTCGAGACGGTGCACGAAGCTGGCGACCATTTCATCGTCATAGCGCGCGTCACCGAACTCGGCGACGGCCGGCCAACGGGTGCAGGGCCAGGAGAGACAACGCCCGGCGACCCGCTGCTCTTCTACCGTGGCCGCTTCACGCTGTCCGCGACAACGGACGCCGACGCGCCTCCGGAGGTCGTCGACACCTTGCTTGCCTGGCCCCGGTACGCCGACTGGATGTGACTGCGAGCGGCTCGTTCGCCGCAGTACTAGCGCGAACGCAAGCTCCGGTACCGGTCAGGCGCTTTCGGCAAGCAGGTTAAGGCCGATGCCGAGCATCCAGACGTCCTTGCTGACCGCAAGACCCGCCTGGGATGGCCACACGCTGCCCGGCTCGTGCAGGGCCGGCGTCCGCAGGTACATGGTGATCAGGCCGCCGGCGAATGCACTGAGCGCGGCGCCAGCGATCTTGTTGTGCACCACCGGGGCCAGCAACGCGGTCCCGGTACCGATCTCGGCTATCGACAGCGCCTTCAGGAAAGTGGCTGGCGGGACCTTGGCCAGGAACGGGAACGCACCGGAGGCCATGGCATGCACGCCTTTCGCCTGATCCTCACTCCCGTTCCACTTGCCAAGTCCGGAATGAAGCAGGTAGGCGCCGGTGGCGGCTCGGGTGGGGATATTACGCACATGCATGAACATCGGACGCTCCTTGTCAGCCTGAGGTCAGTCTTAGGCTTTCGCGGCTAACGTCAGGGCTGAGGCCCGGCGTTACCGGTTGGCGCCGCCTGATTCCGGCGCCCTGACAGGTGCTTCCATCTGGTCCAGGTACGCCTGCGTTTTGCTGATGCGGGCGTCCTGGTCAGCCAGGAACCGTTCGATCCCCTGCCGCTTGGCCTCGACGGTCGCACGCAGAACCTGCTGCAGGTCTAGGCTCTCACGCAGCAGCGACCGCCGTTCATCGCGGCTGGTTCCTTCCTCCTGGTAGGCGACCTTGATCTCGGCCATCCGGTCCTCGCCCCGGAGCACCACGGCGATCTCGTCGAGATTGAGCCCGAGCAATTGCTGAAGCTGGCGGATGCGGCCCACCCGGGCGAGGTCGTCTTGCGAGTAGCGCCGCAATCCGCCGGGCGTGCTGGCGCACGGCGTGATCAGCCCCAGCTGCTGGTAGTAGCGCAGTGCGCGCTGCGACACGCCCGCTTTCTCGGCCGCGGCACCGATACCGAGCAGGTGCTCGCCGCTGTCATCCTCCGGGGTGACAGCCGGCCGCGCGGGGGCCTGATGTGTGCTTCCGATCATCGGTCACCGGCTCTCGCCGACAGCTCCTGGCTCGCCAGCAAGCTCTGCGTCCACCGGGTAAGCAACCATCTCACCAGCCACCGCGTCGACGGGCGCTTCTGCTTCCACCACGAGAGTACCGCCGTGGACGTAGCGCTTCCCTCGCAATGCGGAGGCGATGATCGCGATGACCGTGGCGATTGCCGCGAACGTGAACGCCAGGTGCAGGCCGCTTGCGAACGGCTGCTCGATCAGGTGCGGGAAGAACGACCGCCCGGTGATGTAGGTGACTTTGCTGGCTGGCAGCTGCTTGAGTGCCCCGGTCGGCCCGAGCAGTTCCTTGATCGGGTTGTAGCCGAGGAACGCCGAGAACAGACTGCCGATCGGCGGCTCGTTCGCGACCAGGTGCGCTGCGGCTGGATTCACCCCCTGGCTGACCAGACCTCGGTACAACTGCGAAGGAAGCCGGGAGGCAAGGCCCAGCGTGACGATGGTGAAGAACAAGCCCATCGACAGCACCGTGGCCGAGTTCTGGAACGTGTTGAGCATGCCCGCGCCGGCGCCACGCTGGTCTGGCGGCAGGCTGTTCATCACGCTGGCCTGGTTCGGCGAGAAGAACAGTCCCATTCCCACCGCGAACAGGAAGATCAGCAGCGCGAACCAGATGTAGCTGAAGTTGATCGGCAGTGTTTCCAGCAGCAGGAAGGCGATGCCGGAGACGATCAAGCCAGTAGTCGCGAACAGTCGCGCCCCGTGCCGGTCCGATAGCCAGCCCGCCAGCGGGCCAACGATCAGGAAGCCGAGCGTCAGCGGAATCATCGAGATGCCCGCCCACAGTGGAGTTTGGCTGAAGCTATAGCCATGCTGCGGCAGCCAGATGCCCTGGAGCCAGATGATCAGCATGAACTGGATGCCACCGCGGCCGAGGGCGCCGAGCAAGCCAGCGATATTCCCCGCTGTGAAGGCCCGGATCCGGAACAGGCTCAGCCGGAACATCGGGGCCGGGACCTTCGTCTCGACCCAGGCGAACAGCACCAGGACCGCGATGCCGCCGAAGATCGCGGTCAGCACGTAGGGGTTGGTCCAGCCGGTCGGGTGGCCACCGTAGGGCAGCAGCGAGTAGACGATGCCGGTCAGCACCGAGATCAGGCCGACCGCGAACAGCGTGTTGCCCAGCCAGTCGATCTTGGCCGGGATGCGGATCCCGTTGTCCTTCAGCTTGAGGTACGCCCAGAAGGTCCCGAACAGGCCGAATGGGACAGAGACCAGGAAGACCAGCCGCCACTCGATTGGGGCAAGGACGCCGCCGAGGATCAGGCCGAGGAAGGAGCCGCCGACGGCAGCGATGCCGTTGATCCCCATAGCCTTACCGCGCTCGTTCACCGGGAACGCGTCGGTGAGGATCGCAGTCGAGTTAGCGAACAGCAGCGCACCGCCGACGCCCTGGAAGATCCGCATGATGATGATCCACAACGCTCCGCCCACGCCGGTCATGAACGTTACCGACAGCAGGATCGAGAACAGCGTGAATACCGCGAAGCCAAGGTTGTACATCTTGACCCGGCCGTAGATGTCGCCGACCCGGCCGAGGCTCACCACAAGTACGGCTGTGACCAGGATGAAGCCCATGAACACCCAGAGGAAATACGAAGTGTTCGCTGGCACCAGCGGGTTCAGGTTGATCCCTCGAAACAGCGCTGGCAGCGAGATCAGCAGGATCGACTGGTTGATGGTGACCATCAGGATGCCGAGCGTCGTATTCGACAAGGCGATCCACTTGTAGTGCCGTCCCCTGCTGTCCGGGGCAGGGGTTGCTTCGAGGGTCTGCTCCTCGATCGCCATTCGTGCTCCTCATCCCAATGCGCCGCTTCGAGTGCCCGGGTTCAACTCTAACCTTGACGTTAGCGTCACGTTTCCCGCGTGCCGGCCGGTAGCCTATGCGCACACCAATGTTGTGCGAACGCACACTCACTGTGTACGTTGAGCGTGTGGACGGGACTGCGCGGCTGACAGCCCTCGTGGAGACACTCCAGCGTGACGGCCGGCTTGACGTCGCGGAGATGGCGGCAGAGCTCGGCACTGCCGAGATGACCATCCGCCGCGATCTCGACCGGATCGTGGCGATGGGCATGGCGCGGCGGGTCCGCGGCGGGGCGATCAGCCTGCTGATGCGCGGCGAGGAGCTGCCGTTCGCCCTCAGGGTCCTGGACCGCGCCGATGCCAAAGGGCGTATTGCCGCCGCAGTGGCCGGGCTGCTTCGCGATGGTGAGGCCGTAGTGCTGGACAGCGGAACGACGGCGGTCCTAGTCGGCCGCGAGCTGGCAGGGCGGCGCCTGACCGTCATGCCGATGTCGCTGCACGCTGCGTCGGCGCTGTCGGCAAGCGAGTCGGTGCGGCTGCTGATGCCGGGCGGCGAGACACGCCGCGGCGAGCTGGCCATGATCGGCCCGCTTGCACTCGCGTCGATCGGAGCGCTGCGATTCGATACCGCAGTGCTCACCTGCTGCGGCCTCGCCGACGGACGGGTGACAACGCACAATCTCGGTGACGCCGAGGTAAAGCAGGCCGCGCTCCGGTCAGCCGCCAGGGTGATCGTCGCGGCAGACAGCTCGAAGTTCCGGCAGACCGCGCTGGCCGTCGTGTGCGCGGCAACTGATGTCGACGTGATCATTACTGACACTGACGCTCCGCCGGACGTCGTCGGCTCGCTCCGGGCTGCCGGCCTCGAGGTCCAGTGTGTCTAGCGCTGCCGTGGCCCGGCAGCTGCCCGGTGCCGGCGACGCCACGACGCGGACCCAGCGTGCGGCAACCCTCGCCGTGTTCGTCAGTCACGGGCTGCTGTTCGCGTCCTGGACTGCGCATATTCCTCAGATCAAGGACCACATAGGCCTGACTGACGGATCGCTCGGGCTGGCCCTGCTTGGTGCTCCTGTTGGCTCGGTAGCAGCGATGCTCGTCGTTGCCCGCGTCCTGCCCGCGCTGGGTAGCAAGCGCATGGTGCAGCTCAGCCTGCTCGGCTACAGCCTCGCCGGGCCTCTGGTGGGACTGGCCCGCTCGCTGCCAGAGTTGTTCGCGGCGCTGTTCGCCTGGGGCGCCTTCCAGGGCACGCTCGACGTTTCGATGAACACGCAGGCCGTGACGGTGGAGCGTGCAGCCAGCCGACCGCTGATGTCCGGCTTCCATGCCTGCTGGAGCATCGGGGCCTTCGCCGGCGCAGGCATCGGTGCTCTCGGCGTGGCAGCCGGCCTGTCGCTGACCCGCCAGCTGGTCGCGCTGGCAGTGCCTGTGCTGGTGATAGCCGGCTGGCTGACCACGCGGATGCTGCCCGACCCGGCCGCGCCGGCAAGCAGTGACCAGCAGGGCACGGGTCGCGACCGGGCCACTGCTGACCAGCGCCCACCCAACCCGACCCATCCGCCCAACCCGCCCCACCCGGCCGGCCGGGCTGCCGTGCGGCTGTCTAGGCCGGTGCTGATACTGGGCGCCATCGCATTCGCGTCGATGCTGTGCGAGGGAGCCAGCGCTGACTGGGCGTCCGTCTACCTCCGCGGGTCTATCCATGTCGGCGCTGCGGCCGCGGGCCTCGGCTACACCGGGTTCGCGCTGATGATGGTGATCGTCCGGCTCTCCGGCAACCGCCTGCTCAGCAGGTTCCGGCGCCAGCGGCTACTGCCAGCCCTCGCCGCGGTGGCCACTATCGGCTTCACCGCCGGGCTGCTGGCCGGCGGCAGCGCCGCAGTGATCGCAGGGTTCGGCTGCCTCGGTATCGGTCTGGCGCTAGTCGTCCCCACCGTCAACAGCGCCGCGGGACGATTGCCGGGGATCAGCTCTGGCACCGCGATCGCTATGGTTTCGGCGTGGGGCTGGGCGGGTTTCGTCTTCGGGCCACCGATCATCGGTCAGCTCGCCTCGGCGACCTCGCTGACCGTGGCGCTAGGCGTACTGCCGGTTCTCACCGCATGCATCGCGGCCGCGACCGCACGGGCACATGCGCTTCGCCGCCACGGGCCCGGCCCGGGGAACGGATAGAGTTCTCGCCACACTGGCACGGGCTCGGCGCCGCAGGAGTTCAGGATCGGAGCGGAACGACAGTCATGACCGCGATTTATCTCGTCCGGCACGGCGAGGCCGACTACGAGCTGATCGGCAAGCGGCGCTGGCCCGGAAAGCTAGCCGACCTGGCGCCACTCACTGCTCGTGGCGTTGAACAGGCCGCCGTGGCTGGGGAAGAGCTCGCCGACGTCGGCGCAGTGAAGCTGCTCTCGTCGCCGTTCACCCGGACGATGCAGACGGCGGGCGCCGTGTCCTGCCGGGTCAGTCTCGCGATCGAGGTCGAGCTGGACTTGCACGAGTGGCTCCCGGACGACACGTTCCGCTGGCATAACCTCACCGAGGTGCGGGCGCTGGTCGCTGATTTCGACAGCTGCGGCGGCGAGTGGCCAGCCGGCGAGCGCCGCGTCTGGGAGCCGCTGTCGTCGGTCCGGCGTCGCTCGGCCGCCGTGCTGCGCCGCGCCGCAGCCAGCGTGACGGGCGGCGGATCGATCATCGCCGTCTGTCACGAGATGGTCATCCGCTCGGTGACCGGAGAGGTTAAGACCCGCCACGGCGAGGTCCGGCGCATCGAGTCGAGCCAGCTGCCCTGAGACGGGATCAACCATGGCTCTCTATGACAAACTCGGCCGTACCTACAGCGCTACCCGTCGCGCCGACCCGCGCATCGCAGCCATCATCGGGGCGGCACTGGCTGACAACAAGACAGTGATCAACATCGGGGCCGGAACGGGCTCGTATGAGCCAGTCCAGACCGTGGCGGCGATCGAGCCTAGCCCGGTCATGATCGCCCAGCGGCCAGCCGGTGCCGCGCCGGCCATCCAGGCGGCCGCCGAGCACATCCCGGTACGGAATAAGTGCGTCGACGCCGCGCTCGCGGTGCTGACCATTCATCACTGGACTGACCTGGCGGCCGGCCTCGCCGAGATGCGCCGGATAGCCCGGCGACGGCTGGTCTTCCTGACCTGGGACCCGGATGTGATCGGCGAGGCGTTCTGGCTGCTGGCGGAGTACCTGCCGGAAGCCCGCGCCTCCGATGCGGCGCTAGCCGTGCCAATGCACCGGCTGAGTGCGCTGCTTGACGACCCGGTCATCGAGCCGGTGCCGGTGCCGGCTGACTGCACCGACGGCTTCGGCGCCGCCTTCTGGCGCCGCCCGGATGCCTACCTGGACCCGGCCGTCCAGGCTGGCATGTCGGTGTTCGCCAGGACCGACCAGGCCCTGCTCCTGCCGGGGCTGACCCGGCTGGCCGCGGACCTGGACTCGGGGCGCTGGCAAGACGAGCACGCTGAGCTGCTTGACCTTGACGAGCTCGACCTCGGCTACCGTCTGGTCACGGCCGCGGCCTGATCATCGCTGGAGTCCGACCGCTGAATCAGCCGGGCGGTGCTTAGCTGGGCGGGGGCACCGTGACGGTATTGCTCCCCGCGGAGCCGTGCTTGACCGTCGCGACCAACGTCACCCGGACCGTCTTGTTCTTCAGGCGCTTGCCGCTGAGGATGAACCAGGTCTTCCCGGCCGCGTTCAGCCGCTTGTTGCGCAGGTTAACCCAGCTACCACTGGCTGACTGGACCTGAAGCCAGACCACATTGCCGCGATGGGCGTACTGCGTACTCACGGTGAGCAGGTCCCGCAGGCCGGATGGGCCGGGCGTGAGCGCCACTGTGACCTGCGGCGTGACGGTGACCAGCACGCTCGCGCTGTGGATGCCGCCCTTAATCCGCAGCCGGAATGCCGCGTTCATGGCAAGCGCCGGGCCGGTAATTGCCACGTTCCCGGCCGACGTGGTCTGCCCGGTTCCGACAATGTGCCAGAACGGGTGGCCGGCAAGCCGCTCGATCAGCTTGACAGTCACCCCCTTAGTGCCCGTTCCCGCCCTGGTGAGCTGCCCGTCGATGACCGGCTGCGTTCCAGCGTTGATGACTGCATTGGTTGCCGACGCGGACAGCGTGGCCGGCCCGGCCGCGGCAGGCGACGGGGACGAAGTTGGCGAGGCGGACGTGCTGGGCTTCGCAGCCTGGCTGGGGCTCGGTTGCCCGCTGGGTGAACGGCTGGACCGGCCAGCCGGCGGGGCGGCGTGATGGCCATGGCCACGCCGGGTGATGGTCCGCGGCGGGTGCTGCGGTTCGGGCACGCCGGCGAACCCAAGGACGTGGTGCGCCACGTTCTGGACTGGCTCGGGGAGGGCCGCCGCGTAGGCGGCCGCGGTCATCCCGCTGAGCGCGATTACCCCGGCTGCGGCCAGCCTGACTCCCCAGCGGGCAGGCCCCCGGAACGAACGGCGGACAGACCGCCTCGGCTCGGTAGCCGGGCGGCCCGCCGGGATCGGCATTGTCGCCCGGTCAACTGGTGTCCCGTTAACCGGGGCTGGCCCGGAGAGCGGACTGACGTTCGCCCGGAACATGGCGAGTGCGCTCCGCTCGCCGGCCAGCTCAGAAGGTCTCGGCGCGGCCGTGAGGATGCGGAACAGCTGGTCGATTCCGGGATCGCCAGTGTTGCCGGGATCGACAGAGGCGGCGCCGTCGGTCAGATCGGAGTTCATCAGTCCACCTCCTCCAGCGACCAGCGGGTCGGACCGGGTCCCGTGCGGCGTGCTGACCGACCGGTGGCGGGCGGGACCCCTCCGGATCCGGAGGCGGCTCGGTCCGCCAGTGCCCGCACAGCCGGGTCCGCGGCGAGCGTCTTCAGGCCGCGATGGAGCGCGACTCGGATCGCGCCGGCGGATTTGCCGAGGATTCTGGCGACGTCCGGGGTGTCCAGGCCGGCGATCACGCGCAACGCGACGGCCTCAGCCTGATCCTTCGACAGCCCGGCAAGCAGCGCGACCGCGCGCTGGACTGACATGCCGTCCAGCACCTGATCCTCGACCAGGTGACTGTCGGCCAGGATGTCGAGGCCGACGGAGGACGGGCCGGCCGGGCGCCTGGACCTCGCCCGCGCCGCGTCGACGGCCCGGTGCCGGCCGATGGTGAACAGCCAGCGCCGGAAGTCCTCGTCGCCGCCGGAAAACCGGTGCAGGTCCCTGACGACCTGGAGCCAGGTCTCGCTCGCGACGTCCTCCGGGTCGTCGCAGCCCACGACGCGCAGGTACCGCAGGAGCCGGGGCTGGAGAGCCCGCCACAGCTCCAGGAACCCGGCCTCGTCGCCGCGGCTCGCCCTGGCCAGGGCGTCGTCGAGCACATTCGGTTGACTCGCCATTGCGGCAGCAAGAGTTGCACACCGGCGGGCAGACCCGGGCAAGGTCTGTAAAACCCGGGACGCCCGCTGGTGCCGTCCTCCGCCTAGTGCTAGGACGCGGTGGCCGGTGAGATCGTGTCGGTGTTGCTCACCGACTTCGCGAAGTTCCTCGTGCCACGGAAGACCAGCCGGAAGGTGGCAGGCTTCTTGAACACGTGGACACGGAAGAAGACGTGGCCGTGCGGGCGGGTCCGCGCCGTCTGGACAACGCGCCAGTGGCCCTTGGGACCGAGGCGCTGGAGCCACACGCGCAGGTGACGCAGGTTGTAGCTACCCGCGGTCAGGTGGCCGTTGATCCTTGCGGTGGTCTGGTGCGGGTGCGCGACCGGCGTCGAGTTACTGATCGCGAGCGTGGTGGGGATCTTGTGCACCGCGGGAGCCGCGGTGGAGGCGTTGGCAGCCGCCGTCGCGCCGGTCACTGCGATCGCGGCGGCGGCCGCGACACCACCGATACGGACAGCCAGAGACTTGGGAAGACGCATTGTTCTCCTTCACATCGGGCGTCGGACGGAGTGAGGCCGCCGACAACACCGCCTACAGCGCTGGCGCCGTCGCGGGCGTTACTTGCCCAGATGTGACCTGCGTCACAGTCCTGATAGTGGCTAGATCCGCTCGATGATCGTGGCGGTGGCCATCGCGCCGCCCGCGCACATTGAGATCAGTGCCGTGCTGCCGTCGCGGCGCTCGAGCTCGTGCAGCGCGGTGGTCAGCAGCCGTGCCCCGGTGCTGCCGACCGGGTGACCGAGCGCGATCGCCCCGCCATTGACGTTGACCTTTGCGGGGTCCGGCTGGTGAACGCTCAGCCAGGACATCACGACGGACGCGAACGCCTCGTTCACCTCGAAGATGTCGATGTCGCTGATGGTCATGCCGCTGCGCCTGAGTACCCGCTCGGTGGCGGCTATCGGCCCGTCGAGGTGGTAGTACGGCTCGTCGCCAATGAGAGCCTGGCTG
>DATMMA010000399.1:0-2870 GCA_035570295.1 Streptosporangiaceae bacterium
CCGCGGCGCGGGACCGCGGATGATCGCGCAGCCCGCCGTGCACGTCCGCGATGGGTTCGTGCTGGACGGGTCCGATCCCTCGCCAGTCGCCAGAGCGATCGTCGCCGGACTGGCGATGTCCGGGATTGCTGCTGACTGACCGGGCCTGACTAACCGGGCTGGCGTGGCTAGCCGAGGATCGTCGACAGACCGCCGTCGACCGGGATGACCGCGCCGGTAAGGTACCGCCCGGCTCGCGACGCCAGGAACAGGGCGGCGCCGGCCATGTCGTCGGCCTCGCCGATCCGTCCTAGCGGCACCCTGGCTGCGATCGCCGCACGGGTCTGCGGGTCGTCGAGTGCGAACGCCATCATCTTGCTGTCGAACGGCCCGGGCGCGATGGCGTTGACGGTAATCGACTCCGCAGCCAGCGTGCCGGCCAGGTGCCTGGTCAGCATGTGCACGCCAGCCTTGGTCGTGCTGTAGGCATAGGTCTCCATGGCCGGCACCCGGAGTCCGTCGATCGACCCGATGTTGATCACCCGCGCCGGATCCTGAGGGCTAGCCGCGGCCCGTAGCAGCGGCAGCATGCGCACGGTGACCTCGAACAGCGCCTTGACGTTGATGTTGAAGAGCTTGTCGAACGCGTCCAGCGGGTACTCCGCGAGCGGCGCGCCCCAGGTCGCTCCGGCGTTGTTAACCAGGATGTGCAGCCGGTCCTCGCGCTCGCCGATGACCCGGGCGAGCTCCTCGGCGGAGCCGGGGGCCGCCAGGTCCAGCGGGACCGAGATGCACTCACCGAACGCCGCAAGCTCTGCGGCCTTGGCGTCGCATGCCGCTGCCTTACGGGCGGTGATGTAGACCCGGCTGCCAGCCTGGACAAGACCGCGGGCGATCATCGCGCCGATCCCGCGCGACCCGCCGGTGACGACTGCGACTTTCCCCGATACCGCAAACAGGTCGCCACCGGGCTGCGCGCCTGCGTCGCTGCTGCTGTTAGTCACTGCGCGTTCCCTTGGTCGAGGTGGTTCCCGTTAGTCGCGTAGCGACTGGCTGCCGCCAGCAGCGCCGCTCGTGCGTCGCCAATCAGGCTGGCGACGAGGTCCGCGGCCGGGAGGTCACGGCTGAGCTCGTGGGTCTGCCCTGCCCACAGGTTGACCAGGTCAGGGTTGCCGCTGCTGCGCCCGGCGGCGCGCACCGGACTGGTCAGGTAGTGCACTTCGGGATAGGCAGCCGGCGCATGGTGGCCGTGGTCGTTAAGGAACTGGTTGCGGATGCCGCGGGCAAGGCGCCCGGTGAAAGCCCGCGTCAGTGCCGTCGGCGTCCCGCTGGCCACCGCTGTCCGCTGCAGCGGTGTCGTCCCCGCTTCGGGGCAGCGCAGGAACGCCGTGCCGAGCTGAGCCGCCGCCGCGCCTGCCGCGAGTACGGCTGCGATGCCTTCGCCAGTGCTGATGCCGCCCGCGGCGACCACCGGCAGGCTCGTACGACTGCGTACCAGCTGAAGCAGCGACAGCAGGCCGAACCCGCCGCCGGAGTCATCTGCGGGGTCGTCGGTGAAGCTGCCACGGTGCCCGCCAGCTTCGCTGCCTTGCACGACCAAGGCGTCAGCCCCGGCTGCGGCTGCCAGTGCGGCTTCGGCCGGCGTTGTCACGGTGACCCAGACCTCACTGCCGACGGCCTGCAGGGCTTCGACTACCGCACGATCCGGGCAGCCGAAGGTGAAGGATGTGACCGGCGCCGGATCCGCTGTCAGCAGGGCCAGCTTTGCCGCCCAGTCGTCGTCGTCGAATCTGGCCAGGCCGAGCTCGACACCGGCACCGCGAGCGTCGGCGGCGATTGCCGCGGCGTACTCGGCAACCGCTGCTGGCGACGACGCGCTGCCGGGGACGAAGACGTTGACTCCTAGCGGTGAACCGGTCAGCCCACGGGCCTGGTCGAGTTGGCCGTGCAGCTGATCAGCGGTCAGATAACCGGCTGCCAGGAAACCGAGGCCGCCCGCGTTGCTCACGGCCGCAGCGAGCTGCGGCGTGGTCGGCCCGCCAGCGAGCGGCGCCAGCACGATCGGGACATGAAGCTGGTTAAGTATCACGTGGACGCTGCTCCCTACTCCGTAGTTGTCTGCCGGGGACGAAAGCCGCGAATAGGTTCCGGGAGACCAGCAAACCACTACGGTGTGCGGTCCCGGCTGTCAGAGCGTGGCGGCCCACTGCGCGAGCCGTTCGGCTACCGCACTGGTGAAGCCCTCGGCAGGGTTGATGTCGACGATGAGGGTGGGCGCGCCGCGCGTTGCCGCCCACTCATAATGGTCTGGCGGGTGCACGTCATCGATCCACGCGCACGGCCGGTCGCCGACTGCCTCAGCTACCGCGGGCAGCTTACGGAAGAGCAGGTCGCGGCCGCCGAGCGGGAACTCGATAACCGGAAGGGCCGGAAGTGCGAGCACCGGGCAGATGAACCGGTTCGCCCTGTCCTCCCATGCGGTGGCCCAGACGAGCTCGTAGGCAGCAGCCAGCGACGTCAGCAGCTCGCCGTGCGCCGGTGACAGCAGCACCCGTTGACCGGGGAAGAACTCGTACTCGGCGAACCCGTCCGGGCAGGACTCGGCTTCCCACGGGTTGAGCACGCCATCGACATCGACGAGCAAGATCGGGCGCGGATCGTCGCTGATTCTCAGGTTCACTGTCGTACCGCTCTCACGTTGCCGTCCTGCTCTGCAGCGGCGGCTGCGACGCGGCGGCATAGCCCCGGATGCGCAGCCCGTCGAACGCCACCGCGGATACCGCGTCCGCCAGCTCCCCGGCTGGGGTTGGCGGGCTCGGGCGCCGGCCCGGCCGGTACCACTCGACGAGCGAGTTGACGAGGCCGAACAGCAGCCGGGCGGTGATGGCCGG
>DATMMA010000400.1:0-7050 GCA_035570295.1 Streptosporangiaceae bacterium
CACGATCGGCCGCCGGAAGATGATTGCGGGCACCTACCTGATTTCGGGCGTCCTGCTGGTGATTACCGCCCAGCTATTCAAGGCGGGCACGCTGAACGCGACGACACAGACTCTGTGCTGGGTGGTGATCTTCTTCTTCGCATCAGCGGGCGCCAGCGCCGGCTACCTGACCGTCAGCGAGATCTTCCCGCTGGAGGTCCGCGCGAAGGCAATCGCCGTGTTCTTCGCCATTGCCCAGTGCTTCGGGTTCCTGGGCACGCACCTGTACGGGCACCTGATCGGCACGGGCACGGATCCGAACGCCCTGTACTGGGGATACATGATCGGCGCAGGCGCGATGATCCTTGGTGGGCTGGTGGCGGCCTTCCTTGGCGTCGATGCGGAAGGTAAGTCGCTGGAGGACGTCGCGCGCCCGCTCTCGGTGATCGCCAAGCCCGCCCAGGCGATCTTCCGTGCTGGCGGCCAACCTCCGCCCCGGACAACCTAGCCCCGCGAGGTCGCCACCGGGCCGTGCTTGCGTGCCCGATAGGCAGCGACGTGCAACCGGTTGCCGCAGGTACGGCTGTCGCAGTAGCGGCGAGACCGGTTCTTTGAGAAGTCCACGAACACCGCGCGGCAGGTGGGTGACTCGCAGCTGCGGATCCGGCCCGCTTCGCCCGCTACCACCAGCCAGGCCAGCCCCATGGCGAAGTGCGCGGCCATCCGGTCGGCTAGCGGCGCTGTCGGCCTGGAAACGTGCAGGTGCGGGCCGCGCCCGTCGTGCGCGACGACCTGCGGGCTGGCGCCGGTCTCAGACAGCAGGGCATTGATCTGGTCAATGGCCGCCGCCTCGTGTCCCGCCTCACAGTTCGCCACGATTGAGTCCAGCCGTGCCCGGTGCTGCCGCACTCTGGCAAGGTCGGCGGCCTTGCCCCGGACGCCGGCGAACGCGTACCTGTCCGCCATCTCCTGCAGGTCAGCGAGCTTGGCAAGCCCCTCGCCCGCACCCGACCTGCCAGTGTTGATCAGCTCCACGCAGCCGGTCATGGCCTCTAGCTGGTCAGCATCAAAATGACTTTGACTCCTGTCGCCCACGGCCCGTAGGGTTGTGCTCATGTCAGCACCGTACGGCAGAATGGTCATGACCGGCAACGGCCGAGTGACCGGGCGGCCGGTGCTGACCGCGACGCTCGGTGCAGCTTGCATCTCGTCATCAGCCATCCTGGTGACGCTTGCGCATGTCGGTGCGATCACCACCGCCTTCTTCCGCTGCGCGCTCGCCCTGCCGGTCCTGGTGCCGCTCGCCGTGCTAGAACAACGCCGGCTCGGGCCTCGCCCGCCCGCTAGCCGGGGTTACGCCATGCTGGCAGGCCTGTTCCTCACCGTCGACCTAGTGCTGTGGAATCACGCGATCAGCGACGTCGGCGCCGGGGTGGCCACTGTGCTCGGCAACCTGCAGGTGCTGTTCGTGGGTGTCTTCGCATGGCTAGTGATGCGCGAACGACCGGGCCGCCGCTTCCTCGTGATGCTGCCTGTTGTGCTTGCCGGTGTGGTGCTGGTGTCCGGAATGCTGGGCGGCCACGCCTCCGGATTGCATCCGATGGCCGGAATCTGGTTCGGTGTAGCCACGTCAGCGGCATACGCCTGCTTCCTGCTCATAATGCGCACGACCTCCGGCCACGCGCCGCACGTAGCGGGGCAGCTAGCCGATGCGACGGTCGGCGCAACAGCGGGCGCAGTAGTACTCGGGCTGATCGTTGGCGGCCTGCAGTTCGACATTCCCTGGCCATCGTTCGGCTGGCTGCTGATTCTCGCGTTGCTCAGCCAGACAGTCGGCTGGCTGCTGATCACTTCCGCCTTGCCCCGGCTACCAGCCGCGATTTCGTCGCTTCTGCTGCTCCTGCAGCCTGCCGCAGCAATGGTGCTCGCCGACATCGTGCTCAGTGAGCGGCCAACGCTCATCCAGGTCGCCGGCGCGGCGATGGTGTGCGTGGGCGTCCTGTTTGTCGCCAGGGCACCCGCGCCGGCCAGCACGGCGGCCCGGCCGCGGCGCCAGCCGCCTGTGGTGGCAGCGAGCCGGGTGTCGGCGAGCCGGATGACAGCCAGCCGGGGGCCTGCCAGCGTGGACTCCGACCTGTGCGGCATTAGTCCGGCAGGGATTCAGCTGCGCACGGAGAACAGCACGTAGCCATAGCTGAGCCCGGTGGCTGCCGGGTGGCGGCGAAGCCAAGCCGTAGCCACCTCGGCCGGGAACTCGATGTGCAGCACGGCGGCGAGGTCTGAGTGGCTGGCAAAGCGCAACTCTGACCGGACTTCGTGCCTGGCTGCTCCCCGGTCGCGCCACCAGGCGTCGACGGCGGCGGCGGTCTGCCTCGGGGGCTGGACCGCCGCCGCGGCCAGCAGGAGCGCGAACTCGCCCCAGCGGTAGTCGTTGTCGACTGCTACCAGGTGACCGCCGGGACGCAGCACCCGCAGTGCTTCTGTCAGCCCTGCATCCGTCCCCGGCGGAAAGAAATAGGCGAACCGCGCGTGCACCACGTCCACGCGCGCATCGGGCAGCGGGACATGCTCGGCCGACCCGGCCAGTACCTCGGTGTTCGCCAGGTCCGCGGCCACCTCGGCGGCCGCAGCGCGCAACCCCGGGTCGGGCTCGATCCCGATTACCTGCGCCGCCTGCTCCGCATAACGCCGCAGCCAGTAGCCGGTGCCGCAGCCCAGGTCGACGATGGTGCGGCCGGTCCATGGTGCGATCGCCCGCATCGCGGTCAGCACGTGCCCGGCACGGTCGAGCGCCTCGTTCTCAAGTTGGTAACTGGCCGGGTGCCCGCCGATGTTCGGCGCGAACCGCCAGTCAGGGAAAGGAGCGAGGTCATCAGCTACGTGCGGCACGTCGCATTATCGGTCAGCCATGGCCAGCCTGGCTAATCGGCCGACAACAAATGCGACTCGATGATCGATGCTGATCCTGGAGTGCTTTGGCCCTGCTAACTTCACATCGATCATCGAAGCGACGTGAGCTCCGGTCACCCGCCCGGCGCGGCCAGCGCCGCAGGGCCGGGTAGGGCTGCTGGCGCCGAGCCAGCCGCACGCCGGCCTGCTAGCTGGCGGTTGATCACCTCCGCAGCGGCTTGCACGGTCGCGATGCCGTAGCTCTCGGTCTGGCCGCCGGCTGCCGGCGCCGTCAGGATCACGATCTGATAGCCGATGTGCTTGCCGGTAAACGCCCCGATGCTGTTGATGTTCCAGTCATCTGCCCTCGGGTAGGGCAGCCAGCCGTTCTTGACGTGGACGGTCACGTCCGATGGCGCCCCGGCCGGCACGCCCCACCGCTCAGCGGGGATGACCTGGGCCATCAGCCGCTGCACATAGGCCCGCGAGTACTTGCCGAGCACTTTGCCTGGTGAGGTCAGCAGATGCAGCAGCGTCAGCTCGTCCTGTGCCGTGATGAGGGTCAGGCCCCAGGCATAGTCGAGTACGGTGTGCCGCATGCCGGCCTTGTTGAGGAACCGTTGCATGTCTCGCATTCCGACGTCCTGCCACAGATCCGTGGCGGCGTTGTTGTCGGACTGGGTGATCATCAGGTAGGCGAGGCGTCGCTGGGCTTTGGTCAGCCCCGAAGGGCCGTGCACTTTCAGCAGCAGCGCGCTGATAATCGTCACCTTGATGACGCTGGCCGCGTAGAAGTGCCGCTTCTGGTCAAGCCGGCAGGTGAGATCGGCGGCAGGGTCCGCCGCGGCCAGGCCGACGACCGAGTCCGTCCGGCCAGCCAGGGCAGCGGTGATGCCGCGCGAGATCCGGGCGGCGAGTTTCGGTCGCTTAGCAGACGTGCAGATGCGGCTCGCCGCTGACGCCGCGATGCTGCGGCCCGGCGCAGCGAGTGCTGGTGTCATGCCGACGACGCCGGCACTAGCCAGAATCACGATCGCGACCGACGTGGTCGCGCCCCTGTGTAGTAGCGCAGCAGTGCGCCGAATTGGCCCCATCGCAGCCCCCGTTCTCGATACTCCATAGACGCCCGGGGCGGCTCCCCGGTTGAATGGCCGCCGGAGTTGTGTAGCGGCGTTACCGGGGGGCAGAGTTGCAACGATCGCAGCCCACCGGCTGACTGCGGAAAACTCCGCAGGCCGATGTCGAAATCTGCGCGGACTCGTTCGTGGCATAACTGAGGCCGCCGCAGCGGCGGCTTGATCACTTACCGGGAGGTATGCCAGATGAAGTACGTGATGCTCATCCTGAACACCGAAGCCGCAAGCAAGCTGAGCGCCGAGGAGTACGAGGCCTGGGGCTCGGAGATCATGGCCTGGTACGAGAAGAACGCCGCCACCGGCGTGCTCTCCGACGGAGGCGCCCAGCTGCAGGGACCGGATACCGCGAAGACCATCAGGGTCGGCGGCGTCACCGACGGCCCGTTCATGGAGTCCAAGGAGGTGCTCGGCGGCTACTCGGTGCTCGAGACCGAAACCATCGACGAGGCAGTAGAGGTTGCCAAGGGCTGGCCGGGCGTCGACCGCGGCCTGGTCACGATGGAGCTGCGGCCGGTGGTCGTGTTCTGACGATCAGCCTTCCAGACGACGGGCGATGAGCTCGCGCTCGGCCGGGTTCGCGGCCAGCGCGAGCGCTCGCTCGTTGGCTGCGCGCGCATCTGCGGTCCGGCCGACCGCGGTCAGCAATTCCGCACGGACCGCGTGGAACAGCCGGTAGTCATCGAGCTGGGCAGCGAGCGGCTCGACCTCGGCGAGAGCCGCCTCCGGGCCGACCGCGAACCTGGTCGCGACGGCACGGTTGAGCTGGATGACTGGCGACGGCGTCATGACCATCAGCCTGTCGTACAGCAGCCGGATCTGCTGCCAGTCGGTCTGCTGGTAGTCGGGGGCCGCAGCATGCAGCGCCGCAATCGCCGCCTGGACCTGGTATGGCCCATGCTGCCGTAGCGCCAGGGCCCGGTCGAGCAGGCCGGTCGCCTCGGCGGCCAGCTCGTGGTCCCACCGGGCGCGATCCTGATCGGCCAGCCGGATCAGCCGCCCCCAGCCGTCGAACCGCGCGGCCGCCCGCGACTCGTGCAGCAACAGCAGTGAAAGCAAGCCCAGTACCTCAGGTTCTCGCGGCATCAGCCGGTGCAGCAGCCGTGCCAGCGATACCGCTTGCGCAGCCAGGTCCCGCCGGGCCGGGGTACGGCCAGCCGAAGCCAGGTACCCCTCGTTGAAGACCAGGTAGACGACCGCCAGCACGGCTGCCAGCCGCTCGCCTAGCTGATCTGGATCCGGGACGCGGATGGCAACGCCTTCATCCCGCAACGTCCGTCGCGCCCGCGACAGCCGTTGCCCCATCGTCTGTTCCGACACCAGGAACGCCGCCGCAATCTCCCCGGTCGTCAGGCCGCACACGACTCGGAGGGTCAGTGCGACTTGTGAATCGGATGGCAGCGCCGGGTGGCAGCAGGCGAAAACGAGGCTGAGCAGGTCGTCGGCCTCGGCCTGCGGATCGGCGACATGCGCGGCAGCCAGGCCGGACCGGTCCTGAGTCACAGCGAGCAGTGTGAGCTTCTCCTCGCCCGCCTTGGCCCGACGCTGCCGGTCGAGCGCCTTACGCCACGCCGTGGTGGTAAGCCAGCCGCCAGGATTAGCCGGCACGCCATCGGTTTGCCAGTGCTCGAGCGCTTCCACAAAGGCGTCCTGCACCAGCTCCTCAGCCAGGCCGACATCACCAAGCCGCCGTGCGAGGAGCGCCCGGATCCGTGTCGCCTCACCGCGGTAGGCGCGCTCGAGCTCGCTGGGGTCCACTGCGCCAGTCTGGCAGCCCCGGGCGAGCGGTTCGAGTCTCAGCGGATCTGGCGTAGCCGGTCGCTCGCTCCCCAGGCCCGGTCGGCTGTCCACACGACGGCATCAAGCCGGTCACCGAGGGCCATGCACAGTCTGTCGGCGAGGGACAGGCCTTCACCCGCTACCCATCTGCGGGCGGCCCACTCGGCGTCGTCGGGCGTTACGGGCATCACCTGCACACCGTAGCTGGCAAGCAGCGCACTGGAGAGATCCCAGTTCCGGCCGTGCGCACGGATCTTCTGTGCGATCTCTGACCAGTTGGCAGCGCCACATGCGCCGCCATCCTTCAGCGCGCCTTCGACTTCGGTAGCGCCTTGCTCTCCTTGCAAAAAGCTAAGCAGTGCCGAAGCGTCGAAGACGTTCACGCAGCGTCTTCGGCGGCAGCCGCGGCATGGCGCTCGGCGAGAAGCTCGTCTACCAGGTCCAGGCCGGCGAGATCCGCACGGACGAGTTCCTGCAGCTGCGGACGCGTAAGGAGCACGAGCCCACCGGGCGTCTCGAGCAATATGAGTGCGGTGCCTTCCCCGAGCCCCGTCCGTTCCCTCAAATCAGCTGGGATGACGAGCCGTCCGCGGTCCCCCATAACGACATGATAGGTCCCACTCATGAAAGGACTATACCACGCAAGGTAGCTTGGTGGGTCAAATCCCACGCAGCTTAGCGACGTGGGAATGGCAATGCGGCAGATCCTTGGCGACGGCGATTAGGGCTGGGCTCCGTGGCGGCCGGCTCCGCCGCGGAAGCGCGAGACACCCTCGACGATGCCAGGATCAGCCAGTGTCGCCATGCCATGGGCGAACTCGTTCGCCATGGCGTCGCCGAGGCCAAGCGACATCGATTCGACTGCCGAGGCCCGGTCACTGCGCATGCACGCTTGCGGGAAAGCGGCGATCTGCAGCGCGAGTCGCTCCGCCTCCTCGCGGGCCTCGCCATGCCTGACGATCCTGGAGACCAGCCCCATCTGGTAGGCCTCGGGGGCTGGCACTGCCCGCCCGGTAAGGATCAGGTCCAGGGCGCGGCCGAGCCCGACGACCTGCGGCAGCCTGACGGTTCCGCCGTCGATCAGCGGCACTCCCCAGCGCCGGCAGAACACGCCGAACACCGCGTCCTCCTCGGCCACGCGCAGGTCGCACCACAGTGCCAGTTCCAGCCCGCCGGCTACAGCGTGCCCGGCTATGGCCGCGATGACCGGCTTAGACAAGCGCATCCGAGATGGCCCCATCGGACCTGGACCGTCGGGCTCTGTCCGGTT
>DATMMA010000401.1:0-3432 GCA_035570295.1 Streptosporangiaceae bacterium
TTGCTCTCCTCATACCCAGACTGCGCCTCGCCCTGTTGATCGCCGCGGCGTGTGCTTACCCGGCGGTGGCGGCGGGGATGGGCACTAGATAGCCGATATAACACTCGCGACCGCGGAGGA
The DNA here is from genome assembly GCA_035570295.1 of Streptosporangiaceae bacterium. GTDB lineage: Bacteria > Actinomycetota > Actinomycetes > Streptosporangiales > Streptosporangiaceae > JAJYUU01. Next base: position 121 of record DATMMA010000401.1, read on the forward strand.
CTGACATGAAGCCGAACGGGCCAGGCTCTGCTCCGGTGCTGGTGCTCGGGGCGACCGGTGGCCAGGGCGGCGCTGTCGCCGCGGCACTCCTGCGTGCCGGACGGCCAGTGCGCGCCATGGTCCGGGACCCGCAGTCATCATCGGCGCGCAAGCTCGGCGCGGCCGGCGCCCAGCTGGCCGCGGGTGACTTTACTGACCGGGACGCGCTCGCGGCCGCCATGCGCGGGGCCGCTGCCGCGTTCGCACTGACGACACCGTTCGAGTCCGGCCCTGCCGCCGAACTAACGCAGGGCAATGCGATCATCGAGGCCGCGGTCGCAACCGGGTTGCCGCAGATGGTGTTCTCTTCTGTCGCTGGGGCCACCGCGCGCACCGGAATTCCGCATTTTGAGAGCAAGGCTCGGGTGGAGCAGGCGCTCGCGGCTAGCGGCCTGCCGCACACCGTGGTGGCGCCTACCTATTTCTATGACAATGCCCTCGGCGGCTACCAGGACCTGCTGGCCGGCGTGCTGGAGCTCCCGCTCCCGGCCGATCATCCCCTCCAGCAGCTCGACCGTTCCGACCTGGGTGCATTCGTCGCAATGGTGCTCGCTGACCCGGCTGCTTACACCGGCCGCCGGTTCGAGCTGGCGAGCGACGCGCCCACGCCGCTGCACATGAGACAGGCACTGTCGGACGCGCTTGGCCGGCCGGTCGAGTTCCGCGAGACACCACTGGCCGATGTGCGGCGTCGCAGCTCGGACATGGGAGCCATGTGGGACTTCCTTCGCGGGCCTGGTTACCAGGCTGACATCGCGGCGCTGCGTCGCGACTATCCCGCCGTCGGCTGGACCTCGTTCACCGAGTGGGCCCGGCGCACGCTCCGGCAACGGGCTCAAGCGGCGCCGCGCGGCGCCTGACCGGCAATCGGGCGGGAACGGGCACGTATCGTCCCCGGCTTTCGGCGGGCCGCGGTGCGAGCGGCTGTGCTCCCCGCCCGAATCCCCGCCGGAACCCCCGCCGGCGGGGAGCACAGCCGCAAGTTGCGAGACACTTACCGTAAGGAATCCGCTATGGCTGATGAGAAAGTCCGGGTACGCCGGGTCTATGACGATCCGGAGCCAGCCGACGGTACACGGGTGCTTGTCGACCGGCTCTGGCCGCGCGGCCTGACGAAATCCAAGGCGGCGCTCGATGACTGGTGCAAGGACGTTGCGCCTTCGGACGAACTCCGCAAGTGGTACGGCCACGATCCCGGCCGGTTCGCCGAATTCGCCCGCCGCTATCAGCGGGAACTCGAAGATCCGGGCCGGACAGAAGCGCTGGCGCACCTGCGCTCGCTGTCGCACGGCCGACACCACCTGACGCTGCTCACAGCGACCAGAGACCCTGCCGCCAGCGAGGCCGCGGTACTGGCAGGGCTGCTCCAGGCCTGAACTGATCAAGAGCGGCGCGGTGCACCGGTGCCGGCTTGCTGCCGGCATTGTCAACCTCCGCCATGGTTTTCCGCAGCGATCTGAGTGACGCTTCGCGCATCGCGAGAGCGTCGATCTCCTGCCGGATCCGGCTGTTTTCCGCGGGCTCGGCATCCTTGGCATGGTCTGCCCCGTCGAGGACCTCGATCCCGAAGCGAGACACTCGCTCAGCTTCGTCCAGCGTGGTTTTAATGAGCGCGAGTTCAGTCCCCGTCATCGTGACCTGGTACCCGCCCCCGGTAAGCTGCCTCACCCGTGCCACTTGAGTAACCTCCCAGTCGAAGTGACTTCCTGCTCTGGTGTTATCCATGTTGCCTTCGGGACGCGTCAGGGGCATCGCGGCAAGCCCCCGTCCTCAGGTACGGATAGCCAGAGCCGGGTCTACCTGCTAGCCGGAACAGGACAAGAGCTGGAGGCGACGAGGAGCGGGGTCTTGCCCGCGAATGCCGGTATCGTGACCGCCGCTGGACGGCGGACCAGCGCTGCGGGCGTAGCCGAACTGGCCGCCAGTCAGCGGGCCTCCAGGAATGTCACAACCGCGAGGACACGGCGGTGGTCGTCCTCGGCCTCTGGCAGGTTCAGCTTGGTGAGGATGCTCCGGACGTGCTTTTCTACCGTTCCCTCGGTCACCCAGAGGCGCTTGGCGATGCCGCTGTTGGATCGCCCCTCAGCCATCTGGGAAAGTACTTCGATTTCCCGCGCGCTGAGCACCGCGAGAGGGTCATCGCGACGGCGAGCCGTCACCAGTTCCTGGACCAGCGCGGGATCTACGACCGAGCCACCTTCGGCGACGCGATGGACCGTGTCGAGGAAGTCCTCCACGTTGGTGATTCGGCTCTTGAGCAGGTAGCCGATCGCACGGCCGCTCGCTAGCAATTCCATCGCGTGCTCGACGTCCGCGTAAGCCGACAGCAACAGAATGGCGATCTCGGGCCGCTCAGCACGGATCACCTTCGCAGCCTCAAGACCTTCGGTCGTGTTGCTAGGCGGCATGCGGATGTCCGCGACCACCAGGTCGGGCACGGTTTCGCGGACCAGCGCAAGGAGCTGCGGGCTGTCACTTGCCTGGCCGACAACCGCAAGGCCGGAACGCTCGAACAGGCTAGCCAGGCCCTCGCGGAGCAAGACATCGTCCTCGGCCAGAACGACCCGCAGCCCGTCCGCGGCCGGCTTGTCAGAATTCGAGCCGGACTGTCCGGCCTCGGCGCCGCTAGTCATCTCTTGAAACTATCGGCTGGTACGAAGGCGACACTGTCGCGGGGCTGGCAACTACGCGGCAGTGCCAGCGGGGGCTGCGAGCGGATCAGTGATTCTTCCCGGCCAGGTGGCCTCCGGCAGCGGCGCGGCCGCTGCTAGCAACGATCTGGCGAATCGCATCCGATGACAAATCCGACTTCGGCACGAATCCCGCGGCGGGACTGGCGGCGATAAGCTCCGCGACGTCGAGCGGCGAGTAGGCAGAGATCAGGATGACCACTGGCGCATCTGAGCAGCCTCGCGGCGCCAGCAGCTGCGCGAGCTCGAGACCGCACTCATCACCGAGTGCCATATCGACGAGGACGACGTCCGGCCGTAGCTCGGCGACAAGCTTCACCGCTTCAGCGGATGTGCCGGCAACGCCAAGGACGCGCTCACCCTGCCGCTCGAGGTGAACGCGCGCGCGATCAGCGAATGAGCGGTTGTCATCCACTACGACTAGGCCGAATCCCACGCCTCCAGCATTGCAGCACACGATCGCGTCGCGCATTGCGGCTAGCCGGAAGCTATGCCGGAAATCCGGATCGCCTGGTCAGGCGGCAAGCGGCAGGTCAGCATCCAGGCTCGTGCCCGCGCCGGCCGGGCTGCTCACGGCGATTGT
>DATMMA010000402.1:0-17536 GCA_035570295.1 Streptosporangiaceae bacterium
ACCGACGACGCGATGTCGGCGAACCCGCGGTACCGGTTGCTGAACGAGCAGATGATCGCTGCCCGTGGTGAAGACATGCGGATCTGCATCGACGGGCCGGAGCGGTTGCTGACGCACGTCGACACGATCATGCCCGAGGCCGCCTGCACAAGCGTCCAGTTCCATTTGCAGGTGAGCCCGGAGGCGTTCGGAAGCTACTGGAACGCGGCCCAGGCAGTGGCAGGCATCCAGGTGGCACTCGCGGCGAACTCGCCGTACCTGTTCGGCCGTGAGCTGTGGCGGGAGACCAGGATCCCGCTGTTCGAGCAAGTCACCGACACCCGGCCGGAGGAACTTCAGCAGCAGGGTGTCCGGCCGCGGGTTTGGTTCGGCGAGCGGTGGATTACCTCGGTTTTTGACCTATTCGAGGAGAACATCAGGTATTTTCCTGCGCTGCTGCCGCTGCGCGAGGACGAAGACCCGGAAGCCGCCCTCGACAGCGGGGAAGCGCCGCATCTTGCCGAGCTGACCCTGCACAACGGCACGGTATACCGCTGGAACAGGCCGGTTTACGCGGTCCACGACGGCCGGCCTCACCTGCGGGTGGAGAACAGGGTGCTGCCAGCCGGGCCCACGGTCGCCGACGTTATCGCCAACGCCGCGTTCTACTACGGCCTGGTGCGAGCGCTGGCGGAGACCGAGCGGCCGGTATGGACGCAGATGTCGTTCGCGGCTGCCGCAGACAACCTGGTCGAGGCGTCCCGGCACGGGATCGAAGCCAGGGTCTACTGGCCAGGGATAGGCGAGGCACCGGTCACCGAGCTCACGCTGCGGCGGCTGCTGCCGCAGGCCTCCGAGGGCCTGCGGCAGTGGGGCGTCGACTCGGCTGATGCCGACCGGATGCTTGGGATTATCGAGCAGCGCTGTCTCACCGGCCGGACCGGTGCGACCTGGCAGGTCGAGACCGTGCACCGACTTGAACGCGGCCAGACTGACAGGCGCGGTGCATTGCGCCGGATGACAGAGGGATATATAGAGCGAATGGTTACTAATCGCCCCGCGCACACCTGGCCTGGCCTCTGACGCTCAGTAGCTTTGCGCCTGGTGTGAGTGGGCATACCAGACTGGCAAAGGTCCCGGAAACGCTAATCGGGGGTGGGACATGTCGGTCAAGCCGACGGCAACGGAGGCCGGGCCCGGCACCGGACAAGCACAGCCCGGGCGCCGGCACGCTTGGCCGCAATTCGGGTCACCAGGGCCCGGCGACGGTTCTATGGCCGTTTCGTCGATGGCGCGCAGATACACCGCGGAGCTCATCGGCACAGGCCTGCTGGTGTTCTTCGGCGCGGGCATGGCGACAGTCAACTTCGGCTTCCGCGCCTTCGGCAGCAGCGTCGCCGCCGGGATCCTTCTCACCGGCCTGACATTCGGGCTGGTGCTGCTTGCCCTGGTCGCGCTGATCGGTCCGATATCTGGTTGTCACGTCAACCCGGCAGTGTCACTAGGGTTCTGCCTGGCCCGGCGGATCACCGTCATCGACATGGTGGGTTACTGGATCGCCCAGATGGCTGGCGCCCTACTTGGCGCCCTGCTGCTGTGGGGGGTCCTGGTCAGCTCGCCGTTCTACTCGAGGTCGAGGATCGGCATCGGCGCCAACGGCTACGGCAGGCTGTCGTTGCTGCACGTCTCAGGAGGCGGCGCGTTCCTGACCGAGGTGGTGGTGACCGCGGCGCTGGTGCTCGTCGTACTGGGCGCTACCCGAAGGGAGGCGCCCCTTGCAGCGACCGGCGCAGCTATCGGCTTTGCCCTGGCCGTCACTAACTTCCTGGCCATCCCGATCGACGGCGCATCGGTCAACCCGGCCCGTAGCTTCGGCCCGGCCATCGTGGTCGGCGGGCTGCCGCTGAGCCAGCTCTGGCTGTTCCTGGTCGCTCCGCTGGTGGGAGGGATACTCGCCGCTGGTGTCTTCCTTCTGTTCAGCCAGGTCGGCGAGGCGGCGGGCGTCAGGGCACAGCCCGCGATGACGATGGCGGGAGCCGAAGAAGGCGTGCCCGCGGCGGCAGCAGGCCGGGTCGGCACGACCACGACGCCGGAGATGCCACCGGGAACGCAGCGAGTCGTGGGCGGCGGTACGACGCACGGTGCGCAGGCAACGGGCCAGGGACAGGCTCCGGGTCAGCCGCCGCCAGACGTGCCCGGCGGCGGGTCCGGCGCGAAGCCGCCCGTCTAGCCTGCCGCTGGCTGAGGCGATCAGGCGGGCCGACCTCGCCTAGGCCCGAAGGGAGCAGGTTAAAACAATCGCCGCAACGAGCGGGGGTGGTGAGACGATCGGGTTGTGAGTCAAACCGACACCACCGCGCAGGCCCCGCAGTTGCGGCTGGACAGTGCACGCGGTCGCTGGGTACTGATGGCCACTGTGCTGGGCTCCAGCATGGTATTGCTGGACTCGACGGTCGTTAACGTCGCGTTGCCGACTATCGGCCGGCAGCTGGGCGCCTCGTTGGGAGGCCTGCAGTGGACGGTCAGTGCCTACATCCTCACGCTGGCTGCGTTGATCCTGCTGGGTGGCTCGCTGGGGGACCGGGTCGGCCGGCGCAAGGTGTTCCTAATTGGTGTCGTCTGGTTCGCGCTCGCTTCGGCGCTGTGCGGGCTTGCTCCTGACATCGGCGTGCTCATCGGCGCCCGGGTTCTCCAGGGCATCGGTGGCGCGCTGCTTACTCCGGGGTCGCTCGCGATCATCCAGGCGACTTTCACTGCCGACGACCGGCCCAGGGCCGTCGGTGCCTGGTCGGGGCTGGGCGGGGTGGCCGCAGCTGTCGGCCCGGTACTCGGCGGCTGGCTGGTGCAGGCAGCCGGGTGGCGGTGGGTGTTCTTGCTGAACCTGCCGCTCGCCGCTGCAGTGGTCGCCGTCACCGTGCGGCATGTTCCCGAAACCCGGGACTCCTCGGTTCGGGGAGGATTCGACGTGGCGGGTGCGGTGCTCGCGGTGGTGGCACTAGCTGGCATTACTTATGCGCTCATTGAGGCACCGGAGCGGTCGAGTCGGGCCGGAATCGTGGCGGCGGCGCTGCTCGGCGTCGCCGCAGCCGCGGGCTTCGTACTGATCGAGCACCGCCGTACCCGGTCGCCTGAGCGAGTTGCGCCGATGCTGCCGCTCGACGTTTTTGCCTCCCGGCAGTTCACGGTGATCAACATCATCACGTTCCTCGTCTACGGCGCATTCGGTGGCTTGCTGTTCCTCCTGGTCTTGCAGCTGCAGGTGGTGTCCGGGTTCTCGCCGCTGGAGGCCGGCTCCGCGCTGCTGCCGGTGACGGTGCTGATGCTGGTGCTGTCTGCCCGGTCGGGAGGTCTCGCCCAGCGGCTCGGCCCGCGCTGGCCGATGACCGTCGGCATCACCGGCCTGGCCATCGGCATGCTGCTGATGACCCGGATCGGGCTGCGTGCCAGCTACCTCGCAGACGTGCTGCCAGCCGTGGTTGTGTTCGGCCTCGGCCTCTGCCTTACCGTCGCGCCGCTCACCGCGACCGTGCTGGCGAGCGCGGATGTACGGCACGCCGGAGTGGCCAGCGGCGTGAACAACGCCGTGGCACGGGCTGCCAGCCTAGTGGCCGTTGCCGCGCTCCCGGTGGCCGTCGGCCTCGGTGCAGCGAGTTACCACCAGCCAGCACGTTTCGATCATGGTTTTGATCTAGCTGCCATCGGGAGCGCGGCGGTGCTGCTGATCGGCGCGGTACTTTCGGCGTTCTTCGTCGACAACGATGTGCTCCGACCCGAGGGCGTGACGGTGGAGCCCGAGGCGCATGTCAGCTGCACGGTCAGCGCGCCCCAGCTCCAGCCAGCGCCGCCTCGCTTAGTCAGGCGTCCAGTCCGAGGGTGAAGGTGGGCTTGGGCGAGGTCTCGGGCAGCCGGTGCTCGTCGCTGAGGCGGCGGACCGCTGTGCCGGTGGCCAGGAACTCGGTCGCGTGCTCGCCCCAGACGTGGTTCTTCACCTCGACCGTCACGCCGACGATGCCGGACGACTGCGCCTGCGCTGCCTCAGCCTGCATCCGCGCGAGCGCGAGTTCGCGCGCCTCGTAGACGCCCTGGGTGAACTGGACCATCTCCTGATTCTGCCCGGCCTGGCGCAGCGACTGCATCACGCCTTGATGCGCGATGTGGTACACGCACGTGCCGAGCACGAACGCCACCGGGACCGCGCCGGCCGCAAGCAGGCGGAAGAAGTCCTGGGCGGACAGGTCGGAGGTGAATGCCCGTCCGTCGGGCGCACGGTGGGCGCCCGTGCCGGCCAGGTGACGGACCGCCGTGCCGGTCGCGATGAACTCCAGGCAGCCCTGGCCCCAGGCGTACATCTGCATCCGCAGTTGTACGCCGACGATGCCGTCGGCACCCAGGTGGTCGGCTTCAGACCGCATCCGGGCCATGGCTAGTTCGCGCGCGTTGTACATGGCCTGAGTGAGGACTTGCAGTTCCTGGTTCTGGCTCCAGCGGCCGATCTGCAGGCCGATGTGGTAGATCGACGAGCCGACGACGAAGCCGAGCGGCTCGAATCCGGCTTCGCCAAGCAGCACGTACTCGGAGACCGACAGATCGGAAGTGAATACGCCGCCAGGGCTGGCGCCTGCCGTCTGCGCGAGCCGGCTGTCGGCGGCCTGCGGCTCCCAGGTCTCTGCGCTCTGGCTGGACTGACTGGAAAACAGTGGCACGGCGCCTCCCACGGTTTGCGGCTGATGGCCACCGGCAGCCTACTGCGATCCCCCGCGCCGGCGGAATCACAAGAAAATGCCCTGGCTACAAATGACGGGCGATGATCTGGGCAGCCCCGATAGTTACGAACACCGGAAATGCTTGCAGTGACAGTCGGAGCATGAGCCTGCTCACGCTCTCCAGCACCTCCAAGGCCGTGCGGCTGGTGTCAGGCTCAGTTCTTTCCATGCCGGCAAGCTACACCGGAGGACCTGGCCGCGCGAAAGACCGCTGATTGACTGCGTTTAACGGGCCGATCTACGCTCCGGCGTATGCGATGGCTCCGCCGCGCTAAAGCGGAACGGAGGTACCAGGATTGCAGGGACACCTGGGCGCTCGAAGCCGCGCTCGCCCATGATCGGTATTCAGGCTTCAGGCGGCGTGGTCTTGCCGCCCGGACGGTCATCACTGCCCATGAGACCCCTGGGTGGAAATACTCCACGCAGCAGCAGACGGGCGTGGCACATCGCCATGATGCAGAGGCCGGCCTCGACTTGGACTCGCGCTGGCAGCTGGGGATCTGCCCGAAATGCGGCAGCGAGCGCTATACCGAACGTCGCATGGCTCGTTAGGGCAGGCAAACAGAGGTGCGCTACTGCGAGATGGCAGTCGCGCCGCCCGGCTCCGGAGTCGGGCGTACCTCGACTTCCAGGTCGGGCCGGAGCAGGCTGGATTCGGCGTAGAGCTGGTACGCCCGCAGGTCGGCTCCGGTCAGCGGCGGCGGCACGACCGCGCGCGGCCAGAGTTTCCTGACTCTCACGACGTTCAGCTCGGCCGCGTACAGCGTGATCTGCGCCTGCAAATAGAGCCAGGCGAGCAGGCCGAGCACGAGGCCGAAGGTCCCGTACGCGGAGTTGCTGGCGTGCTTGACGAAGATGCCGCCGGCCAGCTGGAGAATCTGCCATGCGACGGCGGCCAGAATCGCGCTGAGCCGCAGGTCGCGGGTGGCGACCTCGGCAGCGGTCGCGATCCGGAAGCCGAGCCAGTACAGGCCGACGTTCAGGATCAGAGACACCAGGATGGCTGCGATCTGGCCGCCCAATCCGCCAAGGTGACCTGCGCCGCCGGCCACCGTGGACAGCGCGATCGTGATGATCTGGCCGGGCCCGATCACGCCGATCAGGCCCAGACTGCGCAGCAGCTTCTTAGGGAACCGGGGGCGCCGGAAAAGCGGGACCTCCCACACGCTGTTCAGCGCGTTCTGAATGGCGTTGGCAATGCCGAGGGCGCCATATAGCGCGAACAAGATACCGATCACCAAGGCGAGGCCAGTCCCGTCGAGCCCGTGCTTCATGGCGCCGCTCAGCTCGGTACCGATGACCGGGTATTGATGCAGCGCATGCAGCAGGTGGTTGCCCACCTTCGGGTTCTTGCTCGCGATGATGCCGAGTACCGTGATGCCGACCAGCAGCAACGGGAAAATCGAGGCGAATGCATAGTAGGCGACCAGGGCGGCAAGGTTGCCGGCCCGATCGTCGCTGAATTTCTTCACCGTCGCGACCGCGACAGCTATCCAGGGCCGCTCGCGCTGCGCCCGGTCCACGGACTTGATGAAGCGGCTGGCTTTGGCTGCCGGGCCGTTGCCGGCTTGCTGGTGCGCGCCCATGACGTCGCAATATGTACCCGGCAGGCCGGGGTTAGTCGCCGGCGACGGCGCGACAGGTCAATGCAAACGGGCAGGCGCTAGGCGCTAGCCGCCTGCCGGCCGGGCCCGGCCTCCAGATCCAGCTCCTCCAGGCTCGCCTGGTGGCCGGCCGCGCACCGGAGCTCGATGTGCACGGGCTCACCACAGTCCCGGTGTGTCAGTACCACCGGGGCTCCGTCCGGCGCCAGCCACCGGTCGCCCCACTCCATCAGCGCGACCAGCACCGGAAAGAGCTCGGCGCCCTTGTCAGTCAGCCGGTACGCCAGCCGGGAGCGCTGGCCGGGCTCGCGATACGGCTCCTTAGCCAGCAAGCCTTCCTCGACGAGTTCGGCGAGCCGGGCCGCCGTCACAGGGTCGCTGATGCCGGTGCGCTGCGCGAAGTCATCGAATCTCGTTGTCCCGTAGAACGCCTCACGCAGGACCAGCAGCGCCGACCGGCTGCTGACCACCTCTAGCGCCCGTGCCATCGAGCACCCGGTGGCCTGCCACCCGGCGCGCGGCGACAGCGGTCCGGAGAGCCGGACTGTATGCGCGGCTCGCGGTGAGGTATCCATGAGACTGACTGTAGCTGACTTGTAAAACTCTAAGCCAGGACGATACCGTCTGGCTATGCGATTGCTAAGCCAGCCAACTCGGACCCTCGTGATCGTGTGCGCCGGCGTGGTCATGGCCAGCCTGGACCTGTTCATCGTCAACGTGGCGCTGCCGCGGATCGCGGTCGATCTGCATGAACCGAGCCTGGGCACGCTGTCCTGGGTGCTGAACGGCTACGCGATCATCTACGCGGCGCTGCTGGTACTGGCGGGCCGGCTAGCCGACCAGCGCAACCGCAAGACGGGCTTCCTGCTCGGCGTCGCCATCTTCACCGTCGCGTCGGCGGCCTGCGGCGCAGCAGCCAGCGTGCCGATGCTGATCGCCTTCCGGCTGATCCAGGCCGCCGGCGCGGCTCTGCTGACGCCGACCTCGCTTGGGCTGGTACTGGCCAGCTATTCGTCCGAGCGCCGCGGCGCCGCAGTTCGCGCCTGGACTGCCACCGGCGGCATGGCCGCGGCGCTCGGGCCGGTAATCGGCGGGCTGCTGGTCGCCGCCAACTGGCGCTGGGTGTTCCTGGTGAACGTTCCGATCGGCCTGGCCGCGCTCGTCATTGGCTGGCGCAAGCTCCCGGATGTGCCAGGGCACCCCGGCCCCCGCCCCGACGAGTTGTCCGCCCTTCTGGTCACGGCCGGGGTGGGCGCCCTGACTCTCGGACTGGTACGCGGCGGCGCCTGGGGCTGGGACTCGGCAGCCACCGTCGGCGTGCTGGCCGCGTCAGTGGTCGCGCTCGGGCTGTTCGCGCTTCGCTGCGCGCGGCATCACAACCCGCTGATCGAGCCCGAGTTGTTCCAGGTCCGTACCTTCTCCGGCGCATCGCTGGCGATGCTGTTGTTCTCCGTCTCGTTCGGCGCGATGCTGCTGTCCATTGTCCTGTGGATGCAGGACGCCTGGGGATGGTCCGCGCTCAAGACCGGTCTCGGCCTCGCGCCGGGACCGCTCATGGTGCCGCTGTTCTCGTTCGTCGTAACCGGCCGGCTGCTGGCCCGGTATGGTCCCGCCGCAGTGATCGGAGCAGGCGCGACGCTGTTCGCGGCGGGCACTGCATGGTGGTCAGTAGCCGTTCAGCTCCGCCCGGACTACCTTGAGGTGCTGCCCGGCATGATCGTCACCGGTATCGGCGTGGGGCTCACCTTGCCGTCCTTGATGTCCACGGCAGCCTCGTCGTTGCCGCCGCCCTCGTTCGCCACCGGCTCGGGCGTAGTGAACATGCTGCGGCAGGTCGGCTTCGCGGTCGGCGTCGCCATGCTGGTGGCCGTGCTCGGCAGCCCGCACGGCGCGGCGGCCGAGCTGACTGCCTTCAGGCATAGCTGGTACGCGACGGCGGGAGCCGCCGTGGCCGCGGCGCTTGCGGCAGTCCTGCTGCGCCGCCGCCCGGCTTCGCTCCCGAGCCCGGCCGCTGCAGCGCCTGACCTCGCCGTTTAGTCAGTACAGCGGCGGGCCCCTAGGCCAGTCGTAGCGCCTCCGCGGGCGGTAGCTGGGCCGCGCGGATGGCCGGATAGACCCCGGCCAGCGCGCCGACCGCGAGAGCGAGGCCTACTGCCGCGCCGAGGCTTGGCAGCGAGACGACCGCGTGCCAGTGCCTGGTCGCGGCGAATGCAGCCGTCGCGATCGACCCGAGCGAAGCACCGGCTACACCGCCCACGCCCGCCAGCAGGACAGCCTCGGCCGCGAACTGGAGGCAGATGTGGCGCCGATTCGCGCCGAGCGCGCGTCGCAGGCCGATCTCGTTGCGGCGCTCGAGCACCGCGATCACCATCACATTTCCGATGCCGATCCCGCCGACGAGAAGTGCCACGGCGCCGAGCGCGAGAAACAGGCCCTGGAAGGCTGTCGTCGCATCGGCCCGCGCGGTGAGCGCGTCGGCCGGATCGCTAACCGTGACGTCTTGCGGAGCGCTCGGATCCGTCGTCGCCGCGAGCACCGACTCTACTGCCGGGACGCTCGCGGGGTTGGTTCGGACGTACACCTGAACCGGGCTGACGCCCGCGTGCAACAACTGCCGGGCGACGGGCTGACCTACAAGCGCGGCAGTATCGAGTTCTGGCGCCAGCTTGAGCGGATCCAGGATCCCGGTCACCGCGAACCAGTGATCCCCGATCCACACCAGCACGGAGCCGTCGGCCCGGTCGATGCCGAGCGCCTGCGCGGCATACTGGCCGAGCACAACGGAGGGGTACCGGGCTGTGGCAGTCGTCAGGAAGGCCCCTTTCGCCATCTGGCCCTGAAGAGTGTGCAGCAGGCCGGGCTGCGCCCAGTAGACGGTGATGGCGTTGGTGTTAGTGGCCGGAATCCGGTCGCTCCGGTAGATATTGACAGGGACATCACCGATCGCTGCGTCGTCGATCACCGGTCCGATCCTGGCGATCATTCCCGGCGCTGTCACCGGCAGTGCGGCGTTCGGGTTGCTGAACGTCTGCCCCGGCGTCACGGTCAGCAAGTTTGTGCCCAGCGCGTCGATCTCGGCCACGAGCTGAGCCCGGCTGGATGCAGAGATGCCGAGCACCGCAACCATGGTGGCGATGCCTAGGGCGATTCCGAGAGCGGAAAGGACGCTGCGGGCCGGCCGGATGACAATTCCGGCAAGAGCGACCGGCCACAGGTCGGCCGGTCGCATCCGGCTGGCGGCTCTGGGCGGGACGGCCGCCGCGCGGCCACTCATGACGCCTCGCTGTCGTATTCGATTACGCCATCGCGAAGCCGGATTGTCCGGCGCGCCGCCGCGGCGATCTCCGGGTTGTGGGTCACGACCAGCATGGTGACGCCGCGCTGGTTCAGACTCGCCAGGATCGCCAGCACGCCGGCCCCCGCCGCGGTGTCCAGGCTGCCAGTCGGCTCGTCGGCCAGCAGGATCGCAGGCTGGCCCACGATTGCCCTGGCAATGGCAACCCGCTGCCGCTCGCCGCCGGACAGCTCGGCTGGGCGGTGCGTGGCCCTGTGACTGAGCCCGACCTGATCGAGCGCCGCCGCGGCAGCCGCGCGCCGTTTACTACCGGCGATGCCTCGATACAGCAGGCCGGTGGCGACGTTGTCCAGTGCCGAGAGGCCGGGCAGGAGGAAGAAATGCTGGAAGACGAAACCGATGCTGGCAGCCCGGATGCCGGACACTTCTCGATCCGCCAGCCCGTCGACAGCCTGATCCGCCACCCGGATCGAGCCAGTCGTGGGCCGCTCCAGCGTGCCCGCCAGCGCGAGTAGCGTCGACTTCCCTGAGCCGGACGGCCCGATTACCGCGACGAAATCGCCGGCCGCGACGCTGAGGGTGAGCGACCGCACCGCTGTGACCGGCGGTGAACCAGAATGGATCTTGGTGACCTCAGCCATCGCCAGCGCCGTCACTGTGACACCACCACCTTGGTGCCAGCGGTCAGGCCTGAGCCGTTGATCTGAACGAGGCCGCCCGCATATATGCCGGTGTGCACGCCCACCAGGCGATGCGCCCCGGACGGCAGCAGGATCTCCACTCCGTAGCCGCCACCGGCCAGCGCCAGCAGCGCGCTGACGGGCGCCGACAGGACGTCGTGTGCTACCTGGACCGCGAGCGATACCTGGACTGGCACGCTATCGCCGGTGCCGGTTGCGGCCGGGCGCACCGGCGCAACGAACAGGACCGAGGTGGCGCCCTGCGCCCCGTTACTGCCACCTCCGCCGCTGGCATTTCCACCGCTGCCGCCACTACCCGGACCGGAGCTGGCTGTCGCTGGCGGTGGCCCGATGCTCGTGACCCGGCCAGGCGTCGCGGCCTGCGACGGCAGGATGATGCGGACGGACTCGCCGGCATGCACAACCGGCATGTTGGGAGTTACCGGCACTATGACCACCCGGCGGTCCGTCGTGACCAAGTAGGGTTCCTGGCCCGGCTGGGCGCCCTCGCCAGCCACGACCTGCCAGGCGCCGACGAGGATTGGCCGCGGCAGGAAGACGATCTGCCCGAACGGGATCTGACCAGTCTGCGTTAGCCCGCGCGAGGCCTGCCATCGCTGGATAGCTATCGCCGTCGCCGAGGTGAACTCGTCGCTCGGCGCCGTCAGCAGGCCGATGGCGAAGTGATCGTCAATCAGCGCCGCCGTTAGCTGCCTGACGTCCGGACCGCTGGTCATGCCGAGCTGGAAGGACCGCCAGGCTGGCAGCCGGCCAGCCATCAGGAAGACTGGTTGATCGTCAACGCGGTAGAGGACATGGCCGGGATTGATGGTCTTCCCCGGTGCCGGGAGCCAGGTGTAGGTCCCGGTCATCGCGTTGATGACCGGGGCGCTGGCCTGGTAACCGAGCGTCCCCTCGGTCAGCGCGGACTGAGTCAGCGTGCTGCGGCTGACCGCGGCTGTCGTGACCCGCGGTGGCTGCGGCGCGGCCGTGCTGGCCTGACTGCCCGTCAGCGTGACGGTGGCGGCCGCGCCGACCGCGGCGGCCCCGGCGAGCCCGGCCACCAGGGCCGGTCGTTTGCCCATCACGGCCCGGTCCCGTCGTCATGCACGCCGGCGGGCAGGAGGTGCCGGCATGCGGTGTCCGCAGCGCGGAACTGCGGCGAGTACCGGCCGAAGTCGCTGGTAATGCCAGGCACGCTGCCAAGGTTGAGCCCGCCAGACGTGGTGGGATCCAGCATGTTGATGTCGTGACCGCGCATGCACTCCGCATACCTGGTCAGGGCAGCGAGCCGCGTCGGCGATAGCTGGGCGGCAGCGCCCGCCCCCTTGGCCTGGATTATGGGCTGCATGAAATGGTTGCAAGCCGTGTAAGCCGGCCTCGTCGCGGCATCCTGCGTCGGCATGTTGATGCTGAGACCGGTGTGACCAGGCCGGTGGAACGGGTCTGACATAGCGACGCCGTGGCTACGCATGCACCGCGCGAAGTGGACCATGTCCAGGTCCGACTGGGCCACCGTGGGCGGCCCGGCGGATGTATGCCCGGTCTCGCCGCCTGCGGCCAGGCTCGCCACTGGCGCGCTGCCCGGGCCGGAACTCCCTCCGCTCGAACACGCCGCCATCACAGCGGCCAGGCCAGCCAGGAGTGCGGCCCTACCCGCCCAGCCCGCTCGCCCGCGCTTTCGTGTCATTGTGACCTCCTCGTATGCCAGGCTGTTGCCGAGCGAACCCAGTCGTATCGGGTCGGCGATCACACGGGCGTCACAGGCAGGGCATCCGGCAAGCCGCTGCGCTGGCCGTCCGGCCACTGTCCGGGCATGTCAGATCCGCCCCTGCAATGCCGCGAAGCGGTGGGCTGTGATCGTGCTGTGACCCGGGCGAGGGCAGGATGACTGCATGCGGGTGCTGGTGGTGGAAGATCACGTCGAGCTGGCGAACGACATCGCCGACGGCCTGCGCGATCAGGGCATCGGCGCGGACGTGGCCTATGACGGATCAGCAGCCATCGAGAAGGCGATGATGACCCGTTACGACGTCGTCGTTCTTGACCGGGACCTGCCGCGGATCCACGGGGATGCCGTCTGTGCCACTCTTGTCAGCGCCGGTGCACGTGCCCGCGTCCTCATGCTTACCGCTGCCGGGACGGTCGAGGACCGGGTCGACGGGCTGATGCTCGGCGCGGACGACTACCTGATCAAGCCATTCGCATTCGCGGAGCTTGTCGCCAGGGTGCGGACGCTCGCCCGGCGTGAGCCTGCCGCGCCGCCCGTGCTGGTCCGCGGCGACCTGGTTCTCGACCGCGCCAGGCGCCGGGTGAGCCGAGCCGGCCACCCAGTCCCGCTCAGCCGGAAGGAGCTCGCGGTGCTTGAGGAACTGCTGGTCGCCGACGGAGCCGTCGTCAGCGCCGAGGACCTGCTGGAGCGAGTCTGGGACGAGAACGCTGACCCGTTCACCCGGACCGTCACCGTCACAGTGGGCAGGCTGCGCGGCAAACTCGGCGAGCCGGACCCCATCGAGACAATTATCGGCAGCGGGTACCGGCTGCCGTGACTGGCCTGAGCAGCGTGATCAAACCGGCCAGGCTGAATCGCCTGACCCTGTCGGCCCGCCGGTACATGCCGCAGCGTATCGGCCCGCGGCTCACGCTGACATTCGCCGCGCTGTTCCTGCTGGCGGGCTCCGTCCTGCTCGGCCTTACCTACGGCCTGGTCGACGCGAGCCTCCCCAACACAGGTGGCCACCACGGCCTGACTAAACAGCAGCAGCTCAACGCGCAGCTGAAATGTGCTGCCAACCAGAAAGACAAGAGCGCGATGGAAGGCTGCGTGCAGAAGGCGTATTCCGTCGGAGTCGGGACGGGCTCGTCCGATCAGCGCAGCCGCGCCCTCAGCAGCCTGCTCACGTACTCGCTCATCGGGCTTGGCATCACGACGCTGGCATCGGGCGGCATCGGCTGGCTGGTCTCCCGCCGCGTGCTGCAGCCAGTCCGCTCGATCACCGAAACAGCCAGGCGGGCCTCGCAGGAGCATCTGGGTGAGCGGCTCGGGCTCTCCGGGCCCCGCGACGAGTTGCGTGAAATGGCGGACACCTTCGACGAGATGCTGGACCGGCTGGATCGTGCCTTCGCGACGCAACGGCAGTTCGTCGCCAATGCCTCGCACGAGCTGCGGACTCCGCTGACCGCCATGCGGACGGCCATCGATGTCACGCTCGCGAAGCCGGGACGGACACAGAACCAGCTTGAGGACATGGCGGTCCGCGTGCGCCGCTCGACCGAGCAGGCTCAGCAGATGATCGATGCACTGCTGACGCTAACGATCAGCGAGCAGCGCCTGCCGCAAGTGGAAGAACTCGACCTGGCGGCGCTTGCCGACGACGCGCTGGAGCAGGCAGACGAGGGCATCCGGCGGAGTGGCCTGCACCTGGAAGCTGCCCTGGAGCCGGCCCGGATCAGCGGCGACGCGCACCTGTTCGGGCGGCTGGTGTGGAACCTGGTCGACAACGCAGTCCGGCACAACGTCGCGGACGGCTGGATCCGGATCCGGACCGGCACCGACGATGGTGCCGCGTACCTTCGCCTCGTCAACAGCGGCGAAGTCATCCCCGATTCGGCAGTCGGCACCCTCGCCGAGCCGTTCCGCCGGCTAGCCGGCCGCACCGGTCAGGGCGGCGGCTTCGGACTCGGCCTGTCGATCGTCAGGTCGGTCGGCAACGCGCACGGGGCGACGCTGACCATGACCAATCCGGCTAACGGCGGTCTCGACGTCCTGGTCCAGATGCCGCACCCAGGCTAGGTTCCTGAACTTGCTGTCGCGGCGTCGAACTCCGCGACCAGCCGTTTGCTTGCCTTGCGCCGCCACGACTCGGCCAGCAGTTCCGCGACGCGGTCGTCGGCCGCGGTGGCAAGCAGGATCCGCAGCCCGCGTACCCGCTGGCCCCAGCGCAACGGCTCGAACGCGCGGGGGTCTTCGGCGACGCAGGCCGCGATCTCGTCCTCGCCGACGAAGACGTGGAGGTAACTGCCGTCAGGGGGCATCTCTTCATGGCTTTGCGTCGACAGTTCATGGGTTTGAGCCAATCAAGTGGATGGTTTGTCCTAGTTTGTGGTCGACGAACCCATGAAGTGTGCCCGGGCGCAGGCGGCCGACCCGCTAGAGCACGTGCTCGGTCACCATTCCGAACGGCTGGAAGCCGAGCCGACGGTAAATCGGCTCACCCTGATCCGATGCCGTCAGCACTGCGATGTCCGCGCCCATCTCGCGCGCGGCCTGCAGGCAGGCCAGCGTGATCGCGGTGCCGAAGCCGCGCCGCTGGTGACTCGCCAGGGTCGAGATGTTGTACAGGCCGGCGACGCCCCCGTGGCAGAACACCTCAGCCGTGCACACCGGCCGGCCATCGTAATAGCCGGTCAGGTAGCGGGCCTGGCTGGCCGGCGACAGCGCATACTCGGCGGCGCGCGCGAAAAACTCGACTACGGTCGGCGCAGGCGGGTCCCAGTTGGCGGCGAGTACCCAGGACCAGTCGCGCAACTCGCCAGGCTCGGCCACCAGCCTGATCTCGAGTCCCGGGCTGGCTGCCACGGGGACTGGGCTAGCGGAAGTCGGGGGCAGGTCAGCCAGGTAGCGCCACATGATCGGCTCCGCATTAGCCGGCGGCAGCCCGGCTGTGGTCAGCCGCGCTGCCAGGTCGCCAGGGGTCGAGGCCGGGCCGACCCGCCAGGCGAACTGGCGCCCGATCGCGGACAGTTCCGCCACGGTCTCCGCCAGCCGGGCAGGTGCGGTAGCCGCAGTGAACCGTGCAGCGCCGACAAAGTTGAAGGTGTCGTCATCCAGCCCGCTGTCGGCGATCAGCAGGTCCGGTGCCGGGTCCACAGTCATGCCCGGAGTCTGCCGATGCAGGTGGCAGGCATGCTCAGCGAGGTTCAGCTCCAGCCGCAGGCCGAGATCCGCAGGCGGCTGCCTGACGGCCGGCTGCGGCCCGGCTGATCTGCACGTCACCGGGTCCACGGTAGTCTTGCGCAGGGCAAGGCAGGGGGATCTGCGCTTGAAGGGCTGCCATAGTTGCTATCGCTGGTACTACCGAAGGGCTCGCTTGAGCGCGCCACCCTGGATCTGTTCGATGCTGCCGACCTGACGGTGCGCCGGTCGTCGGATCGTGACTACCATGCGAGCATCGACGATCCGCGGATCGAGCGGGTGCGCTTCCTCCGCCCGCAGGAGATCCCGTCCTACGTGGCGGAAGGGCTGTTCGATTTCGGTCTCACCGGCCGGGACTGGATTGCCGAGACCGGCGCCGATGTCGCGTCGCTCGGCGAACTCCAGTACTCCAAGGTCACCTCGGAGCCCGTCCGGGTCGTACTCGCGGTGCCGGCATCGGCGTCCTGGCAGTCGGCAGCCGACCTGCCTGAAGGCGTCCGCATCTCTACCGAGTTCCCCGCGCTGACCCGCCGGTACCTGGAAGCACGCGGGGTCAAGGCAGTGGTCATCCCCTCCTACGGAGCCACCGAGGCCAAGGTGCCCGACATTGTCGACGCCATCGTCGACCTGACCGAGACCGGAGCCTCGCTGGCCCGCAACGGCCTGCGCATCCTGGACACACTGCTGACCAGCTACACCGAGTTGATCGCGAACCCGGGGGCGTACGCGGATCCGGCCAAGCGGGAAGCGATGGAGGATGTCGCTCTGCTGCTTCGCGGAGCCATCAGCGCGCGCGGGAACGTCCTGCTCAAGCTGAACGTGAGCGCGTCCGAGCTCGGTGCCGTGTCGGCGATCCTGCCGGCCATGTCTTCGCCGACCGTAACCTCCCTGGCCCGCGGCGACATGCACGCGGTCGAGGCGGTCGTGCCCAAGCGCGGCGTGAACCGGCTGATCCCGGCGCTCCGGGCCGCTGGCGCCCGCGACATCCTGGAGATCCCGATCAGCAAGATTGTCGAGTAAACCCCCAGTGTCGAGTAGACCCCCAGTGCCGGGTAACGCAGTGCTCGGGCGAGTTGACCTGCGTGGCCAGGTGCCAGGCCGGATGCCTGCGGGTGACCTGGCGGCGCTGCTGCCGCGCGCCGCGCTGGACGTCGGCGCAGCTATCGATCAGGTGCGGCCATTGTGCGATGACGTACGCAAGCGTGGCGCGGCAGCCGTCCGGGAGTACTCGGCCCGGTTCGACGGCGTCGACCTGGCCAGCACTGTCGTGCCGCAGGAGGCACTAGCCGCCGCGCTCGCGGACCTCGACCCGGCCGTTCGCGCGGCGCTCACCGAGGCTGCCAGGCGCGCCAGGCTCGTCCATCAGGCTCAGCGCCCGGCCGAGACCTGGACGGCTGTTGCTGCCGGCTCCACCGTCACCGAGCGGTACCTGCCGGTCCGCCGGGCCGGCGTTTACGTGCCCGGCGGCCTGGTCGCTTACCCCTCATCGGTGCTGATGAACGTCATCCCGGCCCAGGTTGCCGGGGTGAGTGAGATCGCCGTGGCGTCGCCGCCGCAGGCCGAGCATGGCGGTATGCCGCACCCGGCCATCCTGGCGGCCTGCGCTCTGCTCGGCATCACCGAAGTGCATGCAGCCGGCGGTGCGCAGGCGATCGCGATGCTCGGCTACGGGACGTCCGACTGCGCGCCGGTCGACGTCATTACTGGTCCTGGCAACGTCTACGTCGCCGCGGCGAAGCGGCTGCTGCGCGAACGGGTGGCCATCGACGCCGAGGCCGGGCCCACCGAGATCGCGATCATCGCCGATGACGGCGCGGACGCAAGCTTCATCGCCGCCGATCTGGTCGCGCAGGCCGAGCACGACCCGCTGGCGGCCTGCCTGCTGATCAGCACCAGTGCCGCACTGGCCGACCGGGTTGACATCGAGCTGGCTAAGGCGGCGTCCCAGGCCAAGCACGCCGAGCGGGTCCGGGCTGCGCTAGCCGGCCAGTCCGCCTGCGTGATCGTCGACGACGCGGACGCCGCGCTGGCCGTCTGTGATGCCTGGGCGCCTGAGCACCTGGAGATCCAGGCCAGGGACGCCGCCATTCTGGCCCGGCGGGTTCGCAACGCGGGCGCGATCTTCGTCGGCGCGTGGGCGCCTGTATCGCTCGGCGACTACCTGGCCGGGTCCAACCATGTGCTCCCGACCGGCGGGACGGCGCGGTACTGCGGCGGCTTGTCGGTACTGTCCTTCCTGCGCTGCGTGCATGTCGTGGAGTGCGACGAGTCAGCCCTGGCGGCGGTGGCTCCGCACATCG
>DATMMA010000403.1:0-4454 GCA_035570295.1 Streptosporangiaceae bacterium
CCGAAAATCATGATGAGGACCGGTCCGGCCCAGCCCCAGAACGCGCTGCCCAGCACCAACGCACTGCCACCACTGGTAGCACGAGCCATCAGCGAGCCTTCGTCGGCGTCGGTGGCGCGCATCGTCTGGTACGCGTTCATCGACAGCCATGGTAGAGGCCGGTCCGGCTAGCCCGGGCGACGAGATGGAACGAGCCGGCGGGATTGGTGACGCGGACCGCTCGGGGCCAGGCGTCCTCACCGTCGCCGCCGCGCCGATCGGGCCGTAGCACCTCCTAATCGCGTCCGCTGGGCGAGTATCTCCATCTGCGGCTCGGTGAGCCCCGCCCTCTGCAGTGTCTGCTCGTAAACTTCTGCGCTCGGCCGCAGTTCTGCCGCGTCAACTGGCTGCACGAGCCGGATCCCGCTGGAATACGACGCGTTTTCAGTCGGCTGCAGCCAGCGCTGCGTCGCGATGAGGCCGATGTCCTGCAGGAACTTGAGCCCGACTTCCGGACAGCCGGGTCCGCCTTGTGCCGAGGTGCACTGGTTCCTGCCTGCCCAGTTGTTCGCGTTCAGCCAGAAGCCCTGAACGCCATCGGCTAGCGCTGCGTGGTAGTCGCTGACCAGATGCTGCGGGGTTTGAACGACCGGGCTGTTGGTCGCCAGGCCGGCCAGAATGAGGATGTTCTTGTTAACGGCGCGGATTTCCCTGACGCCGCGGTGGATGAACGCGTTGAACGCGCCGGGGTTGTCGTTGGTGAACTGGCTCTGGATGTCGACCGCGTACGCACCGCAGTGCGCGGCAGTCACGTCCTCGCGGAGCATGGCCCACGCTGGCCGGATGTACGGGGTGATGATGACCTTGAGCTCAGGGTCGGTCCGCTGAAGCCGGGCTGCCTTGCAGATGTAATAGCTCGGGTCGGCGCGCTGGGCGGGCGGGGTGCGCGTCCAGGGCTCGATATCGAATACTGCTGTGCCTGCCACGCCCGCTTCGGCAGCGGGACGGAGTCTCCAGTAATTCGTGTAGATCGGCTGCTGACCAGTCAGGCAGGCTTCTGGATCGGACTGGCCCCCGCAGCCAACCCAAGTGAACTGCGGCATGACGACGCCGTCCTCGGCCGCCTCCTGCCGGAGCACGGTCAGGTCGTTCGACTTGACGAGCCAGTTCGGCCGGGTTGACCCGATCGGGCCGGGCCCCTGCGCCGGCCGCGACGCGCTGTGCGATCCGGTGCGCGCAGAATCCGACGTCCCGACCGCCAGCGTCGCGCGAAGCGGTGTCGGAATGACGAGGCTCAAGCCTATGATGAGCCCCGCAGTTACGGGGATCTTGACGGCTCGGCTGGCACAGCGGAACGCGTTCCGCATGCCTCTGCTTATTACGCTCATCACCATCACTCGCGAGTAACGAGCCTCCGGGGTTCGCGTCACGATGCTGCCGGCCGGCTATGCGATGACCGGACCCCGCTGCGGCTCGTTATACGCAGAGGCAGCTAACACCGCCTTTGCGCTGGGTCGTCTAGCTTGCGTGAGTTCGCTCGCGCATCAGCGACCAGCAAGCCGATGTGCTGGTCGTTCCGCCCGGCTGCGGCGGCCTCGCTGTCAAACACCGGCGTTACTGGTAGCCGTGACATGCAGCGCCGACTCGGCCTGCTTAGCCAGTCTCAGGTGCATCTGCAACATAGGCAAGTAATGAGAGGCATACGCCTTCACTGAGGAATTGCTCCCTGCGGCCTCTTCTTTCCTGAATATGGCGATGGCTGTCTGGTGGCCACTGACGGAAGCCTTGGCGAAGGCGACGTCCAGGTTCCTGCCCTTCTGGCCCTCCACCCCAGCCAACATGGATTTAAACTGCGCGCTAGGTGTCGTCGGCACAGTCACATGCAGGCGCCTGGCTAGTGCCCGGAGGTTGGCTTGCGCTGCTGTGTGGTCACGGACATAGCGGCCGCCGAGGTTCTTCGCTGCCGTGGCGGTGGCATGTGCCTGCATGTACCCGCCGAGTGAGATCTCGGTCAGGTTGATTTGCGACGCCTCGTCCATGAACATGCGATCCTGCCTGGATACCGGCTGGGCGGTGCGACTCGCGGCCGGGCCCGCGTTAGCGGCACTGACGCTGGCACCAGCCGCCGCGGCCCCCGCAGTCGCGGCGATGCCTGAGCTTGCCGCGGCCAGGCCGACGGCGATCCCGGCGCATGCTGCCATCTTTTGCAGGGTCATGGAAGCCTCCCCTTATATCGCTGCCAGGATCACTCCCCGCTAGCGGTCGTTGAAAACGAGGACGGGAGGCAGCTTCCGTGCTGACAGAATTCCGGCAAAGTTGCCATTGCGCATAGGGCGCGCTCAGGAGATACATCTTTGGTTACTCGATATCTCGACAGATTCGGTAAGCCCAGTTGCGACCTCCTGCTCCCTGTCTGCCCTCTCACTCGGCTGGAGTGACCGACCAGCCGACGGCCGTATCAGCGGGCACAATGCTGCCATGCCCAAGGCCAACGACACCGCTGCGGCGCTCCTGGACGAATATGCCGACCTGATGGTCATGACCGGCGGCGATCAGTTCCGTGCCCGCGTCTACGGCAAGGCCGCCCGTGCGATCGCGGCGCATCCGCAGGACGTGTCTGAGCTGTCAGCCGCGGAAGTGTTGCGGATACCGGGCGTCGGCAAGTCCATCGCAGCAAAGGTGGCCGAGATCATCGCTACCGGCAGTTTCTCCGAGCTTGAAGAGCTCCGCGCGGACATCCCTGACGGTGTCCGGCAGCTGACGCAGATCCCGGCACTCGGCCCGCGACGCGCTCTGCAGCTTTACCGCGAGCTGAACATAAGTACGCCAGACCAACTGAAGGAAGCGATCGCTGAGGGTCGGCTCAACGGCCTCAAGGGCTTCGGCGCCAAGAGCGCGGACAAGTTGCTGCGCGGCATCGACCTGCTTGAGAGTGCTGGCAGCCGCGTCCTGCTGAATGTCGCCGCGGAAACCGCCGCCGCCGTGATTGACGCGGTCGGCGTCGCGCCGGGCTGCCTGCGGATCGCAGCTGCCGGGTCGCTGCGGCGCGCCGCCGAGTCCGTCGGTGACGTCGACGTGCTCGCGGCTGCCGTGGACTCCGCGCCACTCATGACGGCGCTGACGGCGATGCCCGAATCCGCCGAAGTCATCGCCTCCGGTCCGACCAAGACCTCGATCCGGACCGGCGCCGGGCTGCAGGTCGACCTGCGGGTGGTGCAGCTCGACTCCTGGGGCGCGGCGCTGCAGTACTTCACTGGCTCACAGCACCACAACGTGCGGATCCGGGAGCTGGCGGTACGCAAGAAGCTGAAGCTGTCCGAGTACGGGCTATTCGACGCAGAGTCCGGCGAGCTGATCGTCTCGCGCACCGAGGAAGAGGTCTACGAGCGGCTCGGCCTGGCCTGGATCCCCCCGGTGCTGCGCGAGGACACCGGCGAGGTTGCCGCGGCCGCCCGCGGCGAGCTGCCGCACCTGGTCGCCGAGTCGGACATCAGGGGTGACCTGCATACCCATACCAACCTGACCGATGGCATCGCCACCCTGGAAGAGATGGTCTCGGCGGCGGAAGCGCGCGGCTACGAGTACTACGCCATCACCGACCACGCGCCGAACCTCGTCATGCAGCGGATGACCGACGAGAAGATGCTTGCCCAGCGCGACCAGGTCCGTGCGCTCGGCGCCCGGCTGGCCGGTAGTGAAACAGCTGCAGCCGGCGGCTCCGGAACGAGAGCTAGCACCAGCATGATGTTGCTGCACGGCACCGAGCTGAACATCGCGCCCGACGGCAGTGTCGACTGGCCAGCCGATTTCCTGGCCGGCTTCGATGTCTGTGTCGCATCCGTGCATTCGCATTTCGACTTGCCACGCAAGGAGATGACCAGGCGGTTCATCGTCGCGTGCGAGAATCCGCACGTCAACGTCATCGGCCATCCGCTGACTCGCAAGATCGGCCGCCGGCCGCCGGTCGACGTGGACTTGCCCGAACTCTTCCGGGCCTGCGCACGGACTGGCACAGCACTGGAGGTCAACTCCCACCCGGCCCGTCTCGACCTTCCCTCTGCCCACATCAAGGCGGCGCGTGACGGGGGCGTAAAGTTCGCAGTCGACACCGATGCGCACTCCGTTCGCGACCTCGGTTACCTGCAGTACGGCGTCGCGACCGCGCAGCGCGGCTGGCTCACCGCCGAGGACGTCATCACTACCTGGCCGCTAGGCCGGCTGACTGAGTTCCTTCGTAAGAACCGCTAGCACGGCGGCCGCCGGATACCGGACCACCGGGCCCGGCCGGCGGCCGCGGTCCCGGTTGGATGACGCCGACGAGCCGGGTCAGTGCCCGCTTGAGCCGGCCAGCGAGCCTCGCTTCGATGAGCCGGTGAATGGCGTAGGCCACGGTGCACATGCCCGCGACCATTACCACTAGCAGCACCCACCGGTTGAGGTAGCGGCCGATCAAGTTGATAATCACGAACCCGTTG
>DATMMA010000404.1:0-27649 GCA_035570295.1 Streptosporangiaceae bacterium
GACCGCAGTATACGTTGGAGTCAACCAACTAGTTAGAAAGTAAGAGTAGCGATCAGCAGCGGGGTGAGGAGTCATGGCCCGGGACGCGAGCCCGGACGAGTTTCGGAAGGCCGCCAGAATCGGGGCACAACAGGCAAGGTGCGCCCGGTGCACTCGGGTCCGCCAGGCACAAGGTGATCAGCAACGCACCATCGATGGCCGTGCGCAGCGCGCCCGGCTGTCGCAGCCCGGCGGGCCGGGCGAGCAGGAAAAGCGACGGATCCGTACCGCCGCGAACCCGGACGCAAATTCCCGCCCGGACAGCGCCACCCAGCCGAACGCTCCAGCCGATGCGGAGGCTCCGTCAGACGCCGAGCTGCTCAGCAGGCACGCCGCAGGCGATCGCGATGCATTCGGCGAACTGTTCAGGCGGCACCGGGACCGGCTCTGGGCCGTTGCCGTCCGTACACTCGGTGACCCGGAGGAGGCAGCCGACGCTCTGCAGGATGCGATGATCGCAGCGTTTCGGAAGGCCGACGGCTTCCGCGGCGAGTCTGCCGTCGCGACGTGGTTGCACAGGATTGTTGTTAATGCCGCGCTGGACCGCATGCGCCGCCGGGCAGCGCGCCCGGCCACAGCCTGCCAGGACGAGGACACGCTGGACGCACTGGCCACCGGCGGCCAGTCGCTCGCGGACCCATCAGACAGCAGCGACACCGCTATCGACGTGCGGGCCGCGCTGCAGCAGTTGGTCCCCGAGCAGCATGCCGCGCTCGTCCTCGTCGACATGCTCGGCTACCCAGTCGCCGAGGCCGCCCACGTTCTCGGCGTCTCGGAGGGAACCGTGAAAAGCCGCGCAGCCCGGGGACGGGCGCGGCTGCTGCCGAGGCTCGAGCACCTGCGGGCCCGGAGCGGTGCCAGAGCACGACCGGCAGGACCAGTCTCCCGCAAGCCGCCCGCTGCCGGTTAGCCAGGAAGTAGCCCACTACAGGGCGCTCGGATACGGCAACACAACGACCCGCTTATCAGCCTGGTGCCGCGCTAGCGCGCCGGGACGCCACCGAGGCGAGTGCACAAGCGCACCCGGCATGCCGTTCTGGGGCGGGCCACTGTTCGGCTCTGTTTCACGCCTCCGTGAAAGCGGATGCTCAAGGTCGAAGGAGATCGGGTTACGGACAGCGATGTGAGGTGGCGTGATGGCTGGTCGGGGACGGGTGTACCGGCGGTGCGGCTGCGTTGATCCGGTCACCGGCCGCCAGTTCGGCCAGCGGTGCCCGCGGCTGGCGGGCGGCACGGCAGCTGGTATCTGCGGCTGGACCTGCCCGCCGGGCCCGATGGCCGGCGCCGGCGGATCCGCCGCGGTGGCTACGCATCGCGCCGGGCCGCGGCCGCAGCGCTGTCGGCCATACGCGGCCCGGACGGGGCCGAGCCCGGCCGCACCATCACGACGGGAGAGTGGCTGGAACACTGGCTGGCCTCGCGGACATCGCCCGCCGCCTCCACCATCCGCAGCTACGCAGGGCACGTGCGGCTGTACCTCAAGCCATACCTGGGGCGGATTCTGCTGGCAGAGCTGTCGGCTGCCCACGTGCAGGCCATGTTCACCGCTATCACCCGTCACCATCAGGTGCTGGGGCCGTCGGTGTCGGCCGCGACGCTCAGCCGGATCCGAGCCACGCTGCGGGCCGCGCTCAACGCCGCGATCCGATCCGAGCTCATCGCCGATAACCCGGCCAGCCGGGCCGAGCTGCCGGCGGCCCGCCGTCCCCGCGCGGTGGTCTGGACACCGGCACGGGTCGAGCACTGGCAACGCACCGGGGACCGCCCCGCCGTCGCGGTGTGGACCGCCACCCAGACAGCCCAGTTCCTCCACGCGATCACGGGCCACCGGCTGTATGCCGCCTACCACCTGATCGCCCTGCGGGGACTGCGCCGCGGCGAGGCAGCCGGCCTGCGCTGGCGCGATGTCGACTTGGACAGCAAGACCGCGACCATCAGCCAGCAGCTCCAGCAGCACGGCGGGCGTCTGATCGTCTGCGCGCCGAAAACCTCGCACAGCGTCCGGGTCATCGCGCTGGACCACACCACCATCGCCGCGCTGCGCCCACCGCGACCAGCAGCGTGCCGAGGCCGCCGCAGCCGGGTCAGACTGGCACGACAGCGGGTACGTCGTGACGGGCCTCAACGGCGGGCCGATGGCTCCCGACCGGCTGACCCGCACCTTCAAGGACCTGACAGCGCAAGCCGGGCTGCCGCCCATAAGGCTGCACGACTTGCGGCACGGCGCGGCCACGCTCGCGCTGGCTGCGGGCGTGGACCTGCGCACCATGCAGGAGATGCTCGGCCATTCCAGCATTGTGCTGACCGCCGACACCTACACCGCGGTCCTGCCCGACGTCGCATACAGGGCAGCCGAAAAGGTCGCCTCTCTGGTCCTCAAGGCCGGCTGCCTCATCCCCGGCATCGGGCGTCGGCGGCAGCGCCAGACACGACGAAAGAAAGGGCGCAGGGGCGGGCAGGCGCAACGCCTGTCACGGAGTCATCCCGGTCGGCAGATCGGCCGCCCGCCACCGCGGCGCAGCCGCGTCGGTCCCACCTGACGGCACGCAACTGCGCATACCGCGCCCGCCACGGGCTTGTGATTCTTGTCATCCGACGCTGAAGGGAAGCTAACCGAACACGCCGACGGCCGCCGCCCCGGCCAGGCTGAAACATTGCCCCGTTGCGCGAGCCGCAAGGACCAGAAGCGCGCATCGATGCGTCTCACCGATCCTGGGGCCCATGTCGGCCCCAGTCTGGCCCCACACAAGATCAGCGCCGACCGCCCCAGGAGGGCATCGGCGCAGGTCAGGACGGGTGCGCCGCCAGGGACTTGAACCCCGAACCCGCGGATTAAGAGTCCGCTGCTCTGCCAATTGAGCTAGCGGCGCATGAGACCTGGCGATCGTAGCGCAACTTACGAACGGGTGCGAATCACATCCGCCGCTCGCTGGCGACGATCACTTGCCCGCATCTCTGCACGTAACAGTACGCGATCAGACCTGCTCAGCCGCCGGGGACGGCCGTCTAGCCGGCAGGCTCCGGTGAGCCGAAACCGCCCGCTACTGAGCGCGGGTCACGCGCCCAGGAACCGTCCCATGAACGCAGCTACCTTGGAGGGCCGCCCGGTGCGAGCTTCCTCCCGGTCGGCCAGGCTCATCACCTGCAGCCCTGCGTTCAGGCCCAGCCAACGCAGCGGCTCAGGCTCCCAGTCCGGCGACCGGTGCCCGACCCACGGCAGCCGGGTGATCTCGCTGTCGGTTCCGGTGATCAAGTCGGCTAGCGTCCGTCCGGCCAGGTTCGTGGTGGAAACGCCGTCGCCCACGTACCCGCCGGCCCACCCGATCCCGGTCGAGCGATCCAGGCCGACGGACGCGCACCAGTCGCGCGGCACGCCGATCGGGCCACCCCAGTGATGCGTTATTTCGGCATCACGCACCGCCGGGAACAGCTCATACAATGTCCGCCTCAGTGCAGCGAATACACCAGGCACCTGGTCATAAGACGGCTGAACGGACGAACCGAAGTGATAAGGCGCCCCCCGGCCGCCGAACGCGAGCCGCCCGTCCGCGGTCCGCTGCCCGTAGATGATCAGGTGCCGGAGATCACCGAAGGTGGGCCGGCCGGCCAGCCCGATCGACTCCCATGCTGCCTCCGGCAGTGGCTCGGTCGCGATCATCAGCGAGTAGACCGGCGCGACGGCCCGCCGGTAGCCGGGCAGCCCTGGCGTGTAGCCCTCGGTCGCGCGCACTACGTGCTGCGCTCGGACAGTTCCCGATGCCGTCACCAGTCGCCCGGGCAGCAGCTCCAGCACAGGCGTCTGCTCGTAAACCTGAACTCCCGCGAGGCGTACCACGTCCAGCAACCCGCGTGCCAGCCGCGCCGGATGGACCGCCGCGCAGTGCGGCGTGTAGGTCCCCCCGAGCACCCCGCTGGCGCCAGCCATCGACTCAGCCTCGGAAGCGCTGAGCAGCCGCATGTCATCGTCGGTGAAGCCGAACTCGCGAGCTTCGGAGATCTCGGCCTTCGCCCGCTCCAGCTGCGCGGGGGAGCGGGCCAGCATGACCGTGCCGCCCTTCGCCCAGTGGCAGTCGATGCCCTCCGCCGCGGCAACGCTGCCAACCTCATCCACGGTGGCGTGCATGGCGCGCTGCATCGCGATGGCCCTGTCCCGGTCGCTCATCCGGGCAAGCTTCGCCAGCGAGGCCGGGAACAGCGCCGAGCACCAGCCGCCGTTCCGGCCGGACGCGCCGTACCCGGCGATCTCCTGCTCGCACACCACGACCCGCATCGTCGGGTCGCGCCGGGCCAGGTAATAGGCGGTCCACAAGCCAGTGAAACCAGCCCCGACGATCGCTACGTCCGCCTCCAGATCACCAGGCAGCGGATCGCCAGGCGCCAGGGCTTCCGGCACGGAGTCGTGCCAGAACGACAGTGACCGGTACTGATCAGATAGGGCCATGCGGTACATCGTGGCAGGCGGCGAGCACGGTGTCGCGATCGGGCATGCTGGGTGCCATGGTCACAGACTCCTCCGCCAGCAAAACCCTGCCCGCGCCACGCGATCCGCACCGGCCGTACCGGATCTGCGTCGTCTGCCTCGGCAATATCTGCCGGTCCCCGATGGCGGAGGTCGTCCTGCGGGACGAACTGGCGGCAGCCGGGCTAGCAGGGAAAGTGCAGGTCGACAGCGCTGGGACCGGCGACTGGCACCTGGGCGAGACGATGGATCCGGGGGCCAGAGCCGAGCTTTCCCGTCGCGGCTATGACGGATCCGGACACGAGGCTCGCCAGATCCAGCCGTCCTGGCTGACCGGCTACGACCTGCTGCTCGCTATGGACCGCAGCAACCTGGCCAGCCTGCGGCGGATGGCGGATGGCGACAGCGAACTGGCCGGCCGCATCAGGCTGATGCGCTCCTTCGATCCGGATGTGGCCGGGCAAGCCGAGGTTCCTGACCCGTACAACGGCGGCCCGGAAGAGTACGCGCAGGTATTCGACCTGGTCGAGCCAGCAGCGCGGAACCTGGCCAGCCAGCTCGCAGCGCTGCGGTAGGCGCTCCCTCGTGGACCGGGCAACCCGCACCCGGCTTGAGCGACTGATCGGCTCCGGCGTGCTGGCGGCACAAAGCCTCGGTGGCGGGCACGGCGTCCGGCATTACCGGCTGACGCTGACCGGAGGCCGCTCGGCGTTCGCCAAAATCCAAGATCAAGATCCTTCCGGGAACGAGCACGACGCCTTCACAGCCGAGGCGGACAGCCTCCGTTGGCTCGGCGAAGCCGGAGCGGTTCCGGTGCCAGCGGTGCTCGCCAGCGACCCGGTGTGCCTGGTCACAGGCTGGATCGATACCGGGCGGCCGACTCCTGCCGCCGCGGCAACGTTCGGCAGCGAACTCGCCCGCCTGCACGCTACTGGCGCCACGAGCTTCGGAGCCCCGTGGCGCGGTGTGATCGCGGGCTTGCCGCTGCCGAACGACGAGGCCGACAGCTGGCCGGACTGGTACGCCGCGAACCGGCTGCTGCCGTATGCCCGCATCGCCAGCGACGCAGGGACGCTTGACCCGGCCGACACCAGACTGATCGAGGCCGCCGCTGCCCGGTCGGCCGACGTGGCCGGCCCGCCCGAGCCGCCTAGCCGCATTCACGGTGACTGCTGGTCCGGAAACGTGCTGTGGTCCGCGGAGCGCGGCTGGCTCATTGATCCCGCCGCGCACGGTGGCCACCGGGAGAGCGACCTGGCGATGCTGGCGCTCTTCGGGGCGCCGTTCCTGGATCAGATCCTGGCGACATACGCGGAGACAGCGCCGCTGGCCGATGGCTGGCAATCCAGGATCCCGTTGCACCAGTTGCATCCGCTGCTGGTGCATGTCTGCTTGTTTGGCGGCTCGTACCGGGATGCAGCCCTCGGCGCAGCGCGCGCCGTCCTGGCTGTCTGAGGATCTGCGGGCTCGGAGTCGTCCGTGGCGGATGGCGCCTTCGCGGGTGCGGATCTGGTGGTCCCAGGGCACCAGTAATTAGGCACCCACCGCGGCTAGCCGCCTAGCTCAGCCCTCGCGCTCGCGGTACAGGCCGTGCCGGTACTGCCGGTGTCGTTCTCGACCGTGCCGGTCTCCGCGGTCATGTCGTCCGCCTCGCCGTCGAAGTCATTCTCCGCGCTTTGCATGGCTTCGGGTGACAGCGGCAGCGCGATGCAGAACGTCGCGCCCTCGCCCGGCCGCGACCGGACCCAGGCGGCGCCGTCGTGTGCTGCGACCAGCGCTGCGACGATGGCGAGCCCTAGGCCGGTCCCGCCGGTGGTGCGTGCCGGATCGGCCCGGTAAAACCGCTCGAATACGTGCCCGGCCTGCTCGCTCGTCAGCCCGGGACCGTGATCTGTGACCTCGAGCACCGCGGCCGGCCCGCCCGGAGCTCGTTCTGCCGGAAGTCGTCCGGTCGGCGAGCCGGGTGCTGCCGCTTCCGGCGGTGGCGGAACGTGCTCGGCATCCCAGTGCATGTCGCCGGCCGCGGGAACGTCGTCTATGGCGGGCCGGTTGTCCGCGGCAGGCTCGTCGCCGAGGCTGGGCTCGGCAACGTCCGGCCGCGCGACTGCGGTGGCCGCCACCGCCTCGTCCAAGTCGCCGGATCTGATCAGCACGTCGATTGGCGTACCGTCCGGCGTGTGCGTCAGCGCGTTGCTCATCAAGTTGCCGATAACCTGCCGCAGTCGGACCTCGTCGCCGATGACCAGCAGCGCCTGGCCGGAGTTGACGGTCAGGTTAATGCTTCTGGCGGGCGCGACCACCCGTGCGTCGTGTACCGCGTCGGCAGCAAGGGTGAGCAGGTCAACGGGGCTCGCCATCAGCGGACGCTGCTGATCGAGCCTGGCCAGCAGCAGCATGTCCTCGACCAGGATGCCCATCCGCGCTGACTCCTGCTCGACCCGCCGCATGATCCGGTCCATGTCCGCCGGAGCAAGCGGGTGCGCCGCTTTGCCGCGGCCTCCATTCGCGGCCGCGAGGGCCCCTGTCCCCTCACCGGAGGTCGTGCTCGCCGCCTCACCAACGGCGATCCCGCCGCGCTGGCGGTAATACTCGGCGAACCCGCGGATCGCCGTCAGCGGCGTTCGCAGCTCGTGACTGGCGTCGCCAACGAACTGCCGCATCCTCTCCTCGGACCGCCGGGCGGCAGCCTCGGAGCGGGACTGGGACTGGAACGCCGACTCGATCTGGCTCAGCATCACGTTCAGGGACCGCCCCAGCCGGCCCATCTCGGTTCGCGGATCCCGTTCCGGCACGCGCTTGCTCAAGTCGCCGGCCGCGATCGCTCCCGCCGTCTGCTCCACGTCGGTCAGCGCCCGCAAGCTGGCGCGGATCAGGCCGATGCCCAGGATCGCGATCAGCGCGATGACGGCCAGGCTGACCAGCAGGTCGATGGTGGCCAGCTTGCCAATGGTGGTGTAGACGCTGGTGACATCGACGGCTAGCACGACGGTGCCACTCGTGCCCGCTGGGGTGACCTGGTAGGTCTGCATCAGCACCCGCCACTTGATTCCCCCGCTGGCGGAGGTAAGCGTGAACGGCTTGCCTAGGTGCGAGTTGATCCACGCTGGATTTCTGGGGATAACCGGCTCAGACTCGGGCCGACCCAGGGTGGGGAACGGGCCCCCGTAACCCCGCTGATACCCCTGGCTTGTCGGGAGAATGACCCGCTGGGCCACCCCGCCTGCCGGAATCCAATCTACGAACTCCCCAGGGAAAGTTCGCTGGTCGCCGCCGCTGAGATAGGTCGAGACGGTACTGGTCGCGACGCTGCTGATGGTGTCCTGCATTCCGGAGTCGTCGGGACCGAGCAGGCTGTTCTTCAAGATCGCGATGCCAGCGACGCTGATGACAATAAGCGCGATAGTGACGAGCGCAAGCACGGCCGTCATCAGCTTTACGCGGAGCGGCGTCCGCTCAGGCAGATCCCTCAGGGACTGCCAGAAGCCTGCCCTGCCAGCTGTCCGGGCCATGGAGCTGGTCAGCGCCTACGAGGAGTGGGGGAGCCTGAGCACATAGCCGACGCCGCGCAGCGTGTGCAGCAGGTGCGGCTCGCTGGTGTCGACCTTGCGCCTCAGCACGGACACGTACGACTCGACGATCCCGGTGTCGCCGCGGAAGTCGTAGTCCCAGACGTGATCGAGGATCTGCATCTTGGACAGCACCCTGTTGGCGTTCCCCATGAAGTACCTGAGCAGCTTGAACTCGGTGGGGGAGAGCTGGATCTGGGTGCCGCCGCGCCAGACCTCATGGCTGTCCTCATCGAGCTCCAGATCAGCGAACTTCAACCGGGGCGGTGGCTCGCTGCCATCGCCCCTGGTACGGCGAAGGACTGCCCGGATCCTGGCGATGACCTCCTCAAGGCTGAACGGCTTGGTCACATAGTCGTCACCGCCGAGGGTCAGGCCCCGGATCTTGTCATCGGTCGAGTCCCGTGCGGTGAGGAACACCACCGGGATCTGCGCGCCGCCGCCGCGGAGCCGGCGAATCACGTCGAAACCGTCCATGTCAGGCAGCATTACGTCGAGCACGATGAGATCGGGCCGGTGCCGCTGGGCGGCCATGACCGCCTCGTTGCCCGCTGCGGCCGTGACCACCTCGAATCCCGAGTAGCGCAAGCTGGCCGCTAGCAGTTCCAGGATGTTGGGTTCGTCTTCGACGACGAGCAGCCGGGCATCCGGCCTAGCTCCGTTGGACTGGCTGTTCATCTAATCAGTGTCCGCCCATGTCCTGAAGGTTAGCTGAACGCATCCTGAGGCTGACCTTTGCAGATGACGGGTAGTAACCGGACCGCTGCCTCGGCGTCACTTGATGGCTGCCCATCTCTTCCTGGCTTTGGGCCGTCCGGGCGTCGTATTTGTCATGGTTCGTGGTCGTTGACGCATCCATGAAACCTCGGCTACGCCACGGACGCCGGGGTGGTGGCTGCGAGGTCGGGCCCGCGGCGACGACTCAGGTGCCCTGGTGCGAGCCCGTTATCAGCTTCTTCGGAACTGCCTGTCCGGTTTGTAGGTCGTTGAACAGCCGCTTAGCCTGTGAGCTGTTCCACTCGACGGCGTCACCCGCCGGGGTCGGGAAGTTCGAGTTCGCGATCGGCACGGTGGTCGTCTGCGGATTGCGCATCGCCTCGGCTACCCGGAACAACTGGTACAAGCTTGTTCCCTTGTCCACGGTCAGCGTGCTGACGGCGCCGCTTGCAGCGGGGAGGGCGGCGAACGGGTTCAGGATAACGCCAGGGCTGGTCATCTTCGACAGCAGCGCCTTCAGGAAGATCCGCTGGTCCTGCTCGCGCTGGAGGTCCTGGGTGGCGAAATTGTGCCGGTCCCGGACGTAGGCCAATGCGTCGCCGCCGTTGAGTACCTGGCACCCCGTATGCAGGTGCAGCCCGGACGCGCGGTCGTTCAAACTGTGTTTCAGGCACATCCGGACGCCGCCGACAGCGTTGACCACGCGCACGAAGCCACCGAAGCCGATGTCCATGAAGTGGTTGATGTAGAGCCCTGTGTTGTTCTGGATGGTCTTGGCCAGCAGCGCGGGCCCGCCAAAGGAGTAGGCGGCATTGATCTTGTTCATGCCGTAGCCGGGGATGCGGACGTACGAGTCGCGCGGAAAGCTGATCAGCAGCGGCTTTCCGCTGGCCGGGATGTGCAGGACCAGGATCGTGTCCGACCGGCCGTACCCCGTGTTGTCGAGTGCCCCGGTCGAGAAACGGCGCTCCTGCTTCTTGGTCAGCCCCTGGCGGCTGTCGGAGCCGGCTATCAGCCAGTTCGTGCCGGATCCGGGCGCGGGCCGGCCGGCATAACTGACCAGAATGTCCTTTCTGGTGAGCTTGGAGTTCAGGTAGAAGTAGGTGCCGATGCTGGCGACCAGCACGAGCGCGATGATGACGGCGAGCACGCCGAAGATCCGCTTCGGCCTGAGCCACCGCCGCCACCGCGGGCCTCCGGGTGAGCCAGGCCCGCTAGGCCCGCCAGGCCTGACCGGGGACCGAGCGGGTGCCGTCAGCCCGCCGCCGTACCCGTAACTGGCCCGGCCGGGGCTACTAGGCGGTGGCTGGGCTGGCCATGAGCCTGGCGGAGCAGGGTGCTGACCTGCCCCGGCTTGCCCGGCCGAGTACTGGTTCGCCGAGATGTTAACGGTCTTGTCGGCGCTCGCGTCGGCGCTGCTACCGCCCCCGGCGCCGCTGCCCGAGCCAGGTGTGCGGTACCAGTCGTCTGGCCACTCGCTCATCAGATCCGCCTATCGCCCTTGGCTGTTCCCATCGTCTCTACCTGTAAGACGGCCTGGTAGCCAAATCGTTACCGACAGTTAGACATCCCACCAGATCGTGACGACTTCCCGGCCGGACGTCCCCAGGTCTACAGGCTGCCCCGGGTCGACGCCCGATTCCTCGAGCGCACGGCTTACCTCGCCGGCGCGCTCCGGCGGCAGGCACAGGCGCCGCCGGGTGACATCGGTCAGTTCGGCGAAGCTCTCGTAGTCACGGCCGCCCGGCCGCTGCCAGCGCTCCGCCACCGCCTGTATGCCCATCGCCTGCAGGATCGCGAGAAGGTCGTCTGCGGTCGGCCCGGTGGGCCTGACCAGGCCGTGAAACCGCAGCCACAGTGGATTAAGGCTGACCAGCGGATGAGTCGCTGTCATCTCCACCACGACCATTCGCCGCGCGGCGGCGGTGAGCGCGGCGACGAACGGTTCGATCTCCGGCACGTTGTAGGAAACGTGGTGGCAAGTGACGACGTCGGCTTGCCCGGCCTCGGTTGCCGTGGCCGGCCAGGTCCCTGTCACGACTCGCGGCTGCAGCCCGGCTGCCTCGGCGCGCTGCACGAGCAGGTCCAGCATGTCGGGCTGGCTGTCCACAGCGGTCAGCCCTGTACACCGGGGCAGGAGCGGCAAGCAGGCAGCGCCTGCTCCGGAGCCGACGTCCAGAATGCTGCCCGGCGGGTCGAGCGCGGCCCAGGCTCGCTCGAACGAGAGGCCGGACGGAGCCGCGGCCAGCCGGTCGGCCCGGCGGGCGAACACCGTGCGGGGCAGTACCCACGGCGAATCCGCGACTGCCGCAGTGATGTGCGCGGGAATGGCCCAGTTAGCCAGGTTCGACCGCCAGCGCTCCAGGAGGACCGGGAGCCGGTCGCGGTCGTTCCCGCCATTATTCATAGTTGGCAGACTATGTCGTCATCGGAGACGGTCCGAGGGTTATCAGCCGTCGCAGGAGCCTATGGTTCCTGCTGCCTGACAACAGTAGATTCGCATTCGAGGGCGAAGGGACGATGGGAGGTCACGATGGGCCATCAGGACAGTGGATCCGGCTCAGCGCCGGGGCCCGGCGACGTGCTCGGCGGCCCGGATCGCGGGGGGCATGAGGACGAGCTCGGACCGGATCAGCCCGGCGCCGAAGATGTGCTCGGCGGTCCCGATCGCGGCGGCCACGAAGACGAGCTCGGGGCGGACCAGCCCGGCCACGAGGACGAACTTGGGGAGGATCAGCCAGGCCGCGAGGACGTGCTGGGCGGTCAGCCGTAACCGCGATCGGTTACCAGCGGCCGCGGTGCTCGGGCACCAGGAAGACCAGCGGGAGAGAACCGATCAGGACCGCGGCGAACACGACGAAGACGTGGGCCTGGGCAATACCGGGATTGGCGCTTCTGGCGACGACCGACGCGGTAATTGACACCGCGGTGATTGCCCCGGACTGCCGGAACATCCCGCGCAAGCCCGCGACGGCGGCGGTGTGCTCGGGCGCCAGCTGCAACGTCGCGTTGTTCGATGCGGGCGTCGAGATACCCATGCCAACTCCGCAGATCCCGGTCGCCAGCACGAGCCAGCCGTATGTCGACAGGCCGTGCGGGCTCGCTGCGGTGGCGACCAGGCCGATGGCAGCCAGCGTGAATCCCACGGCTATCGGCCACCGGTAACCAGTGCGGCGCAACAGGTAGACCGCGAGCCCCGCGGTAGCGATCATGCCGACCGCCCTCGCGGTCAGCAACGTTCCGGCGGCCAGCGCTGACAGCCCGTACCGCTCCTGTGCGTACAGCGGAACGAGCGGCGCGAATCCGAGGACGGCGCCGCCGTAGAGGAAGTTCAGCAGGTTCATGACGCCGAACCCGCGCCCGGTAATGAACCGCAGTGAGATAAACGGCGATCTGGCCCGGCCGGCGTGCCGCACGAACGCCGTGCCGGCCGCCACCGCAATAACCTCAGGAACGACGAAATGCCAGCTCGCGGCATTGCTGCCCGCGCCGCCGAGGTAGCCGATGCCGAGCATTGCAGCCAGCAGCATGCTGCCGAGAAGGACGATTCCGCGAATGTCGAGGTGCTGATCCGGACGGGGGGCGATGTCCGGAATGAAAACCGCGGCGAGAACGAGCAGGACGACGCCGATGGGGATGTTCACCAGGAAGATGCCGCGCCAGGACCAGTAGCTGACGAACACCCCGCCGAGGATCGGACCTATTATCCCGCCGATCGGGAAGATGCTCGAGAACAGGCCGACCGCACGGTCCCGGTTCTCGCCGAACGTCTCCGTGACGATGCCCGTGGCCGACGGCATGAACGCGCCGCCTCCGATGGCCTGGATGGCTCGCAGCACAATGAGCAGGTAGATGTTGGTGGCCAGGCCGCAGCACAGCGACGCGGCGGTGAACAGCGCCGCGGCGCCAAGGAAGATCCGCTTGCGGCCGTACTGATCGCCCATCTTGCCGGCCAGCGGCATGACGAGCACCTGGCCGAGCGCGTAGATGGTGATGGTCCAGCTGCTCCAGTTCACCTGGGCGGCCAGATCATGCTGAATCGCCGGCAGGGCGGTTGCCACGATCGTCTGGTCGACCGAGGACATCATCAGCGCGATCGAAACGATCGCGAAGATAGCGAAGCGCCCGCGCGTCGAATCCTCAGCGACCTGCCCGCGAGCGCAATCCGCGTGTGCGACCTGTTCTGCCACTCCCGCCTAACGTTACACTGCTTGCCGGCAGGCAACTAGTTGCGAGAGGTAGCATGCCGGCATGGACGGTACCGCCATGAACGGGGCCGGCATGGATGAGGACAGCGCGATTCGACTGCGCCGCGTTATCGGTCAGCTAGCGCGCCAGCTCAACGCGTCGTCGACGGGCGCCGGGCTCACACCGTCCCAGGCTTCGGTGCTCGGACTCATCGTCGCTCGCGGGCCGCTGAGCCTGGTGGAGCTGGGCAAGCTGGAGGGCCTGAATCCCACCATGCTGTCCCGGGTGATCAGCCGGCTGGCTGCCATGGGCCTGATCAACCGGATCCCCGACCCCGAAGACCTGCGCAGCGCCTCCGTCGTGAGCGTCGCCGCCGGACGGCGTGTCGATCAGCAGATCAAGGCGCGCCGGGCTGCAGCCGTCTCGACGTGCATGCGGTTGCTCGGAGCTGATGACGTCGCGGCGCTGACTACTGCGCTGCCGGCCCTGGAGCGGCTGGCGGAGGCCATGCGCTACCAGGCCTCGGCGGGCGCCTCGAGCTGACCGCATGTGCGGGCGGGCCGGCGGCGGGGTAGCCAGATAGGGACATCAGAGGGGCGCAGAGCCCGCAGCGAACGGGGGGCATCATGTCTTTCACGGGGGTGGACAGCCTGGATGCCAGCATTAGCAAATCCAACGCCTGGCTTGCTGATATCGATGCTGCGTTCGGGACGAAGGACCGTCGGCTGGCCTACCGGGTGCTCCGGGCGTGGCTGCACAGCGTGCGCGATGCCCTGAGTGTGGACGTAGCAGCACATTTCGCCGCTCAGCTGCCTGAATTGCTTCGCGGAGTCTTCTTCGACGGCTGGAAGCCCGCCAAGGTGCCGCACAAGTATGACCGCGCCGAGTTCGTTACGCGATTCGCCCGCGAGGCCCAGGTACGAGATTCCGACGTGACCAAGTCCGCCAGGATCGTCACGGAAGTGGCCCGCCAGCACATGTCACCAGGCGGGGTGACGCACCCGTTCGAGCATTTGCCAGCCGGGGTGCGGGAAGTGCTCCTGCCGGAACTGGCCGGGACAGCTGCTGGGCAGCGTCGCGCTGACCTCGGCTGATCGGCGCCGGGCGGGCGCCGGGAGGCCATGGCAGTTCAGGCCGGTCATCGGGCCGTGCCGCATACCGCTGATCTCCGGATCGAGGCGTGGGCCGGGTCGTGCCATGAGTGCGTAGCCGAATCGCTGCGCGGTCTGGTCGACAGCGTCGCCGATGTCCGGGGCGCGGAAGCGACCCGGACCGCAGAATGCGAGCTGACTGGTGCCAGCCCGGCTGACCTGCTGGCGGCTGCGGTAGAAGAGGTCATCTACATCCTGGACACCGCCGGTCAGATTCCGGTGTCCGTGCACGTGCGGCCGGCCGGCTCGGCAGCCGGCATGATCGTGACGCTGGAGCTAGCCAGTGCCGGTGACATCGAGTTCATCGGCGCTGTCCCGAAGGCGGTCTCCTTCTACGGACTCACGTGCGGGCCAGACGCGTCGGGCCGCTGGTCAGCCACCATGACCGTGGACGTATGAGCTGGCTAGCCGGTTAACGCCAGAGACTGGAGCCGCAGGACGCAACAGGTTTCGCTGAGAGAGGACGCTGGTCCCTTGCGCTGATGGGGCTGCAGGCTACTAAAGTGAAAACTGCCAGCGGGACGAGCGAGGGAGCCGGACCGCACGGGACCTGACCGGGGAGACCCGGGAGTAAGGCCGGCGGAAAGGCTGAGAGGCTCAGAGGCTAAGGCTAAAAAGCTAAAGCTGAGCGACCCCTAGCACCTGATCCGGACAATGCCGGCGAAGGGAGAGCGCCTCGCTGGTTTTGCTTGCCTGGGCCCCGGCTACCGGCCGCCGGCCGGCAATCTGCAAGTGCCGGGCACCGCGGGCGCCAGGGTGTGCACTACTTCGGTCCGTTCGCTGCGGCGTGGCCCGGAGGTCCGGTCGATGCGCCTGGAAGCGAAAACCCCGTATCGGTTCGTTATCCCGCGAACCGGTCCGATGCGCGTGTGCGGGGAGTTGTACGCAACCCGCGAACTGCTACCCGACGGTGGCCAGGACCAGGCGCTCCAGCAAGTCGCCAATGTCGCGACGCTGCCGGGTATCGTTACAGCTTCGTACGCTATGCCGGATATCCACTGGGGCTACGGGTTCCCGATCGGCGGCGTAGCAGCCACCGATGTCGGCGGCGGGGGCGTGATCTCTCCCGGCGGAGTTGGATTCGATATCTCGTGTGGCGTCCGCCTGCTTGCCTCAGAACTTGGCTTCGACGAGCTTGCCTCGCGGCTCGGCCGAGTGATGGACGCCCTGTCCGCAGTGATCCCGCGCGGCGCGGGCCCGGGCGCAGTCTGGCAGTTGTCCGGCCGCGCGGAGCTCGAAAAGGTGCTGTCTGGCGGGGCCAGATACGCAGTCAGCCAGGGCCATGGCGGCGAGCGCGACCTGGACCGTTGCGAGGACGCCGGCGTGGTGGGCGGCGCCGAGCCAGGCCGGGTCAGTGACCGCGCACTGGACCGGGGCGCACGCCAGGTCGGCAGCCTCGGATCCGGTAACCACTTCCTCGAGGTTCAAGTCGTCAAGCAGGTGAGCGATCCCGCTGCCGCGGAGGCGTTCGGGCTAGCCGAGGGCCAGGTGTGCGTCATGATTCATTGCGGGTCACGCGGCCTCGGACATCAGATCTGCGGCGATCACGTCCGGCTCATGGACGCGGCGATGGCGCGCTACGGGATCTGGGTGCCGGATCGGCAGCTCGCCTGCGCCCCGGCCAGTTCTGCCGAGGGCCGCGCCTACATCGGAGCCATGGCAGCCGCCGCGAACTACGCCCGCGCGAACCGGCAGTTGCTCGCCGAGGCCGCCAGCAGGGTGTTCGCAGCCGAGGCAGGCAGCCGACTGGACCTTGTTTATGACGTGTCTCATAATCTCGCCAAGATCGAGACGCATGAGGTCGACGGCAAGAAGATCCAGTTGTGCGTGCACCGCAAAGGAGCCACGCTGGCGCTGCCGCCCGGCCATCCTGACCTCACCCGGGAGCTGAGAACCTGCGGCCAGCCGGTGCTAGTGCCGGGATCGATGGGAACGGCTTCCTGGGTTCTCGCCGGTGTCGCCGGTGGC
Source organism: Streptosporangiaceae bacterium (assembly GCA_035570295.1). GTDB lineage: Bacteria > Actinomycetota > Actinomycetes > Streptosporangiales > Streptosporangiaceae > JAJYUU01. The sequence goes on from DATMMA010000404.1 coordinate 16,089, forward strand.
GGCGCGTTCGGTTCGGCCTGCCACGGTGCTGGCCGGCAGCTCAGTCGCCACCAGGCCGCCCGCACGGTCAAGGGTCCCGCGTTGCGGCGGCGGCTCGAAGCGTCCGGTATCGCCGTGCGGGGCACGTCGGCGCGCGGTCTCGCCGAGGAGACTCCGGAGGCCTATAAGGACGTCGACCAGGTCGTGGACGCTGCCACCGCCGCGGGATTGTGCCGGAAAGTAGCCAGGCTGGTGCCTGTCGGTGTGGTGAAAGGCTGACCGGGACCTCGGCCCGGAGGGCCTGCCGGCGGCCGTGGACAATAGGAGAAAGGATCGGGCACCAGGGGGAGGGTCGCCCGGCTAGAGCCTCAGGGGGGCTTGTCATGACCACAGCGCGAGACATCATGCATGCCGGCGCACAGTGCGTCGGCGAGCACGAGAGCCTGCAGCGCGCGGCCCAGATCATGCGGGACCTGGACGTAGGCGCGCTCCCGATCTGCGGCGATGATAACCGCTTGAAGGGGATCATCACAGATCGGGATATCGTGTGCGGCTGCGTCGCTCAGGGCTTCGACCCTGCCGCTACCCCGGCGAGCGAGCTGGCCCAGGGCGAGCCGGTGATCGTCATCTCGGACGCGGACGTCAGCGAGGTCCTGCGGGCGATGGAGAACAACCAGATCCGGCGCCTGCCCGTGATCGAGAACCATCAGCTGGTCGGCATCATCACCGAGGCCGACCTGGCGAGGCATCTGCCCGAACAAGCAGTCGGCGAGTTTGTTGGCGCGGTCTCATCCGCCCCCTCAGCCGGCTGAGCCGCTGCAGCGGCCGAGATAGCGGACAAACCAGTCGCGGGCTAGCGCTGCGGCGGCGGAGAGCGTGCCCGGCTCCTCGAACAGGTGAGTGGCGCCGGGCACGACAGCTAGCTCCTTGTCGCAGCGCAGCTCCGCAAGAGCTCCCCGGTTCAGATCGAGCACGGCTGCGTCGTGCCCGCCGACGATGAGCAGCGTGGGCGCGGTCACGCTGGCTAGCCGCTCCGCCGCGAGGTCGGGGCGTCCGCCGCGGGATACCACGGCCGCGATGTCCGCGCCGGGCCCGGCTGCCGCCGACAGCGCGGCGGCCGCGCCGGTGCTGGCGCCGAAGTAGCCAACCGGCTCTGGGCGTCCCTGGCTGCGCAGCCACGCTGTCACCCGAGAGAGCCGCTCCGCGAGCAGGCCGATATCGAACACGTTCGCCCGGTCGACTTCCTCATCTGGCGTGAGCAGGTCGAACAAGAGCGTGCCGAGGCCAGCCTCGGCGAGCATGGCCGCGACGTACCGGTTGCGCGGGCTATGTCGGCTGCTGCCGCTGCCGTGGGCGAAGATCACGATCCCTGGAGCGTCCGCTGGCACGGTCAGGTTGCCGGCCAGGCGCGTCGCCCCGGCCATCGGCTCGACCTCGGGATCCATGCCTGGCCGGTCGCCGGGATCCGCATCAGCCAAGTGGTCGGTGCCTCCCGTGCGTGTCGGCCCCGTGTTCGATGCTGATCGGGTGGCGCGCAGGCACGCAATCACTTCGTCTTCGCTCGTCTGGGAGAAATCCTCGTAGAACTGGCCGATTGCGAAAAAGCTCGGCGGCTCTAGCACGCAGGCAAACTCGTCGCCGCCGGAGCCGATACGTTCCTGCCAGCCGGGGGGCGCGACGGGCACAGCGACCACCACCCGTGCTGCGCCGTGCGCGCGGGCGATCTGGCAGGCGGCTCTGGCGGTCGCGCCGGTCGCGATGCCGTCGTCCACGACCACTGCGACCTTGCCGTCCAGATCCAGCCGGGGCCGCACCGCGCGGTACCTTGCTGCACGGGCCGCCACCTCGGCGCGTTCCCGTGCCTGAAGGGAGGCAAGTTCCTCATCGGTCACTCCCGCCATCGCGACCACGTCGTGGCTGGTGACCGCCGCGCCGTCCTCGCCGACCGCGCCCATGGCGAGCTCGGGCTGGAACGGCACCCCTACCTTGCGCACGATGATCACATCGAGCGGGGCGCCGAGTCGGGTGGCTACCTGAGCCGCCACCGGAACACCGCCCCTGGGCAGGCCCAGCACCACTAGCGGCTGGCCTCGCAGGTAGCCGAGCAAGCCCGCCAGGCGCCTGCCCGCATCCTCCCGGTCCGCGAATGTCATGACCGCTACCTCACCTACTGCGCTGGCCGCCGTCGGCCTGGAAGCACCGGAGCATGTCCAGCGGCTAGGGGTATCGCATTACTCGGCTAATGCCCGCCATTGAACGTCTCCTACCAGGTAGCGGAGCTTCGTCGCCTTCCTCTATCACGCGCTGTGGTGAGACGTCCGACATCTCCGGACTGTCATCTGAGCCACAAGCTCGCCGCAGAACGCAACCTTTTGCCCTTATCTAATCCGGGTTAGGATGTCCGCGCTGGTTTGGCGGCGTTGTCCCCGGTAATGGGCGCGCGGCCATTCATGCCGACATTGCTGGAGGCGACTCGCGTGGCGCGCAAGCTCGGATCGGTACGGACCTGGGCTCTGGCGGCAGCCGGGACCTGCTCGGTCATTCTGATCACTGTCCCGGCGACTGCGGGAACCGTCGCGGCCGGAAGCATGGGCCGGCCGCACATTAGCCCGATCACGGAGTTCAGCAAGGGGTGTCCGGGCCAGAACGCCGAGGTAGAACAGGCGGTCGACCCCGCGCGCGGCCTCGTCTACGAAGAGTGGATGGGCTGCGACAACCAGATCGGAGTAGCCACCTCTTCCGACGGCGGCCTGCATTTCTCCGCGCCGGTGGTGCTCGCGGACTCCTTTGGCGCTTGGGATCCGTCCATCGCCGTGGCGCCTAGCGGCACCGTTTACGCGGCGTTCATGAACGCGACCAGCCACCACACCTTCCCGGTGGTCGAGGCATCCTTTAATCACGGCCGGACGTTCCCGCGGGTCGCCAAGGTTGTCTCGAAGCAGCGAAACAACTGGGGCGACCGCGACTTCATCGCCGTCGGTCCGCAGGGCACCCTGTACTTGACCTGGGACTACGGTCCGAGCGTCAAGGACGTCACCTACATCTGCAGCAAGGGCGGAAGCTGCTCGTTCGCGACCGGCGACCTCAACATCGTCATGCAGAAGTCCACCGACGGCGGCCGCCACTGGGGCCCGATCACGCACGTCAGCCCAGGCTTTCCGGCCAGCGGCGGCGACAGCGCGCCACTGCTCGTCGAGCCTGACGGCAAGATCTACGTCGAGTACCAGGGCTACCACATGACCAGCAGGACGAAGTTCACGATGACCACGGCGCATAGCTTCGTCACGTCATCGGCGAACGGCGGCAGGACCTGGTCGGCGCCGGTGCGGATCGGGCCGTCGAGGCTATCGATGAACAGGTCGGAGTGGTGGATCGACGGCGACATCTCAGCCGACTCGGCGGGCAACCTGTACGCGACCTGGGACACCCAGGTTGGCGGGCACGACATCGGCTGGCTCGCCTACTCAACTGACCATGGCAAGCGCTGGTCGGCACTGCGGCGCGTGACTCCTGACACGGACAATGCGACGCACATCGTCCAGGTCGCGGGCGGAAGCCGGGGGGTTGCGTACGTTGGCTGGCTTGCCGACAATTCGCCGCGCGGGTACGCGCTGTACCTGCGGCCGTTCTCGATCAGGAAGGGCTGGCTGTCAGGGCCCGTCCGGGTCTCGCAGACGTTCGGCAACTCCGCTGTCTGGCCGGGGGACACTTTCGGCATATCGCTCGAGCCGACGCCGAGTCCCACCTCCGGGCCGCCGCCACCGCCGATGGTGGTCGTTAGCTGGGGCAGCGGCGTCGGCGGCAAGCATGCCGACTCGCAGGACCGCGCGGCGGTCGTCACCTTCTGAGCAGGAGTCTTCCGGCTCGATCTCGAGCCGGAAGACCGTTGGTCATGGACGCCGCGACGGCGCGGTCAGTCGACGCACAGGCAGAAGGGGGGACCCGCCGGGTCGGGGAACACGCGGAAGCTCGTACCGGGCTGGTGCGCGTGCTTGGTTGCGCCCAGCCCCAGTACTGCCGCCTCGCCGGCGTCGAGGTCGTCGACGATGAGATCAAGATGTACCTGCTGGGGCACCTCCTGGGTCGGCCAGCTAGCCGGTTTGTAGGTCTCCACTTGCTGGAATGAGATGCGCTGGCCGTCCTCCCCGCGGACCCCAGCCCAGTCGGAGGAGATGTCGGTCTTCCAGCCGAGCATCGCGCCGTAGAACGTCGCAAGAGCACCCGGATCGGGACAGTCGAGAACGAAGCTTAGGAAGCGTGCGACAGGCATGGCTGGCACTGTACGGGCTATTGAGGACGATCCTCGTCCTGGTTTGGGCCTCGCGCGGACGGTTCCTGCTAGCAGGTAGGCGCGGCTCCGGACAGCCCGTACCTGAGGACGGGGGCTCGCCGCGATGCCCGAGGGCTCCTCCCGACGGCAACATGCATAACACGAGAGCTACAAGTCGCTGTGACGGGGAGGTCAATCAGATGGCACCGTTGAGTTCAGCAATTGGTACGACGTCGAAGTACGAGGGCCGGACTGGCTGGCTGCCCGCACGGGCGGCGGATAGCGCCGCGCCGGCGAACGGCCAGCTGCCGGGCGCCACGCCCCCGGCACTCACCGCCAGCGGGCTGCCCCGGGCTGGCACCGTGCTGGCGGTGACGGCCCGGCCCGGCCCTGAATCGGCCGACCTTGGCGCGCTGCTGTACGCGTTCGGCCAGGCCGGCGCGCGCCTCGCGCTGCTGTCGCTGACCAGGGGCGAGGCCTCACCGGTCAACTCGACCCGGAGCCGGCTCGAGGCCGTCCGGCCCTGGGAGCTGCAGCTCGCTTCCTGGCTGCTGGGCGTCTGTTCGGTCGCGGTGGCTGACTACCCCGACGGCGGACTCCGCCACTGCCAGATGTCCGATCTCACCGCGCGAGTGCGGCGCGCGATCGCCGAGCACCGCCCGGACCTGATCCTGGTGCCAGACCCGGCCACCGGCGACTGTGACGATGCCTATGTCGCTCGGGCTGTGTGCCTGGCAGCCCAGCCGGCCGGGGTGCCCGTGGCCGCGCGCACGACCTCCGGCGGCCACGGTGGCTGGCTAGTCGTGCTCGGGGACCAGACAGATGCTGCCCGCGCGGTCCAGCGCTCCGCGGTACGCGCGCACGCCAGCCAGTCCGAGGCGCTGCCCGATCTGCTCGCTGGCCTGGACCGCCTCGGCAGCCACGAGCAGCTTCGCTGGCTGCACCCCGCTACGGTCGCACCCCGGCTGATAGCACCTCGGTTCTCAGTTGAGCGCTGCGACGGCGATCCAACGCCCGCGCTCCCGGAATCGGGCACTGATTCTGGCAGCCAGCGCGTCATGACGGGGATGCAGGCCGCTGACCTGCAGTTCCTTCAAGGGTGAGCGCTGCGATTCGAATCCACGACATCCAGGACCACAACTGAGGACGCGTCAGCTTAATCTTGCGGGTCAGCTAAGTCTCAGCAGGTCACAGCGCTCTATCAGCCGCAGCTCAGAACTGTTGACCTCGCTTGACCGCACTTCTCGGCGCCTCTCCGCTCCCATTCTGCTCCCGGTTACCTTCGCGTGGCTCGAGCGCCGAATGGGCGCCCTCCTTGCCCCAGGGAGCGGGAAGCGGAACTGGCTATGCCACATCCGGACTGCCAATGGCCGACGGGGAGCAGCAGAAGCTACCGTACAGAACCGTACGCTTCCGTGCGGTTCCAGTGCTATGGTGGAGTCATGACGACGATCAGGGCCGAGGAGGTGCGGATCCCCCGGCATGCACGTGAGGCGGTCGCCCGCCACGAGCGGGTGGTCGTCGTCAACCACGAACGGCCGGCCTTTGTCATCGTGCATCCAGACGACACCGCCGCCGGCTCGACGGCAATGCGTCGCGGACGGCCGCTGCGCGAGGCGCTGGGGCTGCTCATCGGAGCGGCCCTGCCCGATCCCGGTTTCGCGGACGACATGGAGGCTGTGCTTGCCGACATCGGGCCACTTCCGAATGACCCGTGGGCACGCTCCTAGACACCACCGTCTTCATCCACCTTGAGCGCGCCGTCCGGCCTTTGCCCGCGGCAAACGCCATGGCCGAGGTGAGCGGGCGGCTGGAAGGACAGCTGGGGCCTGATGAGGAGGTCGGCATCGCCGCAATCACGGCCTCGGAGTTGCTGCATGGCGTGCACCGGGCGACCCCCGAGCACCGGGCCCGCCGTGAGGCCTTCGTCGAGGCCGTCATAGCGGCGTTTCCGCCGCAGCCCTTCGACCTCCTGGCCGCTCGTGCGCACGCCCGCATCTGGGCCGACCTCGCCGCTGCCGGGCATGACGTCGGGGCGCACGACCGGATCGTCGCTGCGACCGCCGTTTCTGCCGGATGGCGCATCGCGACGGCCAATCGCCGTCACTTTGACCGTATCGCCGGGCTTGACGTCCTCACCATCTCCTTTACCACTTAGTAGCAGTGCAGTGACGCCAGCGCCGGAACGCTTCGCCACGCCCGGTCGCGGCGCTGCAGAATTCGCGCGCCGCACATCCCGCCGGCGGCATGTGCGGACGCCACCGAGCGTCGTGTAATGATCGTTTCGTGATCGAGTTCGATGGGCCGTTGGACCGTGACAGGCTGCGCTGGAGCTCGACGGCCGAGACGTCGATCCAGACAGCTATTACCTCGATGGCGGCCATCCTCCGGAGCGCTATGTCCTGGAGGACCGGCGAGCCGAGTGGGTTGTCTATTATCCCGAGCGCGGGCTCGAGTCTGGTCTCCGGTCTTTCGCTACAGAAGACCTAGCCTGTCGACACCTTGCTCACCTGCTCCTGGCTGACCCGACCACACGTAAGCCGTGACGATCTCAGCGCGGGATCGGTAACGTTCGCGTTATGACCATCGAGCCTGACAGCAAGGACTGGACCTGGGTGCTCCGGCGGCCATGCCCAGAATGTGGCCTGGACACCCAGAGTTTTCCTCGCGACGAGATCGGCGGGATGATTCGCGCCAATGCCGCAGCCTGGAACCGCGTGCTGACCGGTCCTGGCGATCCGCGCTTGCGCCCAAACCCAGGGAAGTGGTCGGCGCTTGAGTACGGCTGTCATGTCCGTGACGTCCTGCGGCTGTATGAGCAGCGGCTCACTCTGATGCTCACCCACGGCGGGCCGCAGTTCCCGAACTGGGATCAAGACGCCACAGCAGTCGAGGGTCACTACGGTGAGCAGGACGCCGTCGTGGTGGCTGGGGAACTGGCCACGGCCGCGGAGGTCATCGCAGCGCACTTCGACGACATTGCCCCGGATCAGTGGCAACGCACTGGCCGTCGCAGCGACGGCGCGGATTTCACCGTCGAGTCCTTTGGGCGGTATTTCATCCACGACCCGGTCCATCATCTTTACGACGTCACCGGCGCTCGGTGAGCCACGCGCCACGAAACCAGTGGCACCCCTCGGCGGCATGAGCATTCGCCTTCGCTTTGCGCGGCGAGCGATACCGGACGGTCAGCTGACCGGTATTGGCTCGATCGTGTTACTGGGTACCCAGCCTTCGCGGCCCAGAGCGTTCCGCACCCAGGTCCAGCCGCTGGTGTCGTCGATGACCAGCACCGTGAGCGGTTCGCCGGCAGCTGTGGCCAGCTCCGTGGTGTCGTAAGGCGCGAGCATGACGGCGGGCCTGGAGCCCGTATCGATGTGCCGCGCGGGCACCCATCCGGATCCGTCCTCGGTGGTGACGAAGACGAAGGCCGGCCAGGTAGTGTCCTGGCTCCCAACCTGGACGCGCTGGCCGACGGCTACCTGGATGGGCCGACGGCCCGGGATTTCATGGGCTCTAACCGCACGCACCATGGCCATCTCATCATTGTCGCCGTTCATCGCTGTCTGCTGCAGACAGCCCGCCAGGCGGCTAGAGGACGGTCCGCGGAGCCGAGACCTGGCCGCTTCAGCCCACTCGGCTGCAGTGATCTCGAACTGGCATTGGTCGTATCGAACTCCCACGTAGCGCATCGACAGTTTCGCCAGAACACGTTGCGACGCCCGGTTCCACCGAGTGGCTGACGCCCACACAGTTGCTAGCCCAACTTCGTCGAAGGCATGGCTAAGGAGAGCTCGACTGCCTTCGGTAGCCAAACCTCTTCCCCAACGCGCCGGACGCAGGCGATACCCGAGATTCGCTGTGCTTGGCTCCCATGAGCACGCCCCGAGCCCCCACCACCCAACGAAGACACCGTCAGCGCGACCGATCCAATAGCCCAGTCCTCGCCCTGGGTCCGAACGTCCCTGCAGCCGTTCCGTCCACTCGGCGGGGGTCTCCTCTGCTGTAGCTGGGCGGCGTGTGAGGTTGCGCATGACCGCCTCGTCGGCATTGAGCCTGCGCATCAAGCCGATGTCGCCATCGCTGACAGGACTGAGGTGGAGCCGTGGACTCGCGATGCTGGGAAGCACGGGCTAACGGTACGTCGCGCGGGGTGCTCCGGCTCGGCTTGCACGAATGATCCCCGGACTCCTGAGCGCCCGCCTATCGGCATCTTCGTCCGCGCGACCAGCGGCGGGTCCGCGCATTGCCAGAGAGTAGGGTGCACGCATATCTATGCGGCGCGCACGCAGGGTCGTTAGCTGCTGCAAGTAGGTGCGAGTCCATGGCGAAGTGCGCGCCCACCCGGGCGGGTATACGAGACAGCTCCTTCGCGGGTACCCCTGGGTCACCCCCCGAGCAGATCGAGGTCGCGCACGCAGAAACCGTGGTGCGCCCACTCCTCATCCAGCACCACGTGCATGCACTCGAGCACCGACTTCCCCCTGGCGTACGGCGGCCAGCCCCGGCCCGTCGGCACTGGCGCGGTCGCCGACAGCTCATCGGCCGTCACGGTCGACAGCCAACGCTCTAGCTCGGCGCCCTGCCCGTCGCGCACGGCCAGCACCTCGGCGAGGCTCGGGGCCGCTGCTCGATCCAGGCCCTGCTCCTCCTGGTCAGGAACGAACTCGGACGCCAGCCCGATTGCGGTGAACAGCTTGGTCGATCCCAGGCAGCAGCGACGGACGCGAACGACCGGCGGCATGAGCGGTAAATCGATCGAACTCGATCGCTGGCTCACTTACGCTGGCGAGGCTGGCCAATCTGGCGGTAAGGGTTGGGTCCGGTTGTCTTCGAGAGGGGTTCAAGAAGGCCAGGAAGTAGACCCGGCCCAGCCGCCAGTTCCAAATCCGCGGGGCGGCATGAGCGGACTCGTTCTGCCCCAGCGTCCACGCCGTGGATGGAGACGCCAGTGCACAGCCCTGCCAATGATCCATTATGTCCGCCTCTCATGCGGCGCCAGGCGCGAGCGTCCGCGCCAAGTTCCGAGCGAGGTCTCCGGCTGATCCGCGCGGGATAAGCGATTCTGGTCGGAGTATGGTGCGGCAGCGAGGTCGCCGGGCTGTCTGCCGCGTGCAGGTCCTCGCCCCTCGCCATCTACCGGCCGCACAATGTCGGTGTGCGTGACTACGCCGGCGCCTGAACATGCCTGTGGCCCCCAGCGCGCCCTGCGTCAGTCCTCACCGAGCAGATGGCACCCTCGTCCAGCCGGCCAAGGAGCTGCTCGACGAGCTGGCCGCGCAGCCGCCCGTGATCCGGCGCACGGCACTTGCTGAACGCCGACGGGGATGGCGTCGGGGCCAGGTCTGTCTCTCAGCGACTCGTGACCTGACCGTCAGCCACGTTGATCCTGCGGTTTGTTGTCACCGCTTCCAGCATCCGGCGATCATGAGTGACCAGGAGCAGCGTGCCGGGATAGGACTCAAGGGCGGACTCCAGCTGCTCGATCGCCGGCAGGTCAAGATGGTTCGTCGGCTCGTCAAGCACTAGGAGGTTGACGCCGCGCGCTTGCAGAAGCGCCAGCGCTGCCCTGGTTCGCTCACCGGGTGAGAGAGTCGCGGCGGGGCGCATGACGTGCGCTGCCCGCAGGCCGAACTTGGCCAGCAGGGTACGGACCTCTGCTGTCATCATCTCCGGTACCGCCGCGCCGAAAGCCTCGATGAGCGGCTCATCCCCTAGGAAAAGGCCGCGGGCCTGGTCGACCTCTCCGACCACGACGCTGGCGCCCAGCGAGGCGTGACCCTCATCGAGCGGTATCCGGCCGAGCAGCGCCCCCAGCAGAGTCGTCTTGCCTGACCCGTTCATGCCGGTGATCGCAACTCGGTCGGCCCAGTCGATCTGCAGGCTGACCGGGCCGAGCGTGAAGGGGCCGCGCCGGACGACCGCTCCGCGCATCGATGCCACGATCGCGCCTGCCCGCGGCGCTACCGCGATCTCCATCCGCAGGTCCCACTCTTTGCGCGGCTCCTCGACCGTGTCGAGCCGCTCGATCAGGCGCTCGGTCTGACGGGCCTTCGCTGCCTGTTTCTCGGTTGCCTCAGCGCGGAACTTGCGGCCGATCTTGTCGTTGTCCGGGGCCTTGCGGCGCGCGTTCTTAACACCCTTTTCCATCCATGCGCGCTGCGACCGGGCGCGTTCCTCAAGACTCGACCGAGTGTCGGCGTACTCGCCGTACTCTTCGCGCGCGTGCCGCCTGGCCACCTCCCGCTCCGTCAGGTAGGACGCGTAACCGCCGCCGTAGGACCTGACTTCCTGCTGAGCCAGGTCGAGCTCGACGACGTGGGTGACGGTCCTGGTCAGGAACTCACGGTCATGGCTGACCAGCACGGTGCCTGCCCGCAGCCCCCCGACGAAGGACTCAAGCCGGGCCAGGCCTTCGAGGTCTAGGTCATTGGTGGGCTCGTCGAGCAGGAACACGTCGTAGCGGCTCAACAGCAGCGAAGCCAGGCCGGCCCGCGCGGCTTGACCACCGGACAGGGCCGTCATCTCGCGGTCGAGATCCACCCGCAGGCCTAGGCCGGCCGCGACGGCGTCGGCGCGCTCATCCAGATCCGGGCCGCCCAGCGCAAGCCACCGGTCCAGCGCATGCGCGTACTCATCGTCGGCACCAGCAGCCCGGTCCGCGAGCGCGTGCGCGGCGGCCTGCATCGCATCATCAGCTGCTGTCACCCCCGTGCGCCTGGCCAGGAACTGCCGCACGGTCTCGCGCGGACGGCGATCAGGCTCTTGCGGCAGATAGCCGATCGTTGCCTCTGGGGGGCTGACCGTGACGGCGCCGCCGTCGCTGGCCGCGATCCCGGCAAGTACGCGCAGCAGAGTCGACTTGCCCGCGCCGTTCGCGCCGACAAGGCCGATGACATCGCCAGGAGCCACTACCAGGTCAAGGTCAGCGAACAGCGAACGATCGCCATGCGCCGCGGCCAGACCCCTGGCGACCAGTGTGGCGCTCATAGGACCGCCAAGCCTATCCGGATTGTCCTGGCCTTCCCCCGGTGGCAGGGTTCCACAGCCGCCACCGTTCCGTCAGAGTCGGCGCTGGCCAGAATCTTGCCATCAGGGCTGAACGTCACGCCGGCGACAATGGCGTTTGGGCGGGCTCTCACCCAGCACTAACAGCGACTGACCAGCGAACAAGGATGATCAAGAAAGCCGGAAACTCATACTAGGGCAGTGGGATGGCGTCGAACAGGTGCAGCCGGTACGCCGCGGCTGCCGCTTCGCCCCGGCTGGCGACGCCCATCTTGGCCAGGATGTTCGACACATGGACGCTCGC
>DATMMA010000405.1:0-2886 GCA_035570295.1 Streptosporangiaceae bacterium
CGAAACAAGACGTCGCCGAAGCGGCAGCCGTGCAGTGCCCGCAACTGGAGCGCCTGCTGATGACAGGCACCGCCGCCGCGCCGCACGGCTGGGAGCCTTACGAGACCGCCATCGCCCGCTGCCCGGCCGGCCCGGTCGCCGACGAGTCCCTTGGCGCGGCCATGCTCTACTCCTCAGGCACTACCGGCCAGCCCAAGGGCGTGCTGCGCGACTTGCCGGAGGCTTCGCCTGGCGAGGCGCTGCCGGTCATGCAATTCGTTAGCGCGATGTTCGGCTTCCGGCCTGGCATGACCTACCTCAATCCGGCGCCGCTCTACCACTCGGCGCCGGCGGCGAGCGTGTCCGCTGCACTCCGGCTCGGCGCCACCGTCGTGGTGATGGAGCACTTCGACGCCGAGCAATGGCTCGCGCTCGTTGAGCGGTACAAGGTAACTAACTGCCAGATGGTGCCGGTCATGTTCAACCGGCTGCTCCGCCTCCCGGACGAGGCCCGTACGCGACACGACACCTCATCGCTCGAGTGCATCGTGCATGCCGCCGCGCCCTGCCCGGTGCACGTCAAGAAGGCGATCATCGACTGGCTCGGCCCGATCATCACCGAGTACTACGGCGCGACCGAGGCCAACGGCTTTACCTTCTGCGACAGCGCGACCTGGCTGACCCATCCTGGCACCGTGGGCCGGCCTATCCTGGGCGAACTCCTCATCCTCGATGACGACGGCGTCCCGTGCCCGCCCGGCGAGGACGGGACGATCTGGTTTCGCGGAGCGACCGCCTTCCAGTACTTCAGCGATCCGGCCAAGACAGCCGCGAGCCGCCGCGACGGCGGTGTCACCAGCACCGTCGGCGACGTCGGCCATGTCGACGCGGATGGCTTCCTGTACCTCACCGACCGCAAGAGCTACATGATCATCTCCGGCGGGGTGAACATCTACCCGCAGGAGACCGAGAACCTGCTCTCCGGCCATCCTGCCGTCCTCGACGTCGCCGTGATCGGCGTGCCGAACGAAGACCTTGGCGAAGAGGTCAAGGCAGTGGTGCAGCTAGCCGACCCTGCTGCCGCGAGCCCGGAACTCGCTGCCGAGCTCATCGCCTACTGCCGGGACCGGCTTACCCATTTCAAGTGCCCGCGGACCGTCGACTTCGTGCCCGATCTCCCCCGCTCCCCCACCGGCAAGCTGTACAAGCGGCTCCTGCGGGACGCCTACTGGGCCGGCCATCCGACATCGATCATGTGATAGCGCCACCCGTGAAACCGAGGGAAACGACCACGAAGGGGTGACTGATGGCGGAACAGACTCCGTCTGAGGGGCTGCAACTGCGCTCGCTGGTCCGAGCTGATCAGGTACTTGAGGTTTTCCTCGAGAGCGTCACGGTGCCCGAAGCCGGTCCCGGCGAGGTGCTCGTGCGGGTCGAAGCAGCCCCGGTCAACCCGTCCGACCTCGGCCTGCTCTTCGGCGGCGCGGACCTCGCCGCGGCGGTCGTGACCGGCTCCGCCGAGCGGCCAGTGCTGACTGCCCCGATCCCGGATGCCGGGATGCGCGCCCTGGCGGGCCGCGTCGGGACGCCGATGCCAGGCGGCAACGAGGGCGCCGGCACGGTGGTCGCGGCCGGGTCATCGGCGGAGGCACAGGCGCTGCTGGGCAAGACGGTCGCGGTGGCCGGCGGCGCCATGTACTCGCAGTACCGGCTGGTCAATGCGGCGGCTTGCCTGCAACTGCCGGATGGCACCCCGGCGATCGACGGCGCCTCGTCGTTCGTCAACCCGATGACGGTCCTCGGCATGGTCGAGACCATGCGGATGGAAGGTCACACCGCTCTGGTGCACACCGCGGCCGCATCCAACCTGGGGCAGATGCTCAGCCGGCTGTGCATCGAGGAGCAGATCCCGCTGGTGAACATCGTGCGCAAGCAGGCCGACGAAGAGCTACTGCGCTCCACCGGGGCCGCGTACGTATGCAATTCAGCCGCAACAGAGTTCGCCCGCAACCTGACCGGCGCACTGCGCGAGACCGGGGCGACGCTGGCCTTCGACGCCGTCGGCGGCGGCAAGCTCGCCAGCCAGATACTGACCTGCATGGAGGCAGCGGTCAGCGAGGCGTCTGCGGGCTACAGCCGGTACGGGTCTGCGGTGCACAAGCAGGTCTATATCTACGGATCGCTCGACCGCGGGCCTACCGAACTTACCCGCGGCTTCGGCATGGCGTGGGGCCTCGGCGGCTGGTTGCTGACGCCGTTCCTGCAGAAGATCGGCGCGGCCGGAGTGGCCCGGCTCCGCAACCGGGTGGCCGACGGCCTGGCGACAACATTCGCGAGCAGCTACGCGGGCCAGATGTCACTCGCGGGTGCCCTCCAGCCCGCTGCGATTGCTCAGTACGGCAGGATGGCGACCGGTTCTAAGTACGTGATCGTTCCGACTCTGGCGTAGGAGGGTGCCGATGACCAGCGACCCGACCGGTATGGAGCCGGGTGTCATCACCAAGCTCAGCCCTCGGCCGGTGGCCGGCACGGTGTCCCGCCTGCAGGAGCTGATCAAAGCCAAGGGGCTGAAGCTCTTCGCGGTCATCGATCAGCGCGCCGAGGCGCAGTCCGCCGGGCTCGACATGCCAGATACCACGCTGGTGATCTTCGGCAGCCCGGCCGCGGGGACCCCGGTCATGGTGGCCGCGCCGCTGTCCGCTCTTGACCTGCCGCTGAAGGTACTGGTCTGGTCGGACGAGGGACAAGTCAAGGTTTCCTACTACGCGCCCGAGGAACTGGGCCGCCGCCACGGCCTTCGCCAGGACCTGGTCGAGGAGTTGGCCGGCATCGGGCCGCTTACCGACGCCCTCACCGCGGACTAATGGCCCCGCTCGGGACCGCCGGACGAATGCTCATCGACGCCGG
>DATMMA010000406.1:0-12815 GCA_035570295.1 Streptosporangiaceae bacterium
TGCGAGCGCGGCGGCTAGCCAGCCTCCGGGCAGGCAGCGGGGCCTTGCCCGCGGGGTGCTCATGACGCCGTGGTTTGCGGCAGCTTCCGGGTTCGTGATCGCGGCCTCGATGTGGATTTACTCCTCGCACCCGCAGCTCACCTTCCCCATCACGACTGGCCCGGTGCAGTGCGGCACGGACGGTTGCAGTCCGCAACACGTCGACCGGCAGGGTGCTGGCGCGCTCGCCATCAACTCTGGGCAGCCGCTGCCGCCGCAGCATAAGCCAGCGACAGCTGCCAAGCAGGCGACACGGGACCGGGCCCGCACCGCAGCCTCGGGCCTGAGCTTCCGCTACGTCGAGCGCCCGGCTGCGGACGGCAATTTCTACCTCATAGTCATCGTGACGGGCAAGCGTCCCATCAAGGACTGGCACCTCGCGTTCGTGCTGGCCGGCGATCAGATCCAGTCTGTGTTTGGAGCGGACTGGCAAGGCAAGGGCAGTGATCGGGTTGCTGCCAGCCCGCTGACGGGCGGTCAGGGCCTGCAGGACGGCGGTTCAGGGAACGATGGCGGCAGTCCGAGCCAAGGCGGCTACGACTACGGCCGCGGCGGCGCGTTTGACCAGCACGGCGTGTTCTTCAGGGTTATCGCGTCCGGGACGCCAGCTCCCCCGACCCAGTGCCGGTTCAACGGGGCGAGTTGCACGTTCCACGAGCTATCCACCGTCAGCCAGGGCGGGCGCTAGGCGCCGGGAGCCGATGCTGCGGCGCCGGTTACTTGCCGCGCTGGCCGGGAGCCGGCTGGACAGCGAAACCACTGATCATCGCGCGCAGCGTAGCCGCCACCGCGTCCCTGGTGGCCTTAGGTTCAGCTGAGCTCGCGATCAGCAGCCCCGCTCTGGTGAGCGCGCCGAAGAGCAGGCGGGCTAGCGTCGGCGGATCTGCCACGTGCAAGGCTCCGGCGTCGTTCGCAGCCTCGAGTGCCGCGACCGTAGCGGCGAACGCGTAACGCTCGTCTAGTTCGGTGAAGCGGGCCAGCCCGAGCACGGCCGGCGCATCGGTGATCACGATCCGCTGCACCTCCGGCTCGAGCACGGCGTCGAGGAACGCGCCGAATCCAGCCGTCAGTAGCCCGATCGCGTCGGTGGCCTGCCCAGCCGCCTGCAGTGACGCCTCCATCAGGTCGGCGTGCACCTGCTCGAAGACCGACTCGAACACAGCAGCTTTGGTCGGGAAGTGGTGGTAGAGCGCACCAGTAGTGACACGAGCCTCACGGGCGATGTCTTCGACCGAGGTAGTGGCGAACCCGCGAGTTCCGAACAGCCGCCGGCCGGCCGTCACCAGTGCAGCTCTGGTCTGCGCCACCTGCTCCGCGCGCAGCGAAGCCTGCGGAGCTGACGCAGGCGCCCGCTGCGAACCTTCGGTCATTCCCACTGTCTAGCTCACAGAGCGGCCTTGTGCACAGCGGTACGCGGTGACATAGTGACACTATCTACAGGAGCGATAGTATCTTACGGAGGGACGGAATGCTTCAGGCGACTGACGCGATCAGAGCCGACCGCGCTGCTCTCATCGGCATCTGCAGCGGTCTTACCGCCGAGCAGTGGCGGGCCGCGTCGGGGTGTGCCGGGTGGACCGTGCAGGACCTGGTTACGCATCTGGGCAACCTGTTCTGGCTGGTCGTCGATGGCGCGCACCTTCCGGATACCAGCGGTGTCCCGACAGAGCGCGCCCAGGAAATCGGCGTCGAGGCCAGGCGCGGCCTGACCGCGGCCGACGTGCTGGCTGACTACGAGAAGGTCAGCGAAGCCGGCCTGACCAGGCTGGCCGAACTGGCTGCCCTCGACGCCGAACTGCCGCTTGGCGAGGACTTCGGCACCTACTCGACGCGCGTCCTCCCGTGCGCCTTCGTATTCGACCACTACACCCACATCCGGGCCGACCTGTTCGCCCCGCGTGGTCCGCTGGCCGGCGAGCCGCCGCCGTCCGACGAGTTGCGGGTCGTGCCAACCCTGGACTGGATCGAGGCGGCGCTGCCACAGCAAAACCGCTCCGCAGCCAGCCAATGCACGCTGGAGATCCAGGTCACCGGCACCGGAGCGCGACGGATCACGTTCGGCACGGGTCAGTCGGCGGCGACGATCTGCTCCGACGCTCCGGCACTGGTCCGCTGGATCACCGGGCGCGGTGACTGGACAGATCTTGGCGCCGGAGTAGCGGGCGACGAGCAGGCACTGGCGGTAGCCCGGACGCTCAAGGTGTTCTGAGCTGGCCGGAGCTAATCAGCCGGCCGGAGCTAATCAGCCGGCCGAGCCGGCACACGCCGGCGGTGTCCGTAGGCTGTTGGCCATGGTGCCAGCCAGGCCGCAATCACCGACACCGCCGCGCGTGCTTGCCATCGCGGGTTCTGATTCCGGCGGGGGCGCGGGCATCCAGGCCGACCTTAAGACGATGCTGGCGCTCGGTGTCCATGGCATGAGCGTCATCTGCGCCGTAACCGCGCAGAATTCGGTCGGTGTCCAGGGCTACTGGGAGCTGCCGCCCGAGGCTGTGCGGGCTCAGCTCGACTCGGTGCTCGGCGACATCGGCGCGCAGGCGATCAAGACCGGCATGCTGGCCTCGGCGGAAGTGGTGGCCACCGTGTGCGAGGTGCTGGCCGACGTGGCCGCGCCGGTCGTAGTCGATCCGGTGGCAATCTCCAAACACGGCGACAGGCTGCTTTCGGATGGGGCCATCGAGATGATCAGAGACCGGCTGCTGCCGTTGGCCACGGTTGTCACGCCGAACCTGCTGGAAGCCGAGTTGCTCACTGGCAGGAAGGTCTCAGGGCCGGCGGAGATGCTCGAAGCCGCCAAGATGATCAATGCGATGGGGCCGCAGTGGGTGCTGGTGAAGGGCGGCCATCTGCCCGGCAAGCCAGTGGACCTGCTCTACGGCGGGGCCACGATGATCCAGTTGCCTGCCGAGCGGATCGCGACCGAGCACACCCATGGCACTGGCTGCACGTTCGCATCGGCCATAGCGTCCAGGCTCGCGCTGGGCGACGAGGTACCGACTGCTGTCAAGGCGGCCAAGGAATACGTGACCGGCGCGATCTCCGCCGGATTCCCGCTCGGGGCGGGCATCGGGCCGGTCGATCACGGCTGGCAACTCCGGACAGCCGCGCTGGCGCGCCGCTAGCGCTCGCACCGGTGGTCCCGTTCCGCAGGCGGCACGCTTAGCTCGGCTCGACGACATCCCGCGACACCCTGTCAGTTTCCCGGCCGCAAAACTGGCATACCGGACGCGGAAAGCCGGGAACCAGCAGGGTGTGGTGGCCGGACAGCAAAAAGCCCCGGCTCGCCGCCGGGGCTTTGTGAGCAAGACCTGCCCTAGCGGGTGACCTTGCCCGCTTTGATGCAGGAAGTGCAGACGTTCAGCCGGCGCGGCGTCTTGCCGACCATAGCGCGCACGCGCTGAATGTTCGGGTTCCAGCGACGCGGGGTGCGGCGGTGCGAGTGCGACACGTTGTTGCCGAAGCCCGGCCCCTTGCCGCACACATCGCAGACGGAAGCCACGGGATTGCTCCAGTTCGGGAGATGATCAGACGGGTTCCCGGCAGGCGTACGCCTAACCAGTCCAGGAAGGATATCCGACGAAGCGGGTGGCACGCGACTCGGACCCTGCAGCCGCCTGCTGCGGCCTATCCTGGCGACGTGGCGATCGCGACAAGGCTAGGGCCAGTGCGGCTGGTGCCCGTGAGGCCGGCGCCCCTACCCCGATCCAGGGTCACTGGAACTTGGTGGCGACATGGCTGTCGCCGCTGACCCGCTCCGGCTGGTCGTCGGCGACAAGGCCGCCAAACGGCTGGCGTCGGTGCTTGACCTGCACACCGTCGGCGACCTGCTCGGCTACTACCCGCGCCGGTACGACAAGCGGGGCGAGCTCACCGACCTGGCCGGGCTGCGGGACGGCGAACACGTGACGGTCCAGGCCGAGGTGGCCAGCTCGTCCGTCCGGAAGATGAACAACCGGCCTGGCACGATCTTCGAGGCGGTCGTAACCGACGGCCACGGCAAGCTGACATTGACCTTCTTCGGTCGCGGTCGGCAGGACTTCCGCGAGCGTCAGCTGAGCCCCGGCGTCCGGGGCCTGTTCTCCGGCCAGGTATCCAGTTTCCGCGGCAAGCGCCAGCTCACCCATCCGGAGTACGAACTGCTCGGCGCGGGCAGTTCAGGCGCGCGCGCGGAGGAGTATGCCAGCGAGCTGATCCCGGTCTACCGGGCCAGCGCCCAGCTGCAGTCCTGGCGGATCGCCGAAGCGGTTCGCGTGGCGCTCGACGTGCTCGACGTGCCCGGCGATCCGCTTCCCGCCGAGCTGCGTCGTCGCCACGGCTTGTGCGGTTACGCCGACGCGCTGCGCGGCATCCACCGGCCGGTGGACCAGGCAGACGTCGCGAGGGCACGCCAGCGGCTGAAGTGGGACGAGGCCTTCACCCTGCAGGTACTGCTCGCCCAGCGCAGACTCGCCGCCACCAGTTACAGCGCCATCCCGCGGCCGGTAGTGGATGGCGGGCTGCTGGCCGAATTCGACAGCATGATCCCGTTCGAGCTGACCGCCGGGCAGCGGCAAGCCGGCGGGGTCATCGCCGCGGACCTGGCACGCGATCATCCGATGCACCGGCTGCTGCAGGGGGAGGTCGGCTCCGGCAAGACGATCATCGCGCTGCGGGCGATGCTGCAGGTGGTCGACGCGGCCGGCCAGGCCGCCTTGCTGGCGCCCACCGAGGTGCTCGCGCAGCAGCATTTCCGGTCGATCTCCAGTCTGCTCGGGCCGCTGAGCATGGCCGGCCAGCTGGGCGGCGCCGAGCACGCGACCAGGCTGACGCTGATCACCGGGTCGCTGGGAGCGGCGGCCCGGCGCAAGGCGCTGCTCGAGGCTGCCTCCGGCGAAGCGGGCATCATCATCGGCACGCACGCGCTGCTAGAGGACCGGGTTCAGTTCGCCGACCTCGGCCTGGTCGTCATCGATGAGCAGCATCGCTTCGGGGTAGAGCAGCGCGACGCGCTCCGCGACAAGGCTGGCGACGGCAGGCCGCACATGCTGGTGATGACCGCGACGCCCATTCCGCGCACGGTCGCCATGACGGTCTTCGGCGACCTGGACACCTCCACGCTGACCGAGTTGCCGGCCGGCCGGTCGGCGATCAGCACGCACGTCGTGCCGGTGGCCGAGCGGCCGCACTATCTGGCCAGGACGTGGGAGCGGATCAGGGAAGAAGTCGGCCGCGGCGGCCAGGCCTACGTGGTCTGCCCGCGAATCGGCGGCGACGAAGCCGGCCTGGCCGGAGACGAGGTAGCCGGTTCCCGGCCGACCGAAGGCCGGCACGCCGGAGTCAGTCAGGATGAGCTGTTTGACGAGCCGGAGCCGGGACCGTCGCGGCCGCCGATCGCGGTGCTCGACCTGGCGGCTGAGCTGTGCGCCGGCCCGCTGGCGGGGCTGCGGCTGGCGATCCTGCACGGCCGGCTGCCACCAGACGAGAAGGACAAGGTGATGCTCGCGTTCGCCGACGGTCTGGTGGACGTGCTGATCACCACGACCGTCATCGAGGTCGGCGTGGACGTGCCCAATGCCGTCGTGATGGTGATCATGGACGCGGACCGCTTCGGCGTCTCGCAGCTGCACCAGCTGCGCGGGCGGGTCGGGCGCGGCGCCAACCCCGGCCTTTGCCTGCTCGTCACCGAGGCGCCGGAAGCCGCTCCGGCCCGCGAGCGACTCACCGCGGTCGCGGACACCGCGGACGGCTTCGCTCTCTCCCGGATCGACCTGGAGCAGCGGCGAGAGGGAGATGTGCTCGGCACGGCACAGGCCGGCCGCAGGTCCAGCCTGAAGCTCCTGCGACTGCTCCGTGATGAGGACCTGATCGGCCAGGCACGCGAGGAGGCGATCACTGTGGTTGACGCCGACCCGGCGCTGGCGGACCAGCCCGCCTTGGCCGAGGCCGTGCGCGCGCTGGTCGACGCCGAGCAAACCACGTTCCTGGAAAAAGCATGATCAGGCCAGGATGCAGCCGCGGGCGGTCGGCTAGCCCGTGACCAGGATCATCGCCGGGCAGGCTGGCGGGCGCCGACTCGCGACGGCCGCGGGCCGGAGCACCAGGCCGACCAGCGACCGCACCAGGGAAGGGCTATTCGCGACGGTGACCGCCATCCGCGGCGGGCTGGCCGGAGCCACCGTGCTTGACCTGTACGCGGGCTCGGGCGCAGTCGGGCTTGAGGCCCTCTCCCGCGGCGCTGCCGACGTCCTGCTGGTCGAGGCCGACAGCCGCGCCGCGCGCGTGATCACGAATAACATCGCCGTCGTCGGCTTGCCAGGTGCGCGGCTGGTCACCGACAAGGTGGACCGGCTGCTCGCCCGCGGACCGGACGACGGCACGCCGCCGCGGGACTTCGTGTTCGCCGATCCGCCGTACGCGGCCACCGACGACGAGCTAATGCGGATGCTGACGGTACTGGCTGATCGTGACTGGCTGGCGCCCGGAGCGCTCGTCGTCCTGGAGAGGGCAACCCGGTCCGGCCCGCCAACCTGGCCGGCAGGGTACGAAACTGACCGATCCAGGCGATACGGTGAGGCAACGCTCTGGTACGGTCTCGCCGCAGGCGCCCAGCCTGCTGCGATATCCCGACGGGAGAGTGAACCCGAGTGCGGCGAGTAGTCTGCCCAGGCTCTTTCGATCCGGTAACCAACGGGCACATCGACATCATCTCGCGTGCCGCGCAACTGTACGACGAGGTCGTCGTCGCCGTAGCGCAGAATCCGAGCAAGACAACGCTGTTCACGGCGGCCGAGCGGGTCGAGCTAATCCGGGAGGCGACCAAGCGGTACGACAACGTGCGCGTCGACCGGTTCGAGGGCCTGACCGTCGATTTCTGCCGCGACAACGACATCTCCGCCATCATCAAGGGCCTGCGGGCGGTCACTGACTTCGACTACGAGATGCAGATGGCGCAGATGAACTACAACCAGGCCGGCGTCGAGACGCTGTTCATGACGACGAACCCGCTCTATGCCTTCCTGTCGTCCAGCCTGGTGAAGGATTTCGCTAAGTTCGGCGGGGATGTCAGCGGGCTGGTCCCGGCGAATGTGCTTGAACGACTGAACAGCCGCCTCGCGGAGTCCTGACCAGCAGCGGGGGATCGGCCGCCGAGTTGGGTTCGCAAGCGACCAGCCGGTAATATTGACAGACACCTTGCCACTACTGCAACCTGCCATGCCGCCAAGCTCACCCGACAGCCATGCCACATACTCCGACCAAACACTCCAAGGGCCCGGATCTGCGTAACCCACTGGTTTTCGATACCAGGGATCTCGCGCCCGGAGCTGCGCGTACCCTGACCCGCAGGGTTCCGGCGCCCGAAAACATGGGCGTGGAACTGGCCAGGGTTCCGGCAGGCGCCGAGCTTGGCCTGGAGATCCAGCTCGAGGGTGTCACCGAGGGAGTGCTGGTGACGGCAACGGTGACCGGACCGCTCGCCGGGGAGTGCGCGCGCTGCCTCGAGCCGTTCAGCACGGAATTCAAGGTACGGTTTCAGGAGCTATTCGTACTGGCCGCAGACGCCGAGCGAGCTGACGGCGCGGAGGCGGACGACAGTTACCTGCTAGACGGCAGCGGGCTACTCGACCTCGAGCCCGCGGTGCGCGACGCGATTGTGCTCGAGCTTCCGCTCTCGCCGCTGTGCGAGGACGGCTGCCAGGGCCTCTGCGTCGAGTGCGGTGTCCGGCTGGCTGACGCCGAGCCAGGTCACAAGCACGAGCAGCGCGGCACGCCGTGGGCGGCGCTGAAAGACTTTCGGGCGGAACAGCCGGACGGCGACCAGCCGGCCAGCGGGCCGGCCGAGGAAGCAGTACCGGACGGGAATGCCGGGCCGGCGATGACGAAACACCGGGCGGATGCCGTGCCGGATCAGCTGAAGGAGCAGTGACGTGGCAGTACCCAAGCGCAAGATGTCCCGCAGCAACACCAGGTCCCGGCGGGCGCAGTGGAAGGCGACGGCGCCGCAGCTCATGGCCTGCCCGAACTGCCGCGAGCCGAAGCTTCCGCACGTCGCCTGCCCGACATGCGGCACCTACAACAGGCGTCAGGTCACGACACCTTCCTGACAAACGACTACGGCACGGCACGAGTACAGCGAGGCGCGGCGGACACGAGGCGCTGCGGGAGGAGCGCTGCGGGAAGGGAAGAGCTGGTGACTGACTCACCTGCTGACAAGGCGGCCGTAACTGACCGGCCGTCAGGTCCGGGCGGCCAGAACGAGGGCCTGCTCAGGGCGCTGCAGGTGCCGATCCGGGCTGAGCTGCTCGAGCGGGCACTCATGCACCGGTCTTTCGCCTATGAGAACGGCGGGCTTCCGACCAACGAGCGGCTGGAGTTCCTCGGCGACTCCGTGCTCGGCCTGATCGTCACGGATACGCTGTTCCGCTCCTACCCGGACCTGCCGGAAGGCCAGCTTGCCAAGCTGCGCGCCGCGGTGGTCAACATGCGGGCGCTGGCTGGCGTCGCCCGCGGCCTGGACTTGGGCGCCTACGTCCGGCTCGGAAAGGGCGAGGAAGGCACCGGCGGCCGGGATAAGTCCTCGATCCTGGCCGACACGCTCGAGGCCGTGATTGGGGCTGTCTACCTGGATCGCGGCCTGGGTGCCGCGGACGAGCTGGTGCACCGGCTGTTTGACCCGGTTATCGCCAGGTCGGCGCGCCTCGGCGCGGGGCTGGACTGGAAGACCTCACTGCAGGAGCTGACGGCGGCCGAGATCCTCGGGGTACCCGAGTACCACGTCGAGGAGAGCGGGCCGGACCACCAGAAGTCCTTCAGAGCGTTCGTGCGGATTGGCGCGCAGACGTACGGCGAGGGCGAGGGCCGGTCCAAGAAGGAAGCCGAACAGCAGGCGGCCGAGGCAGCCTGGAACGCTATCAGCGACGGTTTGTCCGTGGCCTCGCAGGTCGAGTCTTCGCAGCACGCTCAAGGCGCCGCCGACCATCAAGGCGGGAACGACGGATCAGCCGGCCAGCCCGGTAAGCACGGCCAGTCGCAGCGGGGCTAGCGAGTGCCAGAACTGCCCGAGGTCGAGGTCGTCCGGCGCGGGCTCGAACAGTTCGTGGTCGGCCGGCGGATCGAGACCGTCGAGGTTCTGCACCCGCGTGCAGTGCGGCGGCACGAGGGCGGCGCCGCCGACTTCGCCGCACGGCTGACCGGCCAGACGATCGACGGCGCCCGGCGCCGGGGCAAGTACCTGTGGTTGCCGGTCGGCGATGACGCGCTGGTCGCTCATCTCGGCATGAGCGGTCAACTGCTGGTCGGGCCGGCGGATGCGCCGTTGTCGCCGCACGTCCGGGTCCGGTTCAGTTTCGCCGACGGCGGGTCTGACTTGCGCTTCACCGATCAGCGCACGTTCGGGCATCTGCTGGTATCAGCGGACGGGGCACAGTTGCCGTCGGTCATCGCTCATATCGCGCCGGACCCGCTTGAGGAAGCTTTCGACCTGGCGGTGCTCACCGCCCGGATGCGGGCCAGGAAGACCGGCGTCAAGCGCGCCTTGCTCGACCAGTCGCTGGTGAGCGGTGTCGGCAACATTTACGCCGATGAGTCGTTGTGGCGGGTCAAGCTGCACTGGGCGCGTGCGACCGACCGGCTGCGGCCCGGTCAGATAGCTGACCTGATGACCGCCGTCGCCGACGTCTTCGGCGCGGCGCTGAAGGACGGCGGCACCAGCTTCGACAGTCTTTACGTCGACGTGAACGGGCAGAGCGGGTACTTTGACCGGTCACTGAACGTCTACGGCCGGGCCGGTGAGCCGTGCCCTCGCTGCGGCGCATTGATTCGCCGCGACCCGTTCATGAACCGCTCGTCTTACAGTTGCCCGGTCTGTCAGCCGCGACCGCGGAACGGCCGGTGGTGAGGAAGATGACCGAGATGACGGCGGTGCGCCTGGTGGCCTGGGTCGAAGGCCGGGTGCAGGGCGTTGGTTTCCGCTGGTGGGTGCGGTCGCGGGCGCTCGAGCTTGGCCTCGTAGGCTTCGCCGAGAACCTGGCGGACGGGCGGGTGAAGGTAGTCGCGGAAGGTTCCAGTGCTCAGTGCCAGGACCTGCTGGCGTTGCTTGCCGACGGCACGGCTAGTGCAGACGCGGCGCGCAGCGGTGGCCTCGACTGGCCCAGCCGGTCACGTCGGCCAGGCCGGGTTACCAGAGTGGCGCACCGGTGGGCCGGCGCGGCTGGCGATATGTCCAGCTTCACGGAGCGGTGATCATCGAATGCGGCGCGGCACACGACTTTGCACTCAGCCTGGATAGCACAAAGCACTCTTATCGGATTTTCCCGGCAGAGAAAGGGCTGTTCCTGACGCTAAGTCGAGCAGCCAAGGGCCGGTGACTTACCTTTTCCGCTGACCCTCCAGACCTCTGGATTAGGGCCGTGACCTGCGGGATCGCCAAACTTGACCGAACACACTTGACGGTGGGACCATAGCAGTGTTAACCAGCGCGCAGTCATGTCCGGTTTATGCTGTCCGGCTTCTGCGTGCGTGCCCACTCTGGTCACTCAGTGTGGAGGACCCTACACAATGGCAAAGGCTCTACTAGGCCACGTCGGCGGTCCGGATCCGCGCATGGTCTCAGAGATGCGCCGATTGCAGCAACGAGTACGTGACCTGGAGGCTGAGCTTGCTCGGCTCCAGGACGAGAACGATGTGCTCGTTGCTTCCGTCGGCCACGACCTGCTGATCCCGGTTCGCGAGCCTGCGCTCACCTGACAGAGCGCCAGGGGCCAAACCGACGGTGAGGGACGCTGCTGAGGCGTCCCTCTTCGGCTGTCTGGGGAGTCTTCGCCGCGATGGCGCCGGCCGGAGCCTCGCGGGCACGTCTGTTTAACGGCCAACTCCGCGCAAACTGGAACTGTCGGGCGGTTGACTGCGCGAGGTCACGGCCACCTCGGGGTAGTGTGCCAACGATGGTGGCCGCCCGGCATCGCGTCGGTCACGCCCGTGCGGCCAAAGGCTGGGGAGGAGTCGGCAGGTGTACCTGAAGACCCTGACCCTGCGCGGATTCAAGTCGTTCGCGTCTGCTACCTCGATGCGGTTCGAGCCGGGAATCACCTGCATCGTTGGTCCGAACGGCTCGGGCAAGTCCAACGTGGTCGACGCGTTCTCCTGGGTGATGGGCGAGCAGGGCGTCAAGCCCCTGCGCGGCGGCAAGATGGAGGACGTTGTCTTCGCCGGTACCGCGGGCCGGCCCGCGCTCGGCCGTGCCGAGGTGACCCTGACCATCGACAACAGTGACGGCGCGCTGCCGATCGAGTACTCGGAAGTGACCATCAGCCGGCTGCTCTTCAGGTCCGGCCAGAGTGAGTACGCCATCAACGGTGATCAGTGCCGCCTGCTGGACATCGCCGAGCTGCTGTCCGATACCGGCCTCGGCCGGGAAATGCACGTGATCGTGGGCCAGGGGCAGCTGGATGAGGTACTCAACGCCGGCCCGGACGCGCGCCGAGCGCTGATCGAGGAAGCGGCCGGCGTGCTCAAGCACCGGCGCCGCAAGGAGAAGGCGGTCCGCAAGCTCGATGCCATGCAGGCGAACCTGACGAGGCTCGTGGACCTGACCGGCGAGCTTGGCCGTCGGCTGAAGCCGCTGGGCAGGCAGGCGGAGATCGCTCGCAAGGCGGCGGTGATCCAGGCTGACCTGCGCGACGCCCGGCTGCGGCTGCTTGCCGACGACTACACGACCGCAGCGGCGGAGCTGGTGCAAGACCAGACCGACGAGGCCGCTGCCGCGGAGCTGCGGGTCCGACTGGAGACCACGCTCACGCAGGCAAGGGAAGCCGAAGCGGCCCTTGAGGCGGCCGAGCAGCAGCATGCTCCGCGGCTGGCTGCGGCGCACGATGCGTTCTTCGCGCTGTCGGGCCTAGCCGAGCGGATGCGCGGCGCGGCGACCCTGGCTTCGGAACGGCACAGGAACCTGTCGGCGCCCGAACCGCAGCGGGCCGGGCGCGATCCGGAAGAGCTCGAGGCTGAAGCGGCTGAGCTGCGCACGCAGGAGCAGGAACTGGCTGAGCGGCTATCTGCTGCCCGTCAGCAGCTGGCCATCGCAGTAACGGACCGGACCAAGGCCGAGAACGCGCTCGCCGAGAACGAGCGCCGGCTGGCCGCAGATGCCAAGGCTGCTGCTCAGCGGGCTGAGCTGCGCGCCCGGTTGCGAGGCCAGGCTGAAGCCGCCGCTAGCCGGGCTGCGGCGGCAGAGGACGAAGCCGGTCGGCTGGCCGAAGCGCTCGCGCAGGCCAAGGCCAGGGCGGAGCAAGCGCAGGTCGAATACGCCGCGCTCCAAGATCTGGTATCCGGCCGGGAACAAGGCCGGGCTGACCTTATGACCAGCCGCGAGCGGGCAGCGGCGGCGCTCACGGCTGTGTCGGCGACGGTGAGCCAGGTCCGCGCGGCCGAGCACGCCGCCAGCGATCAGCGCGCCGCGCTGCGGGCCAGGTCGCAGGCGCTGACCGAAGCCGTCATCAGCGGAGCCGATGCGTCCGGCGTGCTGCTGGCTAAGCCGGGCACGTTCAGTGGCGTTCTCGGGCCGCTGGCCCAGCTGCTGACCGTAGCCGACGGCGCCCAGGAAGCGATCTCCGCCGCGCTCGGTGTGGCGGCGGGCTCAGTGGTCGTGGCCGGCCTGGACGCTGCGGTCGACATCTTGACCGCGCTGCGGAGCCAGGACGCCGGGCGGGCCGGGCTGGTCATCGCGTCGGAGGCCGATCGGGTCCAGCAAGCAGGTTCGGCAAGCAACGGTGCAGCGAACAATGGCGCAGCGAACAATGGCGCAG
>DATMMA010000407.1:0-9198 GCA_035570295.1 Streptosporangiaceae bacterium
GTGGCTCGACCGTGACGCGGGTCCTGTCGTCCGGCCGTACGCGCTGACTGGTGGCCGCACCCGTCCGACCGGCGAGAGTGTCGACCTGCTCGCCCTGGTAGCGTCGAACGACACGAACTCGGTCGATGATTTGCTGCTCCAACCCGAATACCTCGAGGTGATGCGGCAATGCCGCGAGCCCAAGCCGGTCGCCGACCTGGCGTCCGACCTCGACTTGCCGCTCGGCGTTGTCCGTATCCTGCTGTCGGACATGCGCGAACGCGGCCTGGTAACCATCCGTCCCCCAGCGCGGAGTCGGCTGACCGACCCGCAAGTTCTCAAGGATGTCGCTGATGCCCTCCGCCGGCTCTAACCAGGACCTCGACGCCGAAAGCCCGGTGTCTATCAAGATCCTCATCGCCGGCGGCTTCGGCGCGGGCAAGACCACGCTGGTCAGCTCCGTGAGCGAGATCAAGCCGCTACGGACTGAAGAGATCCTGAGCGAGCCGAGCGTGCTGGTCGACGCGCTCGACGGTGTGGAGCAGAAGACCACCACGACGGTGGCCATGGACTTCGGCCGGATCACGGTCCGCGACGACCTTGTGGTGTACCTGTTCGGGACACCTGGCCAGCACCGGTTCTGGTTCATGTGGGACGAGCTTGCCCTCGGCGCGCTGGGCGCGGTGGTGATGGCAGACACCCGCCGCCTCGCCGACAGCTTCCCGTCCGTCGACTACTTCGAGCGCCGCGGTCTCCCGTTCGTCGTCGCCGTGAACTGCTTCGACGGCGCGAAGCGCTTCCGGCCCGAGGCCGTGCGGACGGCACTGGACCTGAACGACGACGTTCCCGTGGTCTTGTGCGATGCACGGCACCGGTCGTCGAGCCGCGACGTGCTCGTCACGCTCGTCGAGTACGCGATCAGGCTGATCAGCGAGAGCCGGGCGATGAGCCCGCGCTAGCAGTGCTGGCCGCTAGCAGCGTCAGGACCGCCAGATCAGCGCCAGTGCGCAATCGTCGGAATTGGGACCCCTGCCCTGCATGGTCCGCACCAGCCGGGCCGCGCCCTCACTGAAGCCACTCGTTATAAGTCTGTCGGCCTCGCCCAGGAGCCGGTCGATGCCCGCATCGATATCGCGACCGGGCGCGTCGACCAGGCCGTCGGTGTAGAGCATCAGCGCATCGCCCGGCCGCAGGCTGCCGCTGTCAGGGACAGTACGCAGATCGGCCACCACACCGAGGACAATGCCGCGGGCATGAGTCAGCCGCCACCGCCCGCTGCCTACTTCGAAATGGGCCGCAGGAGGATGCCCGGCAGACGAGATCAGGTAGTCGCCGGTGACGAGGTCGAGAGTCAGGTGCACGGCTGTCACGAATCCCTCGGGCGGGCCGCCGCGCTGCAGGTATGCATTGCACGCGGGCAGGTAATCCGCGTGCGGCACAGACCCGAGCAGGCCGCCGAACGCGCCAGACAGCATCAGTGCCCTGGTCCCGGCGTCGATGCCCTTTCCCGCGACATCGACCAGCGCTAGGTCGAGAACCTTGCCGTCGCATGCGGAGACCAGGAAGTCTCCGCCGAAAGACGAGCCGCCAGCCGGCCTCAGCACAGATACCGCGCGCCAGCCGTCCGGTAGCTCCGGCATCGTGCCCTGCGCCCGGATCCGGTCGCGGAGTTCGATGAGCATGCGATCGCCGCGCAGGCCCTTCATACCCAATTTGGCCCTAATTCGCGACAGAACGGCTGCGAACGCAGCAGTAAGGACGATTGTCGCGATTATTCCGAGGCCAGCCTTCTTGCCGTTCAGCCAGTCGTAGGCGACCATGACCGCCACGACTCCGAACAGAATCCGCAGCGCCCGCGGCCAGAGCAACAGACCGCCGACCAGGATGGGCAGAATCATCACGCCAGGCGACATCCAGTCGCCGGGCACGATGACGACACCGATGCCGATCCCGATGACGGCGATCGCGAGGCCGAGCGCCATCCGCCGGTTTCGCGTGGTGAACTGGCGCCTGATCATTGCGCGCTGTCGTGCCGTAGCCGACCAGACCGCGGCCGAGATCTGGCGGCAGACCTTCTTAACCATCTTGCGGGCACACTACCGGCCTACGGCCGGGGCACGGAAATGCCCTGGCAGAGCGCAGACTGAGTAGGTCAGCAAGAAGCAATGCGAGGGTGAGTGTGCCGGATGGCCGGAATGAAGATCTCACTGGACTCGGCGATGCGGGCTAGAGATGTGTCGCGGCCCCGGACAGCCGACGAGGCGGCAGCCGAGCGGACCGAAGCCGCGATAGCCCCCAGCAAACCAGAGTCAGGCACCCGGCCGGCGACTAGCAGTCAGGTATCGCCCAGCACAGCCGGTCTGGAGCGAACCCCGGCTGACCAGCCGCAGGCCGACGGCCCGCAGCGTCGGACAGCCACAGGTCGTGGACACCGGCGCCGCCCGGTCCCGGGGACCCGGTAACGACCCGCCTACCCTCGGACCCCGTGGCGAGCGGACCCTGTAGCGAGCGGACCCCGTAGCGAAAAGTCAGGGCTCGGCTGGCAACTCGCCTGTCTGCTCGTACTCGGCGATCATCTCCAGCCGCCGGGCATGTCGTGGCTCTTGCGAGAACGCGGTCTCCACGAAGACCTTCGCGAAGCCCACCGCATCTTCGATCGAGTACTCCCGCGCGCCCAGGCTCAGCACGTTGGCGTCGTTGTGCAGCCGGGCCAGCCGGGCCGTCTCGACACTCCAGGCAAGTGCCGCCCGGACGCCGCGGACCTTGTTCGACGCGATCTGCTCACCGTTCCCGGACCCGCCGATCACAATGCCGAGGCTGCCGGGATCGGCGACAGCTGAGCGCGCCGCCCGCATGACATAGACCGGATAGTCGTCATCGGGCACGTAAGTCGACGGACCGCAGTCGACCGGTTCGTGACCAGCCTGCGTGAGCCATTGCACCAGGCTGGCCTTGAGCTCGAACCCGGCGTGATCAGATCCTAGGTATACGCGCACAGCGCAAGTCTGGCACGCCTGACGTCGCAGCCCCGTGCCAGGCTAGAGCCCGCGAGCAGGCCGGGCTCTGAGCCCCGATGCGCGACGTCATCCGGCGTAACGGGCGGGTTCGCCGGCTTGCTTGCAGTACTGCCACCCGTACCAGCTAAAACGTGCATATGAGTTAACTGAAACTTCATTTCGTGATACAACGATCTCTGACAGTAACCGGAATCTTCGCCACACCCGGGATCCGATCCGATGACCAATCGCGATTCAGACGCATTGTGTTTACCGGCGCGGCCGCCCCAGCATGCCGCGCCGGTCAGCTTCCTCAGGCAGCGCGGCTCGCCCGGGCAGCTTGGCGCGTTTGGCCGGGCCAGCCGGCTGACCCGCCAGGTGCTGCGACTGTTCATCACGTTGGTTGCCTGGGCCGCCGGTCTGAGCCTCGTCATCAGCTCGATCGTGCTGGTCGCGACGGTGACCGCGCCGAGGCATGCGGCACCGCCCGTCAAGCTGGCGCCGCAAGACAACTCCTTGCGCCCGGTGCACTTCGGCGAACGGCAGCTCTCCGGTGATGCAGCCAGGCGCCCCAGCTATCAGGTCCTCGCTACCTTCTCCGGCCACGGCAGCCGCAGGACTGCGCAGTTCCACGTCAAAGCCAGGCTGCCGTGGCAGCTGCGGTGGACCTACAGCTGCGCCCGGCGCGCCAGTACTGGGCAGTTCACGGTTCTGCGGGCGGACACGGCCGCCAGCCGCGAGACCCACAGCAGCACAGGCATCGAGGAAGACGCGACCAGCGGCCACGGCTCAGCATGGTTCAAGCCCAGTAGTCACCAGCACTACCTAGTAGTGATATCGGCCTGCTCCTGGCACATCAAGGTGGTGCAAGCCGCTTGACCTCGCTGACGAGCGTTAGTCGAAGATCGGGTCTCTGGTCCGCGAGCGCTTGAGCTCGAAGAAGCCGTCGGTCCCGGCGACCATCAGCACGCCGTCCCACAGGCGAGCTGCGTCCTCGCCGCGCGGGATGGGCGAGATCACCGGCCCGAAGAACGAGGTGCCGTTGACCGAGATGACCGGCGTGCCGACCTCGTAGCCCACACGATCCATGCCGTCCTTGTGGGATGCGCGAAGCGCCTCGTCATACTCAGTGGAGTCCGCCGCGTCGGCCAGCTCGGCCGGCAGCCCGGCGTCGGCCAGCGCGGCCTCAATCGTCGCCCGGTCCCGCTCCTGCTTCTCGTTGTGGAACCGGCTGCCCAGCGCGGTGTACAGCGGCAGCAGCACATCCGCCCCGAACTTCTGCTCCGCGGCGATGCAGACCCGCACCGGTCCCCACGCCTTCCGCATCAGTTCCTTGTAGCGCTCGTCCATACCCTCCTTGTCCTCGTTGAGTACGGCGAGGCTCATCACGTGCCAGCGCGCCTGGACCGGACGGACTTTCTCCACCTCCAGGACCCACCGGCTGGTGATCCAGGCCCATGGACACAGCGGGTCAAACCAGAAATCCAGCTGAGTAGGCTCCTGCTCGGTCATCCTTGCTCCTTGGTGCCGGGATGGACTTTCCTGCGGCAACCGTGAAACCGCGTTGCACATTCCGGCCGCAGGCACCAGCATTCATGTGGTTTACAGCACGGTGTCTACGGCACGGTGTTTACTGCATGGTGTTTGCGGGACGGGCGCGAATCGAGACCTAAATCGACACCGAGGGGAACGAACAGTGGCGAGCAACCTCACCCGCGACGAAGCGCGGGACAGGGCGGAACTGATCAAGGTCGAGTCCTACCAGGTACAGCTCGACCTCAGCGGCTCTGAGACGACCTTCGAGTCGATCAGCACAGCCAGATTCCGCTGCGCACGCCCGGGTGCCGCTACCTTCCTGGAGCTGACCGCGCCTGCCGTGACGCGGATCACGCTCAACGGGGAGGAGGTAGATCTGGCTGCCTTCGCCGGCGACAGGATCGCCCTGACCGGTCTCGCCGCGCGCAACGAACTCCGCGTCGTGGCGAAGTGCTCCTACTCGCGCGTCGGCGAGGGCCTGCACCGCTTCACCGATCCAGCGGATGGCGGCGTCTACCTGTACACCGACCTGGAGACCTTCGACGCCCACCGGGTCTATGCCTGCTTCGACCAGCCCGACCTGAAGGCCAGCTTCGAGTTCACGGTGACCGCACCAGAGGGCTGGAAGGTCATCTCCAATGCCGCGCCGGACGTCACTGCCGAACCAGCGGGGCCAGGCGTCGCGCGGTGGCACTTCCCGGCTGGCCCGGTCATGTCCACCTACATCACGGCGATCGCAGCCGGTCCTTACGCCGAGGTAACGGCAGAGCACGACGGGATCCCGCTCGGCATCTACTGCCGTCAGTCGCTGGCGCAGTACCTGGATCCGGACGAGATCTTCGACATCACCAGGCGCGGTTTCGACTATTTCCACGGCGCCTTCGGCGTGCGCTACCCGTTCGGCAAATACGACCAGCTGTTCGTGCCCGAATACAAGGCTGGCGCGATGGAGAACGCCGGCTGCGTCACCTTCCTTGAGGACTACATCTTCCGGTCCAGGGTTACCGATACCCGCCGCGAGGACAGAGCCGACACGATCCTGCACGAGATGGCGCACATGTGGTTCGGCGACCTGGTCACCATGAAGTGGTGGGACGACTTGTGGCTGAACGAGTCGTTCGCGTCGTGGGCATCCGCCGTCGCCATGACCGACGCGACCCGGTGGACCGAGGCCTGGACCACCTTCGCCGCTGTCTGGAAGGCCTGGGCTTACCGGCAGGACCAGCTGCCGTCCACGCATCCGGTCGCTGCCGATATCCCCGACATCGAAGCAGTCGAGGTCAACTTCGACGGCATCACCTACGCCAAGGGCGCGGCCGTGCTGAAGCAACTGGTCGCTTATGTCGGCCGGGACAACTTCCTGACCGGAGTGCGCGCTTACTTCGGCGACCACGCCTGGGCCAATGCCACTCTCACCGACCTGCTCGGTGCGCTGGAGCAGTCCTCGGGCCGCGAGCTCAACTCGTGGTCAAAGTCATGGCTGGAGACCGCCGGCGTCAATACGCTGCGGCCGTCGTACGAGCTGGACTCCGGCGGCCGTTTCACTTCCTTCAGGGTGCTGCAGGAAGCACCGTCCGACCACCCTGAACTACGACCGCACCGGCTGGCCATCGGGCTGTACGACCGGGCGGACGACGGGGTAATCACTCGCCGGCACCGGGTCGAGCTCGACATCGCCGGAGCCGTCACCGAGGTGCCCGAACTCGCCGGTCACAGCCGGCCGGACCTGATCCTGATCAATGACGACGACCTGACCTACGCCAAGATCCGGCTCGATGCCCACTCGCTGCACACGCTCATCACCAGCATCAGCGGACTGACGGACCCGCTGGCCGCCGCGCTGTGCTGGGCCGCGGCGTGGGACATGACCAGGGACGCCGAGATGCGTGCGCGCGACTTCGCGGCGCTCGTGCAGGCCGGTGCTCCGTCAATCCGGCAGGTCGCGGTCCTAGAACGCATCCTGCCTCAGGCAAGTATCGCGATCCGCCGGTACGGCGACCCGGGCTGGCGGCAGGACGGCCTGGCGCAGCTCGACACGGCGCTGCGCGACTGGCTGCTCGCTGCCGCGCCCGGCTCCGATCATCAGCTTGCTTATGCGAAGGCGCTGGCTGACGTGGCCGTTACCCCGGCCAGCCTGGACCTGCTCGCCGGCCTGCTGGCTGGCTCGGCCTCACTGGAGGGCCTGGCCGTCGACACCGAGCTGCGCTGGAAGCTGCTGCACCGGCTGGTCAGCCGCGGGCAGGCCGGCCCTGAGCAGGTCGAAGCCGAGCTCGGCCGCGACCAGACCGACGCCGGCGAGCGGTACGCGCAAGGCTGCCTGGCCGCGATCCCGACCACGGAGGCAAAGGCCGCCGCCTGGACCAAGATCACCGATGGCAGCCTGCCCAACGCCACGTTCCGCGCGGTGCTGCGCGGCTTCTGCGATCCGGACGCAGACGAGCTGCTCGCGCCTTACGCGGCGAAGTATTACGCCGCGCTAGCCGGGTTCTGGCAGGACGGTGCGTCCGACATGGCACAGTTCTTCACCGAGGTGGGTTACCCGGAGAGCGTCGTCAGCCAGCCGGGCATCGCGGCCACGGACGATTACATTGCCAGCGCGAACCCGGCGCCGCCGTTGACGCGGCTGCTTCTCGAGCGCCGGGACGACGTGGCAAGGGCACTGAAGTGCCGGCAGCGCGACGCCCAACCCGGCTAGCACAGCCGGCCTAGACCTGAGCTGATCAGCCACCGCTAACCGGTCGGCGCGGCCGGTTCCGCTGCCCCGGCTGCCGCGCATACCTCGCGCAGCAGCCTGATGGCGGGCAGTTCCTCCAGCAGCACTGGCTTACCTTGCCCGTCGCACAGCGGGATCCGCCAGTTCGGGTACTCGCTACTGGTACCAGGGATGTTCTGGGTGCGCCGGTCGCCGACCGCATCGGCCAGGGAGACCCCGAGCAGCAGGGCTGGTGTCTTGCGCAGGTATGCGTAGAGCGCCACGGTGAACTGCGCCGGATCCGGCTCCGTTCCGGGCGTCAGCAGCCCTTCAGCCCGGACGGCCGCCTCCCAGCCGGCGAGCATTGCCGCCGCGTCAGCTCGTTCCCGCTCTGGTGGCGCTTTGAGCAGACCAAGCTCAGCCCGGACGGTCACTTGGTCGCCGGTGACAAACCCCGACACCGGTGGCACGTCATGCGTGCCGACCGTGGCCATGCAGGCTCGGCGCCAGCGCGCTGGCGGCAGCGGCGTGCCGTCGCGGGCGCGGGCGAACCAGAGCATCATCGTGCCCAGAATGTCGCGGCTGGCCAGGTAGTCGCTGACCCAGCGGTCGATGGTGCCGAGGTCCTCGCCGATCGCGACCGAATCGGCCCGGCCGGCGGCGCGGGCGAGCTCGCCAACCGACGCCTGGTGGTCGTAGCGCACGTAAGCCCCGCGGTCGGGCGGCTGGCCCGCCGGTATCCACCACAGCCGCATGAGGCCCATCACGTGATCGACGCGGATGCCGCCGCCGTGCCGCAGCGTAGCGTCAAACAACTCGGCGAGCGGCCGGTAGTGCGCGGCAGCGAGCCGGCGCGGGTGCCAGGGCGGCTGAGACCAGTCCTGGCCGAGCTGGTTGAACCCGTCAGGCGGAGCGCCCACGCTGAAACCCGGCACCAGCAGATCTTGCATGGCCCACGCGTCGGCGCCACCTGGATGCACGCCGACAGCCAGGTCGTGGATGATGCCGTGCGCCATGCCCGCTGCTCTCGCCGCCTGCTGGGCTGCGGCAAGCTGCTGGTCGGCGTGCCATTGCAGCCAGGCGTGGAATTCGGCGGCTGCCGCGAGCTGAGGGTCGCCGGCGACCGCGCGCGCCGCCTCGAGCGGACTGGTCAGCTCGGGCGGCCAGTCCCGCCAGTCGGCGCCGTGCCGCTCGGCGAGCGCGCACCAGTCCGACCACTGCTGCAGCCGGCGGCCGCGGCCGGCCCGGAAGCTCTCGTAGGCGGCCTGCCGGGGTCCGGTCAGCGGGACTTTGCTGATCAGCTGGAGTGCACGTCGTTTCGCCGTCCAGATGGCATCACGGTCGATGAGAAAAGGCGTGATGTTAGCCGCCCGCAGCGGCGCGGCGAGCCTGTCGATCGCGGCCTTGTCCGCTGCCGGCAGCGCGGCGTACTCGGGAATGTCCTCCACGCGCAGATACAGCGGACTGGTGAACAGGCGTGTCATCGGCAGGTACGGGGACGCGCTGACCGGCGGCAACGGCTCAGCCGCATGCAACGGGTTGACCAGGACGAACCCGGCTCCGAGCTCCGCCCCGCTCCACCGGGCTAGCGCTGCGAGATCATGCAAGTCGCCGTGGCCCCAGGACTGGCGCGACCGGACGGAGTACAGCTGGACAGTGAACCCCCATTGCCGCCCGGACGGCATCACCGGGCGCGCCGCCCCGCCGGCTGTTCCTGGTGCCGAGTCGGCGGGCACCGCATCCGCTGCCCTTGCGTCTGCCGCCGCGGCTTCTGCTGTCCACGCGCCCGGCACTGAGTCCGCTGCCCAGTCAGGGGCTTTTGCGGGCTCGACTTCGTCAGCAGACGGCGGCTGATCGAGAACGTCGAGGATCGCGACCAGCGTGTCAGCCGGCACCTCGACATGATCGCCCTGCCAGTCGTCGTAATCGGTAACGATCCCGGCATTTTTGGCGCGCTCCACTAGCTGCGAACGGCGGCTCACGCTTCCATAGTCG
>DATMMA010000408.1:0-11026 GCA_035570295.1 Streptosporangiaceae bacterium
GACCTTCGCCGCGTGCGATGGCATCCTTAATGCCGGCCTCTATCAGCTCGAGCGCCGGACCTTCCTCGCCATGCCAGGCTGCGAGAACCAGGTCGGTATAGGTGATTACGGCGCTGCCCATTGTCTCTGAGATCGCGCGCCCCTCGTCTTTCAGAGCCTCGGCATCGCTGAAGTCCCCGGTGTGCAAGTCGGAGCATGCCTTCGAGCTCAGCGCTACCGGGAGAGCGGTGACCGCACCAGCGTCGCGGGCAACTTCGACTGCGCGGGTTGCGAGCTCATCCCAGGCCCTGTCGTCCCATACCTCGGGCGCAATGGGCTCTGGTGTCAGCGAGCATTCGATCCAGAGCAGGTACCAGAACATGTCGTCCTCGGCCGACCTGGCTTGAAGTCTCGTCAATGCCTGCACTGCGTTCCTGAGCGGGGCCAGGCCCGCGGAGTAGCCGCCCGTCAATCTCGCTGTCAGCCCGTCGAGAAGGACGTCTATCGCCCTGGGCGGACGGGGCGCCGGCGGCGCATTCCGGGCTGCAGCGGCGACCTCCGACAGTCCGCCGCTGCTACCAAGCCGCCCGGCGAAGATCGCCGCTTCAATTGCCTCGAGGTAGGTCTCACGGGCTTGCTTTGCGTCGAGCGGGGCTAGCCGGCGTGCGGCGTGGAGCAGAAGTGCCGGCGCATCGCTGCCGCGGTTCCAGGTGAAGGCGAGCCGGGCGCGGAGCCGCTCGAGCCGTGCCTGCTGCAGTTCATCCAGCGGCCCGGCCGCCGCAGTCATCAGCTGCGCGTAAGCCGCGTCCGCGGAGCCGGCGGTGAACTTAGCTTGCGCTGCCGCCAGGGCGCGGGCACTGCGGAGGGCCGGTTCGGGTGTCAGTTCGGTTGCCAGGCGCAAGAATTCGGCTGCAGCCGCAAGGCCGCCGCGGGCTTGCGCGCGGCCCGCGCTGCGCTCCAGTTCGGCCGCTACTTCCTCGTCAGGGCCGCTGGCCGCCTGCGCGCGATGCCATGCCCTGCGGTCGGCATCGGTCCGCCGGTCGAGGGCCTCGGCCAAAGCCCGGTGTACCGTCCGCCGCTCATCCGGCGTGGCGGCCTGGTAAATCGCGGAACGGACCAGCGGATGACGGAAGCGAACCTGCGCGCCGAAATCGATCAGCTCCGCCTCCTCGGCGGGCGCGGCCGCGTCCGTGCCGATCCCCTGGGACGTAGCGGCGCGCCACAGCAATGTCGCCTCGCCTGTCCGCTCAGCCGCGGCGGTGAGCAGGAGCTGGCGGGTGCCGGGCGGAAGCGACTCAACCTGCTGGCGGAAGCCGTCCTCGATAGAGCCCGGCACAGGCACGACGGCGCAGGGAACGGCGAAACCGCCTGCCAGGCCGGCTGGGCTCAGCCTGCGCGGGCACTGCAGGATTGCGAGCGGGTTGCCGCGCGTCTCGGCGACAATTCGGTCTGCCACCGACGGATCGAGCCGCCCGTGCACGGCCGATGCCAGCAGCGCGCGGGCATCAGGGTCGTGCAGCCTTGTCACTGTTAGCTCGGACAGGCCAGCCAGCTCAGGAACGTCGCTGCCGTCCCGCACGCAGAAGACGACAGCGACGCGGTCGGCCACTAGCCGCCTGGCGGCAAACGCGAGTGCCTGCAGCGAGGACTGATCGAGCCACTGCGCATCGTCGACCAGGCAGGCCAGCGGCCGCTCTTCTGCCAGGTCGGCCATTAGGCTCAGGACCGCTAGTCCGACCAGCAGCCGGTCCGGCGCGCGCCCCTCGCGGACACCGAGAGCGACCTCGAGCGCCTCGCGCTGCGGGCCAGGCAAGCGTTCCAGTCGGTCAACCATCGACCCGAACAGCAGGTGCAAGCCCGCGAACGGGAGCTCCATTTCCGGCTGAACAGCGCAGATCCGGTCAACCCTGAAGCCCTTTGCGCGGCTGACCACGTAGTCCAGCAAGGCCGTCTTGCCGATCCCCGGCTCGCCGGACAAAACCAGCACGCCGCTGGTGCCCGCCTGCGCCTTGCCCAGCAGGTCATCCAGCACCGCGAGCTCGCGGTGCCGTCCGCGCAAGCGCGTCGTCGCATAAGTGCTGGTCAGGCTCATGATTAGCAGCCAGAGCGATAGCCCGGCAGATTCCCCCGAAACCATCAGCATAGGCCGCCCGCCACCGGCCGTCACAGCCGCTCTCGGCCGAGCGGATTCGGCTCTACCTGGGTTCATCGCGCGCCCAGGCTTGATCTGCCGGCGGGCGGGCACGATCTGGACCGTCTGGCGTGGGGTTGCTGACAAAACCGGGGGATCAAGATCATGAGCATGCGCACAGCGCCCGTTCCGGCCATTCCGGACGTACTCGAGGACCCGATCCGGGACAAGGGCACGGCCTTCACCGAGGCGGAACGGGATGCTCTCGGGCTGACCGGGCGCTTGCCATCGGCCGTGCTGACGCTTGACCAGCAGGCCCAGCGCGCTTACCAGCAGATGCAGCGGCAAGGCGACGACCTGGCCAAGAACGTCTACATGGAGCAGCTGCACGACCGGAACGAGGTGCTGTATTACCGGGTGCTCGCGAATCATCTCGCCGAGCTGCTGCCGATCGTTTATGACCCGGTCATCGGCGACGCCATCGAGAATTACTCGCACGAGTACCGCCGCCCCAGGGGCCTGTACCTGTCGATCGACAGGCCAGACGATATGGACAAAGCTTTCGACAGCCTGGGTCTGCGACCGGACGACGTGGACCTGATCGTCTGCAGTGACGCCGAGGAGATCCTCGGCATCGGCGACTGGGGGGTTGCCGGCAGCATGATCTCCGTCGGCAAGCTAGCCGTCTACACCGCGGCGGCTGGCATCGACCCGCGACGGGTGATCCCGGTGTCGCTGGATGTCGGCACCAACAACGAGGGGCTGCTGAACGACCCGCTGTACCTGGGCAACCGGCATGCGCGCGTCCGCGGCCCGCAATACGACGCGTTCATCAAGAAGTACCTGCAGACGGCGTCGTCGCGGTTCCCGAATGCATTGCTGCACTTCGAGGACTTCGGCGCGGACAACGCCCGGCGGATCCTGGTCACTTACCGGGACAAGTACCGGATCTTCAACGACGACATGCAGGGCACCGGCGTGATCGCCATGGCCGGTTTGTTCAGCGCGGTGAAGGTCGCCGGCACGCGGTGGCGGGACCAGCGAGTCGTTGTCTTCGGCGGCGGCACCGCCGGGATCGGCATCGCCGACCAGATCCACGCCCAGATGATCCGCGACGGGCTGGACTCGAGCAAGGCAGCCCGCCAGATCTGGATTGTTGACCTGCCCGGCTTGCTCACCGACGACATGCTCGACGGCATGCTGGATTACCAGCGTCCGTACGTCCGCCCTGCCGCCGAGGCCGCAGGCTGGGAGAAGTCGCCAGTCCAGATTGACCCGGCGGCTTCGGTGCGCTGGCCGGAGATGGCTGCCTTGCAACAGGCGCGTGCGGATACGGGCATCATCAGCCTGCAGACCGTAATCGAGAAGGTGAAGCCGACAATCCTGATCGGCACGTCGACAGCACATGGCGCCTTCACCAAGCATGTCGTGGAAGCTATGAGCACTGGCACCGGCCGGCCAATCATCTTCCCGCTGTCGAATCCGACCTCCAAGATCGAGGCCATACCCGCCGACATCATCACCTGGTCCAAGGGGCGGGCACTTATTGCCACCGGCCTGCCGATCGGGCCCTTCGAGTACGACGGCGTGACCTATTACTTCGGACAGGCCAACAACGCCCTGGTCTATCCGGGGCTGGGCCTCGGCACGATCGTCTCCGGCGCGTCCAAGGTCACCGACCGGATGCTGCATGCGGCGGCCGAGGCGGTCGCGGGCCAGGTCGATGTCAGCCAGCCTGGTGCCGCACTGTTGCCGGCGGTGGAGAACCTGCGGGCCTCGTCGGCAACGTCGGCGATCGCTGTCGCCAAGGCGGCGGACGCGGACGGCGTCGCCGGGAAGAAGATCGATAACCCGGTACAGACCGTGCAAGACGCTATGTGGCAGCCGGTCTACCCGGACGGTGCTGTCGTACCTTCAGTCCCGCCGCAAAGCACCTCATGAACTAGGCCCCGCGGCCACCACCGCCATCTGACAGATCGGCCGAGCCACCGCGAGTGAGTGCCAGCGGGTTGACGACCCGGTCGAACAGCTCCTCGCTGACCCCATTCGCCAGCGCCGCCTGCTTGAGTGTCAGGTCATGGTCGATCGCGTAGTGCGATATCACCGAGGCCTGGTCGTAACCGATGACCGGGGACAGCGCGGTCACCATCATGACTGACCGGTCGATGTTCTCGGTGAGCTTGCCTTGGTTCAGCTGCGCGCCGTCGACCATGAACCTGCGGAAGTGGTCGCACATGTCGGCCAGGATCAGCGCCGAGTGCAGGTAGTTGCTAATCAGGATCGGGCGGAAGGCATTGAGCTCGAAGTTGCCTTCGGAGCCGCCCATGGTGACGGCAACGTCGGACGCGATGACCTGGATGGCGACCATCAGCATCGCCTCGGCCTGAGTCGGGTTGACCTTTCCCGGCATGATCGAGGATCCAGGCTCGTTCGACGGCAAGATCAGCTCATGGATGCCGGTGCGCGGACCTGAGCCCAGCCAGCGCAGGTCGTTGGCGATCTTGAACAGCGTGACGGCCGCTGCCTTCAGACCCGCGTGCGCGCGGACCATCCGGTCCAGCGTGCCTTGCGCGGCGAACTTGTTCTCCGCAGTCCGGAAGGGCGCGCCGGTCATCCTGGCGATCTCAGCGGCAACCTGCTCGCCGAAACCCTCCGGAGCGTTCAGCCCGGTGCCTACCGCGGTGCCACCCATGGCTAGCTTCAGCAAGCCGTGGCTGGCGTGCTCGACCTCGGCGATGGCGTCGTCGAGGGCACCGGCGTAGCCGGACCACTCCTGGCCGACGGTCAGCGGGGTTGCGTCCTCCAGGTGCGTACGGCCGATCTTGACGACGTTCGCCCAGTTCTTTGACTTGCGCTCGATAGCGTCCCGGAGCAGCCGCATCGCCGGGATTGTCCGTTCGGCAGTCATCTTGTGCGCTGCGATGTGCATGGCCGTCGCGAACGTGTCGTTGCTCGACTGGCCCATGTTCACGTGATCGTTCGGGTGAACCGGCTGCTGGGAGCCGAGTGTCCCGCCCACCAGCTGGATGCACCGGTTAGCGATGACTTCGTTCACGTTCATGTTTGACTGTGTCCCCGACCCGGTCTGGAACACATACAGCGGGAAATTCTCGTCCAGCGCCCCGCTGATGACCTCGTCGCAGACCTGCTGGATCAGCTCGCCCTTCCAGTCGGGCAGCCGCCCGGCCCTGGTGTTCACGATGGCCGCCGCCTTCTTCACGTAGCCATAGGCGTGATACACCTCGGCCGGCATCCGGTCGTTGCCGATGTTGAAGTGCTCCAGGCTGCGCTGCGTTTGCGCGCCCCAGTAGCGGTCGCCTGGCACCTCGACATCGCCGAGGCTGTCGTGCTCGCGGCGCGTCCCTGTGGCGCGCAACCCGACCGGGACATCGCGGATCTCCGGTTGGCTCGCGGGTGCTGTCATGACAAATCCCTCGTCCCCTCTGGGCTACCGCGCGGCGATGCGACCCGACGCCCCGCACGTGCCCGTTCCCGCCTTCACAGGCCGTAGGTCTCCATCAGGCGGAGCCAGAACTCGCTCGCAGTCGGAAACGCCGGAACGGCGTGCCACAGGCTGTCGATGGGAACTTCGGCGGTGACGGCGATGGTGGCAGCATGGAGGTGATCTACGACCGCCGGCCCCACGAGGGTGAAGCCGATCAGCCTGCGGCTGTCCTCGTCGACGACCGCCTTCGCCCGCCCGGTGTAGCCGTCTGCCTGGAGCTGGGCACCTATGACATCGCCGACGTCGTACTCCACGGTGCGTACGTTGACGCCATCCGCCCGGGCTTTCGACTCAGTGCGCCCGACGGCGAGGACCTGAGGGTCGGTGAAGATGGCCTGCGGAGCGCCCTTGTCGTCAGCGATGTCATGCAACCTCGGCCCGTCGTCGGGCAGTCCCTTAGCACGAGCGGCGATCACATCGCCGCATATCCTGGCCTGATATTTGCCCATGTGGGTGAGTTGGTTGCGGCCGTTGACGTCTCCGATCGCATAAAGCCAGCCGTCGGGCACCGCTGTAACGCGCATGGTCGAGTCCACCGCGACCGGGCCGTCCACCTCGACATCGATCGTTTCCAGGCCTATGCCGCGCACCACGGGCTCGCGGCCGGTGCCGACGAGAATTTCGTCGGCTTCTACCTTCGAGCCGTCGTCGGTGTGAACGGTGACCGGACCGGCCGGAACAGGGCGCTCGACCTGCGTGACGAAGCGGCCAAGGCGTACGTCGATGCCGCCGTCATGAAAGGACTCCGCCACAAGGTCACCGGCGAACGGCTCAGTTTTGCGAAGTAGCCGCTCGCCCGCCACCACCATCGTCGTCTCCTCGGCGCCCAGGGAGCGCATGGCCTGGGCCATTTCGCAGGCGACCGGGCCGCCACCGATCACAACCAGGCGCTTTGGCGCCTGCTCGGTGCTGGTGACCTCCCGGTTAGTCCACGGGTGCGCGTCCCGCAGGCCCGGCAGGTCGGGCACGTACGGGTCGCTGCCGGTAGCCAGGACCACGGCATGCCGTGCCTGCAAGCTGCGGATGCTGCCGTCGGGAGCCGATACCTCGGTCCGCAGTTCTCCGGCGAGGCGTCCCTGACCCCGGAAGAACGTAGCCGGGTAATTCCTGATGTCGGTCACCACAGTCGTGTCGTCTCGGTGCAAGACAAAGTCGTCGCGCCGGGCGAACACGGCTTCTGCGTTGATCGGGGTGTTCCGGGCCACTCCCGGCATGCGGTCCACTTCGTCAGCCAGTTCCACCGGCAGTAGCATCGCCTTGCTCGGAACGCAGCCGTAGTACTCGCACTCGCCGCCAGCGAGGCGACGCTCGACCACGGCCACCGACATCCCACCGCGTACAGCGCGCATAGCGGCCGTCGTCCCCACCGGACCCGCACCTATCACGATCACATCGAAGATGCCGTCTTCGTTCCCCATTGAGACCTCCGGTTTGCGATGCCTGACCGGTCGGCCGACTGCATGACTTAATTGGACTATTCGCGATATAACGCCTTCCGGTCACCCCCAAGCCACGCAGATCGTTAGTCGAACTATTTCCGCGCGAGGACTGCCATCACTTCTCAGCCGGGACTGAAATTAGGCAGATGTACCGCGAGCCGAGCTGCGACCGACCCATGCGCAGCGACACCGGCTGGGTTTGGTGCGGTTCTGCGCCCGTTATGCCGGGATATGTGGCTACCAAACCCATGAAGCGTCGCGAGACCAGTCCGAGAGCGTCTGGATGCGGAAGAGCACGCTCGCCTGCGCCTTAGCATTGAGGAATGCTGCTGCTGCTGATATGGCTGGCGATCGGCGGGCTGATCATTGGCGCACTGGGGCGCCTCCTCGTGCCCGGGCCGAACCCGATAGGCCTGATCCGGACCGCGCTAGTCGGCCTCGCCGGGTCATTCCTGGGCGGACTGGTCGCCCGCTATGCCATCGGGTTGCACTACCGGTACTCGCTGCTGACGGGCTTCATCCTCGCTGTGATCTTCGCGGCGATCATTGTCGCGGCGATCGACCGGCGTCCGTCCTGGCGGCGCTAGAGCGCCGGGCTGCCAGCCAGCCGAGCGGGCGACCGTCAGTGCTCTGGTATCCAGCTCCCATGGAAGCCGAGCGGGATCCTGGCTGGCAGGTGAATGCGCGCCACTGGCTCAGCCAAGAAGTCCTGTGCAGCGAGGATCACCAGATCAGAGGCGCCACGGTCCGGGTTGTGCACGTACGCCATGACGTACCCGTCGTCCTCGCCGGCATCAGCCGACGCTGGCGCGAACACCGCCTCCCCGGCTGCCGCATCGCGTCCGAATTCGTGTGCCTCCGTACTGCCGTTCGCTAGGTCGTGCTTGATCAACGCGTTGGCGAACGCATCGTCGCCGAAGTCACCCGCTGCCGTGATTGCCCTGGTGAGCTCACCGATGACCGCGCTGTAGCCGTAGCGGTGCGGACGCGCGACGATGCGGTCGTCGACCCGCGGGAACTCCTGTCCCCGGTCATCCAGCCGGGTCTGCGTCACGGTCCCG
The DNA here is from genome assembly GCA_035570295.1 of Streptosporangiaceae bacterium. Classification (GTDB taxonomy): domain Bacteria; phylum Actinomycetota; class Actinomycetes; order Streptosporangiales; family Streptosporangiaceae; genus JAJYUU01. Next base: position 8,116 of record DATMMA010000408.1, read on the forward strand.
GCGGCCGGGTCGATCAGCCAGCGGTCGAGCGTGACCGGCCCGCGAGCCGCCCACAGCGTGGAGACGTCGAACGAGTCCTTGTACGTACACAGGTCGACGACAACCCGTCCCTGCTCGTCGTCATAGCCGTTGAGGCAGTGGAACACCCAGCAAGGCGGAACCTCGATCCACTGGACCGCGCCGCCATCACGCGGGAGCAGGCCGACTCGCGGCTTGTGCTCGGGATTCCACACGTACGGCAACTCCTTGCCAGCCGCGACCGCATTCATGCTGAATGTCACCGGCAGGTCGAGAAGCACGACGTACCTGCGAGTCAGGGCGAAGTCATGCATCATCGGTCCGTCTGTCACCGGAATGTCGGTGGTACGACTGACCTTGCCCGCAGCGTCCACAACGACGTGCTGGACATGATCGGAGGCCCAGAAGTACGCGACGGCGTGCAGTTCGCCGGTGTCGTGGTCGAGCTTGGTGTGTGCCGCGAATCCGCCGGGCAGCGACCCGCCAAAGTCACACGGGCCAATAGTGTCAAGCTCGTAGGAGAGCTCGTACGGCAGCGGCCCCGCTTCTACAGTCGCCAGTGTGCGGCCGCCATGGAAGATGATGTGAGTGTTCGCCGCGAAGTCCATGTTCTCGTGGACTGGCCCGGCGGGCCATTGCTCGCCGAGTGCTTGCGCTACCGCACGCGACCGAACCCAGCGATTGCGATACCACTCTGCCTTGCCATCCCGCAACCGCACCCCGTGCACCATTCCGGCGCCCAGGAACCAGTGGTGGCTGGGATCGTCAAGGCCAAGCGGATTAGGCCCGTTGCGCAAATAGCGTCCGTTTAGCTCGGCCGGTATCTGACCGGCGACGGGCAGATCGAATGCGGAGATTTCCTCCGCCACTGGGGCGAACGAGCCGTCAAGAAATCGCTTTGCGTCAGGCACCCGGGTCCCTCCCGATCGATCCGTGGCTCTAATTTCAGCCGCCCGCGGGCACCTGAAGCAAGCCGTGTTGATTCTCCCCGGCTCGTCAGCCGACGAAGCGCTCGCCGATCGGGCCCAGTATCAGCATCGGGAAATAGATCAGGCCGCCGACGATGACGATTACGCCGAACAGGAAGACCGCAAACGTCGGCCCGGAGGTATCCAGAGTGGCCCTGGTGCGTGCGTGCACCCGAGCTCCGGCCAGCGAGCCAGCGATCGCCAGCGCGAGCACGATCGGGACGAAGCGCCCGGCCAGCATCGCCAGGCCAAGAGTGGTGTTGTACCAGGGCGTGTTCGCGGCCAGGCCGGCGAATGCGGACCCGTTGCTATTGGTCACCGAGGCGTAGGCATAGGTGACCTCGGAGAGCCCGTGGAATCCGGGGTTCAGGATCGAGCTGTACCCCTGGTGCAGCACCAGCGATGCGCTCCCGAACACGAGAACCACGACTGGGATGGTCAGCACGTAGGCCAGTACGAGCTTCATTTGCGGCCCGCGGATCTTCTTCCCGAGGAACTCCGGAGTCCGGCCGACCATCAGCCCGGCGACGAAGACAGATAGCAGCGCCAGGACCAGGATCGCGTACAGTCCGCCGCCATCGCCGCCCGGGCTGATCTCGCCGAGCAGGATCGCGACGAACGCACCCGCGCCGCCGACCGGGGTGTAGCTGTCCAGGGCCGAGTCGGTGGCGCCGGCGGTCGTGCCCATGGTGCCGACCGTCATCAGGGCAGAGCCCTCCGGGCCGAACCTGGTCTCCTTGCCTTCCAGGTTGCCGCCGGGGCTGGTGCTCGTGACGAGCTGCGACACGGACGCGGGCATGCTCGGGTTGCCGTGGACCTCGGCCTGCATCGACACGACAGTGTGACCGATGAAGATGGCCGCCATCACCGCGACGATGGCCAGTGCCTGCCGCCGCAAACCGATGAGCCGGCCGAACATGAAGACGATGGCGAACGGCAGCACGATCACCAGGAGCAGGTCCCACATGTTCGTGAACCCGGTCGGATTCTCGAAGGGATGGGCACCGCCAACCCCGTAGAAGCTGCCGCCGTTAGTCCCGAGCAGCTTGATGACCTCCATCGAGGCGACCGGCCCGCCGGGGACGGTCTGGCTGCCTCCGGCGAGGGTCGTGGCCGTATCGAAGCCGCGGAAGGTCTGTACCGCGCCCTGTCCGATCATCACGAGCGCGCCGATGACCGACAGCGGCACGAACACGCGGACGAGACTGCGGGTCAGGTCGGCCAAGAAGTTGCCGACGGTCCGGCGTGGCCCGGCGATGCCCCGGACCACTGCCAGCGCGACCGAGAGGCCGACGGCGGCGGCGGTGAACTGTGCTACGACAAGGCCGGCCATCTGAGCGAGGTAGCTGGCTGCCGTCTCGCCCTCGTATGCCTGCCAGTTAGTGCCCGTGATGAAGCTGACCGCCGTGTTGAAGGACAGTAGCGGCGGCATGTCGGGCGCGCCGGTCGGGTTAAGCGGCAGGTGTCCTTGCAGCCGCAAGATCAGATAGAGGAGCAGCGTGGAGACCAGCCCGAAGGCCAGTACCGCGAGCGCGTAAGCCCGCCAGGTCCAGCTGCTTTCGGGGTCTATCCGGAGCGCCCGGTAGGTAAGCCGCTCCACCGGCAGGAAGATGCGATCGCCGGGGGCTTTGCCGCCGCCGAACACGGCGGCCAGGTAGCGGCCCAGCAGCGGCGCGGCCACTGCCGTAACCGCGAGGATGAACAGTAGCTGTTCCCATCCCGAGGTGCTCATCGCAGGCTGTCCAGGGCAAGGTTGAGTTTGAGTACGTTGACGGTCGGCTCACCCAGGAAGCCCAACTCGCGACCCTGAGTCTCACGATGTACGAGCGCGATGACCTCCGCTGTCGGCAAGTGACGGACGCGGGCAACGCGCGGCGCCTGATCCAGCGCGTTGGCGATGGAGATGTCCGGGTCCAGGCCAGATC
>DATMMA010000409.1:0-17430 GCA_035570295.1 Streptosporangiaceae bacterium
TGGAGATCCTCGAAGACCTGCCAGATCCCGATGCTGTCGTCATCCCGTACGGCGGGGGTGGTCTCACCTGCGGCGTCGCCAGCGCTATCAAGGCGCTTCGGCCAGCCACGCAGGTCATCACTGTCGAGCCGGACGGGGGAGCAGCGATGGCCGCGGCCATGCGCGCGGGTACTCCGGCCGACGTTGAGTTCCGCCCGTCGTTCGTCGACGGGGCGGGCAGCCGACGCGTCCTCGACAGCATGTGGCCGCTCGTATCTCCGCTAGTCGACCAGGCGCTGGCGGTAGGCGTCGGTGAGGCGGCGGCGGCGGTCCGGGTTCTCGCTCAGCGCGTCCGGGTCATTGCCGAGGGCGCCGGCGCGCTGGCACCCGCCGCCGCGCTCTCCGGCCGCGCCGGACCGGGAAAGGTCGTGTGCATCGTCTCCGGCGGCAACATCAATCTGGGCAAGCTGGCACAGATCCTGCTCGAGACCGACGCCTGACGGCCGAGCGCGGCCACCGGAAGCGCTCAGCTCAGCCACAATTTGGCATCCGAGCCTCAATATGCGCCCCTTGCGCCCCACTGCAGGTCAATGCTTTGATTCTCGCTACACATTCGACCCATGGAGGCCCTATTGGCCGGTCGCTGCCCCCCGGCGAGCTGGCAAGCAATAGCGCCCCCCGTGCGGCCGGATGCGGACATGCGCTGCGGGCCGCCAGCGCACTCGCGCTTCACGGCCGAACTCTCTTAATACATCCATCCCTGAAGGGGAGGCGTGTCCATGAAACGACGGCGGATCGCCGCCGCAACTGCGGTGGCGGCGCTCGGCGCATTGACGCTGGCAGCCTGCGGTAGCAGCAGCTCTGGCGGTACGAACGCAGCCGCGAAAAAGTGTGCGGCAACGATCGGAATGGAAGGCCCGCTGACCGGGTCGGTAGCCCCACTGGGCCAGGAGCAGCTGCATTTCGCCGAGCTGGCAGTCGCGATGGACAACACGGCCAACAAGACCCATATCGCGCTGGCACAGGGCGACACCCAGCTCGTGCCATCGCAGGCGACCACCGTTACTCAGCAGTTCATCTCCAACAACTCCATCGTCGGGGTTGTCGGGCCGGCGGGCAGCCAGGAGGTAGAGGCGGTCGGGCCGCTGATGGCACGTGCCCAGCTGCCCTTCATCTCCGGCTCAGCTACCGCTGTTGCACTCACCACTGGCAAGTACCCGACCTTCTTCCGGGTCGTGTCCAAGGACAGTGTGCAGGGTCCGCAGGACGCCAACTACATCATCCAGAACCTGCACCCGAAGGCTCTGATGATCGTCGACGATGAAGAGGCCTACTCGACTGGCCTGGTGGCAGCCATGCTGCCGGTCTTCAAGGCGGCCGGGATCAAGGTCGATCACGAGTCAGTCTCGCAGAAGGTCACCGACTTCTCCTCGCTCGTCGCCAAGATCACGCCCTCCGAGACGGTGGTGGTCCTGCCGTGGCAGATCGCGGCGAACGCCCAGCAATTCGGCCGGGACATACAGCAGGAACACAAGAACGCGGCGATCTTCGGAACCGACGGGCTGTTCTCGCCCGGCACCTTCGCGATCTCCGGATCCTACGTGTCGTCCTTCGGCCCCGACATCACCTACATCTCGGCGGATGCAGCGATCGCGGCTGCCGCGCATAAGAAGTACGGATCGTTCGGCACGTTCGGCCCGCCGGTATTCGCAGCGACCCACGTCATTGACGAGGCGATCGCATCGGTCTGCAAGTCCGGCCACACCCCGACCAGGGCCCTCGTGCTCGCTGCCGTGAAGAAGACGAACGAACCGACCTCCATCCTCGGCCAGCCGATCAGCTTCACCTCGCATGGTGATCTGGTGAACGGCAAGTTCTTCCTCTTCAAGATCAGTTCGAAGGGCGCGTACACGCTGATTCCAAGTTCCTGACCGGCCAAACAGATGAACTGAGATCGCTGACCGGCGCGCGCCGGCCACCGGGCACAAGTGCCCGAGGCCGGCCCGCGCCGGGCGGCCCGGGTGATGGGCGGACTCGCACCGGATGGGCTTCTTTTTCCAGGAACTGGTGAACGGCCTTACCACAGGAGCGCTCTACGCGCTGATCGCGCTGGGCTTCTCGATGGTCTACGGAGTACTGAAGCTACTCAACTTCGCTCACGGTGACCTTTACATGGTCGGGGCCTATATCGGGTTCTTCGTGATCCAGTGGTTCGGCGGGGCGTCGGGGCTGCACATTCCGGTGGCCCTGCTGCTCGTGATCATGTTCGTGTTGGCGGCTGGCGTCGTCGGGTTCCTCGGCGTCGCAATCGAGCGCTTCGCCTACCGTCCGCTGCGTAACGCGCCCCGGATCGCGCCGCTGATCACAGCGATCGGCATCTCATTCTTCCTGGAGAACGCCGCGCTGCTCCTTTTCGGCGCGCAATACCGGGTGTACAACACGCCAGACTTCATTCCGTTCTCGTCCGGCATCCGGATCGGCTCGGTCAGCATCGACACGGTCCAGATCATGGTGCTGGCGATGACAGCCGCCCTTATGGTCGGGCTGCGGCTCATAATCAACCGGACCATGCTTGGCAGGCAGATGCGGGCCGTGGCGTCCGACCGCGAAGCAGCCGAGATGATGGGCATCAATGTGAACTTCACCATTGCGGCGACGTTCTTCCTCGGCTCCGCACTGGCCGGCGTCTCCGGAGTGATGGCCGGACTGCTGTTCAACCAGGTCAGTAACACGATTGGGTTCATCGCTGGGCTGAAGGCATTCACTGCGGCCGTGGTCGGCGGTATCGGCTCGATCCCCGGCGCCATGCTAGGCGGGTTGCTGATCGGCCTCGCCGAGTCGTTCATCACCGGCTACGTCTCCTCGCTCTACAGCGACCTGCTCGTGTTCTGCCTGCTCATTGTCGTGATGCTGGTTCGGCCAACAGGCTTGCTCGGCCGCCCGCAACTGCAGAAGGTGTGAGAGGCATGAGCGGCGAAGCGCTGCCACCGGCCACCGGCCCCGAGTTCGCCGGCCCGAAGACTGGCACCCAGGTCACCGGCCCGCAGGTCGGGGTCGATGAGTGGGTCGCTAGGCGGGCGGAGCGGCGCGAGTACCTGCCGTCCTGGCTCGGCACCGTGCAGCGGTCCGTTGAGCGCGTCGGCTGGTGGCCCCGGCTCGGCATCGCGGCGGTAGCCGGCGCACTGTTGCCCGTACTCGGTGTGAGCGGATTCCAGCTTCAGGTCGGGATCGACTCGCTGGTATTCGCGGCACTGGCGGTAGGTCTCAACATCGTCGTGGGCTCGGCGGGCATGCTGGACCTCGGTTATGTGGCGTTCTTCGGTTTCGGGGCCTACGGTTATGCGCTGCTCTCGTCCGGCCAGATCGGCGCGAACGGGATCCACCTGCCGTCGCTCGTTTCGATACCTCTGGTGATGATCGGTGCTGCGATGCTCGGCTTGCTTGTCGGCCTGCCCTCGCGTCGGCTCGGCGGCGATTACCTGGCGATCGTCACGTTGTTCTTCGGCGAGGCTTTCGTCGAGTTCACCAACAACGTCGCACCCGCAAGATTCGGTGGCGCGAACGGCATAGCGAATCTCGACCCGATTCATGTGCCGGGCTACCAGTTCGTCAGCAACGCGAGCTACTACTACCTGCTCGTAGTGGTGCTGGTCGCGGTAATGGCCGCGATGCGGCTGCTGGACACCTCACGCACGGGCCGGGCCTGGCGAGCGATACGCGACGATCAGCTGGCCGCGGGGTCGATGACGATCCCGGTGGACCGGGTGAAGCTGATGGCGTTCTCCTTCGGCGCGATCGTTGCCGCGCTGGTCGGGACGGTGTATGCAGCGCAGCAGATCAGTGTGTTCCCGACCGACTTCGACACGCCGATCCTGATCCTGATCTACGCGAGCCTGATCTTCGGCGGCGCGGGCAGCATTGCCGGCGCAGTCACCGGCGGCCTGGTCGTGATGATCATCTACGACGGTCTGCTGCGCAGCCCGAGCGACTCCGGGTATCTGTTCTACGGCCTGATCCTGATCGCCCTGATTGCGAAACTGCGCCCGTGGCGCCGCCTGGTCCTGGCCCTGGCCGCGCTGATCGCGCTGGGGTTCGCCGTGCATGCCCTGGCCAGGGCCATCTCGGCGACCTGGGTCGCCGGCGCGCCGCAATCCACCGGCCTGATCGCCGACGCGCTGCGGGACTGGCTGGTACTCCCCGCCAACTCGCAGACCCCGGGAAAGGTGGGCTTCGTGCTGCTGATCTGCCTGCTCATCGCGCTGGTACAGATCAAGGGGAACGCCCGAATATTCCTGCTGGTGCCGACGATCTACCTCGCCTCGTTCGTGTGGGAAACGGTGCTGAGTGCCAATTCTTCGATCACCAGGCAGCTCATGATAGGCGCGATCCTGATCGTGATGATGAACGCGAGGCCGCAAGGACTGCTCGGCGCGCGCCGGGTCGAGGTACCGACGTGACCACGCCACCCGTGCTCGGCTTGCAGGACCTCTCCCTTTCGTTCGGTGGCCTGCAAGTACTGGCCAAGCTCGACCTTGAGGTCGGCGACCGCGAGATCGTGAGCCTGATCGGGCCGAACGGAGCAGGCAAGTCGACGGTGTTCAACGTGATCACCGGTATCTACTCGCCGGGTTCGGGCGACGTCAGGTTCACGGGCGAGTCGATTGCCGGGCTGGCACCGCATGTCATCGCCAGGCGCGGTATCTCCCGGACGTTCCAGAGCCTGCGGCTGTTCGTGAACATGTCGGTGCTCGAGAACGTGATGGCAGCGACCTACGGTGCCACGAAAGCCACGCCGGGGGAGTCGATCCTCCGGCTGCCAAGGGCCAGGCGCGAGGAGCGCGAGGTCCGGGCACTCGCGGAAGAGGTCCTGTCGTTCTTTGGCCAGCGGCTCGCCGGATACCGATGGGAGCAGCCGGCCTACTCGCTGTCCTACGCCAACCGGCGCCGACTGGAGATCGCCCGCGCACTGGCCACCCGGCCCCGGCTGCTACTGCTGGACGAGCCGGCCGCCGGCATGAATCCGGCCGAGACGCACGAGATCACTGAGCTGATTGCCCGGCTGCGCGATGAGCGGGACGTCGCCATCCTGGTGATCGAGCACGACATGCACGTGGTTGGCGGCTGCTCCGACCGGGTCGTCGCGCTTGATCACGGCGTCAAGATCGCCGAGGGCGGCTTCGACGAGGTCGCGAATCATCCGGCCGTGATCGAGGCCTATCTTGGCCGCGACCCTGAGGCGCTGGCGGAGCAAGGATGAGCGAGCCCCTGCTGGGCCTGGAGAACGTCACCACCTACTACGGCCAGATGCGGATTCTCGAGGGCATTTCCCTGCACGTCCAGGCAGGCGAGCTGGTGTGCCTGCTGGGCGGAAACGCATCCGGCAAGTCGACGACGCTCAAGACGATCCTGGGAATCGTGCAGCCAAGGTCAGGCCGCGTATTGCTCGGCGGTGAGGATGTCACGAGCTGGCCGGTGCCGGACCGGATCAAGCGCGGGATGGCGATAGTGCCGGAGAACCGCCGCCTCTTCGGGGACATGACGGTACGAGAGAACCTCGAGCTCGGCGCCGTGCTGCGAGGCAGAGACAAGCTCGATACGGACTTCGACCGTATTCACGCGCTGTTCCCGCGGCTGCTGGAGCGCCGAAGCCAACTGGCGGGGACGCTGTCAGGCGGCGAACAGCAGATGGTCGCGGTCGGCCGGGCACTAATGTCGCGGCCGCAACTGCTGCTGATGGACGAACCCTCGATGGGGCTGTCGCCCGCGCTCGTGCAGCAGAACTTCCAGATCATCAAGGACATCCACGAATCGGGCGTCGCGGTCCTCATGGTGGAGCAGAACGCGTCCATGGCACTGTCTATCGCCGATCGCGGATACGTGCTATCGACCGGGGAGATCGTGCTTGAGGGCGCCGCAGCCGAGCTGCTCCGCAGCGAGGACCTTAAGCGCGCCTACCTGGGTCGCTGACCCCCGCCAGGGCATTGACCTGCCGTGCTTCTGCACCTAGCGTCCCTCTGGTGAGCAACTTCCCCGCCGATGTGTCGGCTCCCCGCGTTCCTTATCCTGGCGACAGTGTCATGCCCGCTCCTGGCGAGAGTGTCATGCCCGCACCGGACCTCGCCGCCCTCCGCGCCCGCTTCAGCTCGCTCAACGGTGACTTCGTTTACCTCGATGCCCCCGGCGGGACGCAGACTCCCGATGAGGTCGGAGCCGCAGCGGCGCAGGTCTACCTGGAAGCAAGCGGCAACACCGGCGCGCCGTACGCCACCAGCAGGCGGCTGGAGGCGCTCGTGGATGAGGCCAGGGCCGCTTCCGCCCGCTTCTTTGGCTGTGCCCCGGAAGAGATCATCTTCGGCGCGAACATGACCTCCCTGAACTTCACTTTGTCCCGGACGCTCGGGCGCGAGCTACGAGCAGGCGACGAGATCGTGGTCACCCGGCTGGATCATGACGGCAACGTCGCCCCGTGGCTGGACCTGGCCAGCGATCTCGGACTTAGCGTCCGGCACGTGGACGTGCATCCGGACACCACCCTGGACCTGGCCGACCTGGAGCGCCAGCTCGGCCCGCGGACGAAGGTGGTGGCCTTCCCGTGGTGCGCGAACTCCACCGGGACCATCGTGGATGCGCGCGCGGTGTGCGACCTCGCGCACCAGGCAGGTGCGCTGGCCTGGGTGGATGCGGTCCAGTACGCGGCACACGAACCGATGGATGTGCGCGCGATCGGCGCGGACGTCGTCGCGTGCTCGGCCTACAAGTTCTGCGGTCCGCATCTGGGCATCGCTTACGGCCGCCGCGAGCTGCTGGAGTCCTGGCGACCCTACAAGGCCAGGCCCGTGCCGATGGAGCCGGTCGGCCACCGGTTCGAGACGGGCACGCTCCCGTACGAGCTCCTCGGCGGCCTGCTCGCCACCTTCAACTACCTGGACAGCCTTGGCGGCATGGCGCGGCTTGCCGCCTGGGAGCACGAGCTCGGCGAGCGGCTGCTCGCCGGGCTCCCGCCGGGTGCTCGCCTCTATGGCCTGCCCACCATGGCGGGCAGGGTGCCGGTGTTCCTGATCAACTTCGCTGATGTCCCGTCCGGGTTGCTGAGCGAGGAGTTGGCGAAGCTCGGCTTCGGGGTGTGGAGCCATGGCAGCTACTACGCCCTTGGCCTGCATGACCGGATTGGCTGGGGGGAGGCGCTGCGAGTCGGTCTCGCGCACTACAACTCGCCGGAAGAGATTGACCGGTTCAACGAGGCGCTGGCCAGCCTGGTAGCGGCGCACGCGCCTGCTTCGGCAGCGGCCGCGGTGCAGCCATGACCGCCGGTGTTGTCGTTCGCGCGGACAGTGTCCCCGCCGAGCTGACCGAGACAGGCGCCAGCCTGAAGTTGCTGCTCGACACCGGGACCGATGGACCTGGCCTGGTGCGTCGTCTGGTCACGGTGCCACCTGGCTGCCGGTTCGCTGGCACGGCAGGTGCGGCGGGAGAACTGTGGTTCGTGATGGATGGAGCGGCCAGGCTCGAACTTGACGGCACCGCCGGGCCGGAGCTATGCGAGGACCGGGGCCTGTGGATCCCGCCGGGTGCGGCCTACGATCTGGCAGCCGCCAGTTCAGGAGAGCTCAGGCTGGACATCGTTACGCTGCCAGCGGCCGAGCCGGCCGCGCTCCAGGCACGTGACCCCGTTCCCGACTCGCTGACCCCCCGCGTTCAGGACCTGGCTGCCTGCGAAGTAGAGAGGACGGGAGACCGCGAGTTCCGCGTTCTGTTCGGGCCGGGTCGCGGCTGCTCGGTGGCGACCCAGTTCGTCGGCGAGATCCCGCCAGGACGGGCGCCCGATCACAGTCACCCGTACGACGAGGTGGTGCTCATCCTGGCGGGTGATGGCGTGGCACACATCGGGGGTTCACAGCACGTGCTCGCGCCGGGAACGTGCCTGCACCTGCCGCCGGGCCTGGAGCACTGCCTGGAAAACACGGGGCCGGCACTGCTGCGCGTGCTCGGCGTCTTCCACCCTGCCGACAGCCCGGCGGCCAAGCTGCAGGCGCGGGACTAGGCGGCGGGCTCACCCCACCGGCGTTGCAGGTGCGAAGGTTGCCCTGGCCACTGTGACCGGGCTCACATCGGGCGCGCCGGGCAGTCCGGGCGCTGCGCCCGCGGCTGTATCGCCGTCCGGCCAGACGGGCGAAGGCGTGGCCTCGACCAGGAGAAGAGCGACGTCGTCGTTGAGCTTGCGCCTGGAGTGCGCCAGGAGCCTGCTGAGTAGTTCGTCTGCGCTGGCCTCAAGGTCCGGCTGGCGGAGCGCGTCGAGGCAGTCTTCAAGCCGGAAGAACTGCCCTGCCCTGTCGCGTGCCTCGAGCAGTCCGTCGGTGTAGAAGACAAGCCGGTCGCCCACGTTCACGGTGAACGTTGATGACTGGATGTCGGGGTGCAGCCCGAGGGGCGTGGCGTACGCAGCCGGTGTCAGCGCCCGCAGTTCTCCGTCCGCGCTGAGCCGCAGCGGCGTCGGGTGTCCGCAGACCACGAGCTGAAGCCAGCCGTTCGGGTCGAATTCGGCAAATACCGCGGTGACAAAATCTTCCTCGCCCGCCGCCCGGGTGACGGACCCGTCGACTGCCCGGACGACTTCGGTCAGGGAGAGTCCCGGCTGGGCGCAGGCGTCGCGGAAGCTGGTCATCGCCACACTCGCCAGACGGACCGCGGGAAGGCCCTTTCCGCGAGTATCTCCGATGAGCCAGCGGGGATGGCCCGGACCGGGAACTACCTCGAGCAGGTCGCCGCCGACCCGGGCCTCAGGCGAGGCCGAAACGTATCGTGACGCCAGCCGCCCGGCGGTGACGGTGGCGGGGACTTCCGGCAGAATCGCGCTCTGCGCCACCCTGGCGACAGCCCGGACCTGGCTGATCCGACGCTGTGCCGCGGTCCGAAGGGCCGAGTTCGCCACCGCAAACCCGGCCAGTAGCAGGCATGCGCCCAGGTGCGAGGCAAGCACTCCGGGCGGAGGCGGCTGGACCAGAGCGAGCCCGGTAGCCAGCAGCACTGCCCAGCCCGCTAGCAGCGCGGTGCTGCGCGGTGACAGGACCAGCGAGGCCAGCAGCGGCCCGGCCGCCAGCCATGCCGCCGGGATGAGCGCGGGTCCGCTGAAATACATGACAGCAGCTACCGCGGTGATGATCAAGGCGAGCGCCAGCGCGGGTACCCGCCGCGAGCGATCGCCGCTTTCAGCGTTGCCCTCGCCCGGGTCAATAGGCCCGCTTCGGGCCCTGACCTCGCTTCGGCCCCTGACCTCGCTTCGGCCCCTGACCCCGCCTGGGCCTCTGACCTTTATGCTTACGCTCACCAGGCCGCCTTCCAGTTGTCTTGTCTGGCTCCGGCTGCACAGGCATCACTGTGCGTGACGGTTCTCAGTGGTCACTGACCGCTGGCTCAGAGCTACCGCAAAGAATTAGAGCTGCCGTTCAGCCAAGCCTGGAGAGGCTGGAGCGTACTTCCAGCGGCCGGTCAGGTTCGGTGGCGATCATCAGGCCATGACGATCACGGCCACAGGGCAAACCGGACCGGCACGGCTCCTTGTCGTCGACGACGAGCAGACAATCCTGGAGTTGCTGTCGGGTTCGCTGCGATTCGCAGGTTATGACGTAGTCACGGCGGCAAGCGGACGTGAGGCGGTGCGGGCAGCAGCCTGCTCGCGGCCGGATCTGATCTTGCTGGACGTGATGATGCCGGACTGCGACGGCTTCGAGGCGGCGCGCCAGATCCGGTCAGCGGGCCCGGATGTCCCGGTGATCTTCCTCACGGCCCGCGACGGCGTCGGGGACCGGGTTACCGGCTTGGACATTGGCGCAGATGACTACGTGACCAAACCGTTCAGCCTCGACGAGGTGCTGGCGCGTGTCAGGGCGGTGCTGAGGCGCACCCGGGAGTGTGCGCCGGCAGCCCGGCTGCGCATCGCTGACCTCGAAGTGGACGATGCCGCCCACGAGGTCAGGCGGGGCGGCACCCTCATCGAGCTGACGCCCACCGAGTACAAACTGCTGCGGTTCCTCATGGTGAATGCCGGCCGGGTCGTCAGCAAGGCCCAGATCCTGGATCACGTCTGGGAGTACAACCCGGCCGGCGAGGGCAATGTTGTCGAGCCTTGCGTCAGCTACCTGCGTCGCAAGATTGATCAAAAGGACCCGCGGCTGATCCACACCATCCGCGGTTTCGGCTACGTCCTGCGGATCCCGCCCCCATGAAGCCAGCACCGTGAGACCAATGGCACTCGCCGCGCAGCTGCGAGGAGCTGCGCGGGATGCATCGCTACGCGTCCGCGTGATGGCGGCAGCCGCGTTCCTGGTGGCGGTGACGTGCCTGGTGACGGGCATTCTCGGCACCGCGCTGCTTCGCGATTACCTGATCGGCAGGTCTGACGCCCAGCTGCGTAACTTCGCCAAGGTTTCCCGCCACATCGCGGCCCGGCCGGACCTCCGCCCGCCTGGCAACGGGCAGCAGCAACTGCCCACGCAGTTCCTCGTCGAAGTGATCAACCAAACCGGGAACGCGCGGGTAGTGGCCGGTCCGCTACACGCAGCGACTGGCCCGCGGCTGGATGCTGCGGAGCTTAAGGAGCTGGGTACGCCCTTCACGGTTCCGGCCGCCGGCCCGCAGGGACAGTCCTGGCGGGTCCTTGTCCAGCAGATCCCCGGCGGAGGCCGCGAGGTCGTTGCCTACAGCCTCCACGACCTGGACACGACAGTCAGCCGCCTTGAGGTAGCCGATGCGCTCGCCGGAGCCGTCGCCGTCGTGCTCCTGGCCGGCATCGGCCTGCCACTGGTCCGCGCCAGCCTGGCCCCGCTGCGGCGGATCCAGGAAACAGCCGCCGCAATCGCCGCCGGTGACCTGTCCCGCCGGATCGACCATCCGCCGGCCCGGACGGAGGTCGGGCGGCTGGCCGGCGCGCTGGACAGCATGCTGGCCAGGATCGAGGCCGCGTACCTGGCGCGGGCCGAGGGTGAGGCGCGCGCCGTGCGGTCCGAAGACCGGATGCGGCGTTTTGTCGCTGACGCCAGCCACGAGCTGCGCACGCCGCTGACGTCCGTCCGCGGCCTGGCCGAATACGGCCTGCAGCAGGGCGAGACGGCTGGCACAACCGAGCTGCTCCGGCTGATGACGCTGATCCAGCGTGAGTCCGGCCGGATGGGGCGCCTGGTCGATGATCTGCTGCTGCTGGCACGGTTCGATGCCGACCTTCCGCTGCAGCGCCGGCCAGTGGACCTGGCGAGCATCGCGGCCGAGGCAGTGGCGCAGGCCAGGCTTGTCAATCCGGACCGGCGGATCACGCTGGACGCGCGCGAGCCGGTAGTCGCCTGCGCCGATGGCGAGCGGATCCGGCAGGTGATCGACAACCTGATCGGCAACGCGATCCAGCACACTCCACCTCGTTCGCCGGTTCTCGTCAGCGTCTGTCATGACTGCGGGACTGCGCAGATCACCGTCACCGACCGCGGGCCCGGCATGACGGCAGAGCAGGCGGACCACGTCTTCGAGCGTTTTTACCGGGCAGACGAGGCCCGCAGCAGGGTCAGCGGCGGCACCGGCCTCGGCTTGGCGATCGCCGCGTCGCTGACCGCTGCACATGGCGGCGCGATCACTGTCGACACAAGTCCCGGCGAGGGCGCATCGTTCCGGGTGCGGTTGCCGGTCTCAGCGCAGTAGCGCACAGAGCGACTCCCCGGCTCGCGCTCAGCCTGCCCGCTAGGTCCGCCAGGGCACGGTCACTTTCTAGGTAGCCACAACGAGATCACAAGCCAGTCCCCGTTGACTGCACGTGGCGAGGCAGCCGCCTCGCTCAGTAAGCCATGACACCTGTCTGGCTAGCGAGGAGGTAGTGCGTGATCCGTCTGTCCCGCGCCCGCTCGACCACGCTCAGCGCAACCGCGCTCGTCGCGGTGGTTTTCGTAGCGGGCTGCAGTTCCAGTTCGGCCGGGTCGTCAGGTTCTGGCTCTGGCTCCGGCTCTGGCTCAACTCAGAACACCTCGTTCCGCAAGTGCCTGGAGCAGCACGGGGTCACCCCGCCGTCTGGTGGCGGCTTCGGCGGTGGCTCTGGTTCGCCGCACCCGCGGCCGACCGGATCGGCGTCGTCGTCCTTCCGCCAGGCCATCCAGGCGTGCGGCGGCTCCGGCGGCGGGTTCCATGGCGGGTCTGGATCCGCGGGCTGACAACTCCTACGAGAGGTACGACATGTTTGTTACTTACCTGCTGCGCGAACTGCGGCGGCGGATGCGGCAGGCGATCTTCATCGCTCTCGGCCTAGCCCTGGGCGTCGGCCTCGTCATTACTGTGACGGCGGCCGCCTCCGGGGTCTCCGCTGGTCAGGGAACCGTGCTCAAGTCGCTCTACGGAGTCGGCACCGACATCACCGTGACCAAGGCGCCGACTGCGAGCTCTGGCGGCGGGCCGCGCTTCCGCTTCGGCGGCGGCCAGAGCTCCAGCGTCAGCCGCAGCATCCTCGTCAGCGGCGGCCTGGGCACCCTGAAGTCCTCCGATGTCACCGCAGTAGCCAGCCAGAAGGACGTCTCCGCTGCCGTCGGCGCGCTGGTGCTTAATGACCTGAAGTTTTCTGGCAGCTTTAGCCCCGGCGGGAACGGCGGAGGACCCGGCGCACGGAGCTCGGGCGGGTCCGGGTCAGTCAATGCGAACTCGTTCACCGTGACGGGTGTCGAGCCGGGAAGCGACTCGCTGGGCCCCCTCGCTTCCGGCACGATCATCTCGGGCCACGACATCACCAGCGGCGAGGCGCACAAGAACGTAGCCGTGATCGACTCGAACTACGCCACGTCGGCCAGCCTCAAAGTTGGCTCGACCACGACGGTGGCGGGCCGGAACTTTACCGTCGTCGGCATCGTGCGAGCCGCGCAGGGCGTCACCGACGCGGACGTGTACATACCGCTGGCCCGCGCACAGGCTCTGGCCAGCATGCCGAGCGAAGTAAACACCATCTACGTGTCGGCTGCCAGCGCAACCGAGGTAGCCGCGGCCGCGAGCACTGTATCCCGCGCGCTGCCCGGTGCGACCGTCACCACCTCCAGCGACCTCGCCAGCCAGGTGACCGGATCGTTGTCCAGCGCATCCACGCTAGCCAACAGCCTGGGTAAGTGGCTCGCGGTGCTCGTACTGGCGGTCTCATTCGGGCTGGCGAGCCTTCTCACCGTGTCTGCGGTCACTCGCCGCGTCCGGGAGTTCGGCACCCTCAAGGCGATCGGCTGGACAAGCCGGCGGATCATCCGCCAGGTCATGGGTGAGGCCCTGGTCATCGGGGTGGTCGGCGGCGCAGTCGGTGTCGCCATCGGGTACGCCGCCGCTGCCGTTGTACAGGCAGTGGTGCCGCCGCTCACCGCAACCACTGGCACCGCGAACCAGCGCTCTGGGGGATTCGGGCGGCCGGCCGCCGCTGCCGGGCATACCGTCTCGGTCCACCTGACCGCCCCGGTCAGCGTGAGCGCGGTCCTTCTTGCAGTCGCACTCGCGATCGCTGGCGGCCTCGTCGCTGGCTCATTCGGCAGCTGGCGGGCCGTCCGGCTACGCCCCGCCGCCGCGCTGGCCCGCGTTGTGTAGACCGCGCCCGGCTACGACCAACGGCCTGCCCGGCAGGCAACTCAGCGATTAAGCGAAGGGACATCGATGTACGAGTTGACGGGCGTCACCAAGGACTACCCGAAGGGCCGCACTACCGTCCACGCGCTCCAGGGCGTGGACCTGGCGATCGAGGACGGTGACTGGCTGGCAATTCAGGGGCCGACTGGTCACGGCAAGAGCACGCTGCTGCAAATCCTCGGCGGCCTGGACCGCCCCACCTCTGGGTCTGTCCGGCTGAACGGCCGTGACCTGGCGATCCTTAAGGAGAAGGCGCTCACGAAGGTGCGGGCATCTTCGATCGGCTTCATCTTCCAGACCTTCAACCTCATTCCGACTCTCACTGCCCAGGAGAACGTGGAGACGGCCCTCGTCCCGCTCGGAGTCAGTCCTGGCGAACGCAAAGAGCGTGCCAGCCAGGCGCTCGCGGACGTTGGCCTGCGCGAACGGACCCGCCATTTGCCCTCGGAGCTATCCGGCGGTCAGCAGCAGCGGGTTGCTATCGCCAGGGCGCTGGTCAAGCGTCCCGCGGTCCTGCTCGCCGACGAACCGACGGGCAATCTGGACGAAGGCACCCGGGACGAGATCATGGCGCTGCTCGGCCAGCTCTGGCGCGAACGCGGCCTGACCATGGTGACGGTCACGCACGACTCGTCGGTGGCCAACCGGGCACAGCGAATCGGCTTGATGCGGGATGGCAAGCTCACGGTCCGGCATGCTGACTCCCCGGAGCCGGACCCGGCCGGTGCGTTGCCTGGCCGGCATGCGCTGCAAGCGCTGGACTGACTCGCAGGTCCGCGCGGCGGCGAGGGCGGCGGGCCGGCAAGCGGGCGTTCCCGTGATGGTTGCCGGGAACGCCCGCCGGCAGCCTGGACCGCGTCTTAGCGCCGGCGGACCTCCTGGAATTCGTGACAACAAGCAGGAGGAGCTTGCAAATGTCCAACCGGAAGGTGACTAGGCCCATCATGGTGGCTGCCGCGGTCCTCGCGATCGGCGGTGGTTCGTACGGCGTCGTCAGCGCACTCTCCGGCGGCGGCTCATCGGCTCCCGGCAGGGGCTCCCCTGCCGGTCTCGGGTCCGGCAGGGGGTCCAATGCCCGGTCCGGCCCCGCCGCAGGCGGAACATCGGGCACCGTCGCTGGCATGTCGTCGTCGGGCTTCACCGTTACGACGTCAGCGGGTCAGAAGGTGACGATCAACGAGGCGTCCGCCACGAAGTACCTGAACGGGACGAGGTCCGCGTCGGCAAGTGCTGTCGCGGCCGGGGACAGCGTCGTGGTCCTCGGGACCACCGACAGCACGATGATCACGGCGACGGAGGTGATCGTGCAGCCGGCCGGCAGTGCGGCGACATCCGCAGCGGCGAGCGTGGTCCCCTTCCAGCGCGGTGCCCGGACCACCGCCAAGCAAGCTGGTCAGATCCCGGCCGGCTACACCGAGGGCCAGGGGACGATTGTCAGCGGAACGGCAGCGAACAAGGCGACTGAGGCTGCGCTGGCTGCCTATCCCGGCGGGGTCGTCGACCGTGTCGTGCAGCTGAGCAACGGCGAGTACGAAGTTCACAACATCGGCGTCAACTGGCCGCACCACGTCTTCGTCAGCAAGGACTACAAGGTCGTTGGCGCCGACTAGCTATCGCAGCATCATCGGGCGGGGCTGATGTAGGCGACCATGTTTCCGGTGCCGTCCAGTTTGTGTGCGGGCCAGGCCCGGGCGTAGCCCCAGGGCTGGCCGGGGGAGCGGACCAGGACGATCAGCCGCCGGTTACCCGCGCTGTGGGGGTTCTTGAGGTACCGGGTGTAGCTGCAGCCGAGGTAGTAGGCGGCGGGTCCGGTGGGTGAGGCGCCGTAGGGGTGAGGGACGCTGGTGATCATGCAGTGCTGGTAGATGCCGAGGTGACGTAGTGAATTGACAGTGTTCACGTCCGCGCGGGCGGCGGTTTGCAGTTGTGTGGACTGGCTGATCAGCACGGCGTGCTGGGTGCCGAGTTCGGCGGCAACAAAGGCGACTGCCAGGGCGGCGGTCGCGATTCGGACCCGTCCGGTGGGCCGCCCGGCCAGCCAGGCGATCCCGTCGGCGGCGGGCAGGGCGAGCAGCGCCCAGGCCGGCAGCAGGTAGCGGGCGTTGTCCCTGATGGGCAGCGTGTAGAGGGCGTAGATGCTGAGCGCGCACGCGGCGGGCATCACCGCGAATACCCAGCCCCTGGCGCGGCGGGTGACCCAGATCCCGAGCAGCGCAAGCAGCGCAAAAATGAGCCACCACAACAGCAGGCGGGGATGGCTCCATCCCGTCACTTGTTCGGTGGCGCCGCCGTCTATTACCCGAAGACTTTGAAGCGGATTAAATCTCGTTCCGCCGACAGCTTTGCTTGTCCCAGCCAGCCTCGCAGCCGGGCCGTTAAAATACAGGTACGCTTCAATGAGCCATTCGCCGCAGCTGACAGCCAGGCCAGCGAGGAGAGCGAGCAGGAGCGCCGCTGAGCGCCGTGCCCTTGACCGGCGCAGCAGCGAAACTATTGCAGCGAGCAGTAGCGGTGCCGTGAGGGCCACGCCGTCGGGCGGCCGCATCAGCGTGCTGAACCCGGTCGCAACAGCCAGCAGGACGAAGATACGGCGCGGCGGGTCGCTTCTCGTCCAGCCCTGGAAGAACAGCCCTACCGCCGCCAGGCCGCCCAGGGCGATCCAGTAGTTCGGGAACAGCTGGGAAGCCTGGGATTGCACCATCCCCAGACCGCCGAACGCCAATGCCGCCAGCGCCAGCACCCAGGCAGGCTTGAGGCCGCGCCAGGCAAGCAGGGCAAGGAACATGCCGCTACCGGCCAGAATCGTCAGGTAGACGCGGAGCACCAGGGCCGAGCTGGTCAGAAGCGTCACCGGGGCGACAAGAAGCGGCAGACCGCGAGCCCTGTGCGGGCCCCACGGCATCAGCGGCACATGCTGGCTGATCTGGCTGGCATATACGGTCTCATCCAGGCTAAGGGTCATGCGCAGCGGGGTGAACAGCAGCACCACGAGCGTGAACGCCAATGCGGCCGCAGCCAGCCAGGCCATGCTGTCTGCGTGTATACGGATGTAGCCACCTCGCCGAGGATCCACGGGCACGTGCGGAAGATCCGGTTGGTGCTCTGCTCGCGTGGCGGACTGGCCTTCCCCCGCCAGAAACGATTCGTTGCGGAAACTCAACTAGCTGACCTCAATCCAGTCGCACTGAATAAAACGCATTGTCGAGCATCGTAGACATATCCCATGCCCGCGGCGGTGCCCCTGACGCGAGACCGCGGAGTGTGACGATGAAGGCGCGGCCGGTAATCCGTCTTAGCGGGTCCAGGCGACCACGGGGCCGCGGACGCGCATCGTGACCGCGGCCCCGATAGCGAGCTCAGGGCAGCCGACGGTGCGGACGATGACCTCAGGGCCGGCCGCGCTATCCGGCTTCACCCGGAGGACCGCGTCGTGGCCGTAATACTCGTAGGCCATCACCCGGCCGCCGAGAGTACCGGGCTGGCCGGAGGTGCGCTCTGGGTCTGCGACCAGCTCAAGCTGCTCTGGCCTGATCAGCACGGTCACCGTGCCGGAACCCGCGATCGCCGCGCTGTGCGGCTCCAGCGGCAGCAGGCCGAGAATTGTCCGCACCATGCCCGGCCCGGCTGGCTCGCCGAGCTGGCCGTCCAGCAGGTTCGCGTCGCCGACGAAGCGTGCCAGCACGGCGTCGGCGGGCCTGCTGTACAGATTCTGCGGCGGGGCGTACTGGACGATGCGGCCGTCCCGCAGCACTGCGATTTGATCGGCCATCGACAGCGCCTCGTCCTGGTCGTGGGTGACGAGGATGACGGTCGTTCCCGCTGCCCGGCAGA
>DATMMA010000410.1:0-3007 GCA_035570295.1 Streptosporangiaceae bacterium
GCCAGCACGCCCGCAGCATCAAGCTCACGCTGGACGGTGACTCGCTGGAGCTGACCGGCGTGACCTCAGCGGAGCAAGACCGGCTGGTTGAGCTGTGGGTGACGCGGCATGCCGGGGCAGATTGAGCCCGCGCACCGCCGGCTAGCGTTGCTCATCGCGACGTCCGACTACAGCGACCCGGCCCTGCGTCAGCTGCGGGCTCCCGGACGTGACGCCAGCGACCTGGCAGAGGTTCTGGCCGCCCCGCAGATCGGCAGGTTCGCCGTCCAGACGCTGATCAACGCCCGGTGCGGCGAGCTGCAGGAGACGATCGAGGAGTTCTGCGCCGACCGGCGCCTCGATGATCAGCTGCTGATCTACCTGTCCTGCCACGGCGTGCTCGACGACCGCGGGCGGCTCTACTATGCCGCCACCGACACCCGGCGGCAGCGGACCGCCGCCACAGCTGTCGCGGCAGCCTGGCTGAACGAGCGGCTCGAAGATTGCCGCGCCCGCAGCCAGATCGTCCTCCTGGACTGCTGCCACAGCGGTGCGTTCGCCAGCGGCGCTAAAGGCCAGCCCGACCTCGCGCTGGAGCAGCGCTTCAGACCAGAAGGCCGCGGTCGGGTTGTTCTGACTGCTTCTCGCGGCACCGAGTACTCCTTCGAAGGCAACCAGCTATCCGGCGTTGGCGTGCAGTCCGTCTTCACCCAGGCGATCGTGGACGGGCTGCGCAGCGGCGACGCCGACCGTGACAAAGATGGCCTGATCACCGTCACTGACATCTATCACCACGTGTACGAGCGGGTCCGCGCAGCCGAGCCGCGCCAGACACCGGAGCTGTGGACCTACGGGGCTGAAGGAGATGTGCTGCTGGCCTACAGTGTCCGTGGCGCCGTGATTGAGCCCGTTCCGCTGCCCGAGGATCTGCGCGTGACGCTGGAAAGCCCGCGCCCCCGGGTCCGCGAGACAGCGGTCGCCGAACTCGCCGAACTCCTCGACGCCGCCCGGCCGGGCCTGGTGCTGAGCGCACGACAGGCCCTCCAGCAGATCAGCGACCAGGACATCCCGCGAGTCGCCGCAGTTGCCGGCGTGGCCCTCGAAGCCCCGGAGGGAATGGCGGCGCGCGAGGTCAGCCGGGAACTCGCCCAGCGCGACCAGCGCGAGCAAGCCCGCCGCGAAGCCGAGGAGGCCGCCAGGCAGCAGGCCGAGGAGCGGGTCCGCCGCGAAGCCGAGGAGGCCGCCAGGCAGCAGGCCGAGGAGCGGGCCAGCCGCGAAGCCGAGGAGGCCGCCAGGCAGCTGCAGGCCGCTCCTGTACGGGATGAGGTGAGCGGTAACCCGGTACCTCCACGGCGTCAACGCCGGCGCTGGTACCCGGGGGCTGTGCTGGCCGGCGTCGTGCTGGCTCTGGCAGGGGTCGCCGCGGCCATACTCGTGATCCCCGCATCGCACGGTTCCCCGCCCGCCGGCACGCACTCCACAGGCAGCGGAGCGGCAAACGGGCCGACTTCGCCTAGCACACTTGCCAGCCTCACACTCGCCGCCCGGCTCGCGGATCCCGGCGGCAAGGGCATCGTCTCGGCCGGATTTGCCCCGAGCAGCGAGATAGCCGCCGTCGACGCCAACGGGAACACCTACCTCTGGGACATCGCGACCAAGCACGTCGCCGCCACCCTGACGGATCCGGGCCATCAGGGCATCGCCACCGCTTCCATCGGCCGCGGCGGCCGGTTCGCGGTGATGGCTGGCCATACTGGCGACACCTGTGTCTGGGACATCGTGACACGTCACCGGATAGGCACCCTACCCGGGCTGAACACCCCGTTCCTGCTGATCAGTCCCGAAGGTGACACGGTGATCGGCGTGGACGCGAACCACGACGGAATCGCGCTGACTGACTCGACCCAGGGAGACCAGCACACCTTCACCGACCCCGATCGCATAGACCTGACTGCCGGCGCCGCGCTGAGCCCGGCGGACGGCAGCACCCTGGCCGTGAACGACGCCAGTGGGCGGACCTATCTGTGGGATACCGCGACGCCGACGCCGACCATGATCGCCACCTGGACGAGCCCCGGCGGTGTCGCGAATCTCGCAGTGTTCAGCCCGGATGGTAAGACGCTCGCCGACACCGCTGGGGCGGGCAAGGTCTACCTCTGGGACATCCCGTCGCACCGCCTGGCCGGCACCGTCCCCATCCCGGACGGCACCCGCCTAGACGGAATGGCCATCAGCCCGGACGGCAAACTCCTGGCTGAGGTAAGCGGCAACAGCGACAAGGTCTATCTCTGGGACCTGTCCACGGGGCAGGAGGTCGCCGTCATCACCGACCCTGGCGGCAAGGGCACGGCCTTCGCCACGTTCAGCGCGGATGGAAAGACGCTGGCTATCGGTGACAGCGATGGCAGCACCTACCTGTGGAACATCCAGCGGGAATAGCCGCGCACCCGCTATCGCAGGAGAACGCCGATCCTGCTGACCGGGCGGAGGCTCTGGGATTTGAACCCGGCAGCGCCGCGAGACCCAACGGCATTAGCGCCGATTTCCATGCAGGAGGATCGACGCAATGGTTAGACCGAAGTTACCGCCCGTTGGATTGGTCATTCCGCGGCTGGCCTGGGGTTTTGCTGTTGCTGCGGGTCGGTGTTCTGGCTACTTCAAGGTGAGCGGGATCGGGGCGCCGATGAGGTCGAAGGCTAGGCTACCTCTACCAAATGACCTGTACCGAGAGCCGGATGAATGGCTGGCACCTGCGCACTTCAGAACCAGGACCAAACCGGACTGCCTCAATGACAGCGGGCAGATAAAATAGTGGCTTGCACTAACAGGGACTAATTAATTGCTGGCACGACGCAGATGTGTGCGCGGTGGATATCCTCGCCCACGTCAGTCTCGGTCAGTAAAGACCAATATCGGCCGAGCAGCGCAGAATGGATGTTCTGTGCCCGGCTTACGGCTCATCCGGCGCGGTTACCAGCAGGACGTAGTCGGCGACCTGTAATTTTTCGAGCCAATTACAACATGACCG
>DATMMA010000411.1:0-8154 GCA_035570295.1 Streptosporangiaceae bacterium
GCTGGGTTAAATCCCAAGAACCTCAGCCTCACCATCGCAGAGTGATAAATCACCCGGGTGAGACAGGGGCGGGGTGATTACAAGTCACCCCTGCCGGGGTAACGATTCAGTTGCGGAAAGCTGCCCTGGTCCTTGGTAGCCACCTTGGTCGTAGGAACCCGGAACAGATGGGCCCCGGGTGGGAGAGGTGCCACATGACGGCGGCGGCAGCAGCAGCAGCACGTGCACCGACCAGTTCCAGACGCCGGGTGCACAACTCGGATGAGGTCTTGCTTTCGAAGATCACCGCACCCAGCCGGCCCGACTGGATTGTCCGGCGCATGCGCATTGAACGGCACATAACGCTGGGCGCGTCATATCCGCTTACCGTGGTCACCGGGCCGCCCGGCGCCGGCAAGACGACGGCTGCGGCATCGTGGGCCGCCGGGGCACGCGGCCCCGTGGCCTGGGTCACCCTCGACCGCTACGACGGCAGGCCGAGTGTGTTCTGGTCCGCCATCATGGAAGCATTGCGAAGGGCAGGAGTCACCTTCCGCCGCGTGCCCACGGAGCGCGGCGCCGACGCCGGGCACCTGTTCCTTCTCCGGCTCGCCTCGGACCTGGCTGCCCAATACCCTCCTGTAACGCTGATCCTCGATGACTTCCATCTGGTCGCCGGCGCTGGACTGACTGACGGCCTGCAGTACCTGATGCGCAACGCCAGACCCGGCCTGCGAGTCGTGGTCTGCTCTCGGACAGACCCGATACTGTCACTGCCCCGGTACCGACTGGCTGGTGAACTTACCGAGATCCGCGCAGGCGAACTGGCGTTCACTGTGGCTGAAGCGGGCCTGCTGATGGCGCATCATGGCATCACCTTGCCCGATGAGCCGCTGAGGCTGCTCACAGAGCTGTACGAGGGCTGGGCCGCAGGGCTGCGCATGGCCGCGCTCTCGATCAAAGAGCAGCCCGGCCCAGAGCGATTCACCAAAGAATTCGCCGCCGCGGACAGCGCGATCGCCGGATACCTGACAGAGGAGGTGCTCAACAACCAGCCCGCCCGTACCCGCGACCTCTTGCTGAAAACCAGCATCCTGGACCGGGTCAGCGCTGGCATCGCCTGCGAGCTGGCCGATGAAGAACAAGCGGCGAGCGTCCTCGGAGCGCTGGCAGCAGACAATGCGTTCGTCGAGCCGCTCGGAGACGGCTGGTACCGCTACCACGCACTGTTCGCCGGTGTCTTGCGCCTGCAGCTCGGACTCAAGTACCCGCGACAGGTGGCCGACCTTCATCGGCGCGCTGCCCGGTGGTACCAAGCCAACCGGCAGCTGCCGGACTCGGTCCGGCATGCCACCGCGGCCGATGACTGGCCGCTAGCCGCCCAGCTTGTCATCGATGATCTGGCGATCGGCACTCTCATCGGGGCGGCTGACCGCGATCCGCTCCTCGAATGCCTCCGGCGGATGCCGCGCATCACCGCCAAGGCCGGACCACAGCTTGCACTAACGGCGGCGGCCATCGCGCTCCGCGATGTCCAGCATGAGACCGGCCGCGCGTCGCTCGCCATCGCGGACGACCTGCTTATGCGGATTCCCGCTGACCAGGAGCTGCCATCCAGGCTCGCGGCCGAAATGGTACGGCTCGAATTCGCCCGGCGCGCCGGAGATCTCGGCACCGCGACCGCTTCGGTCGCCGCGCTGGAGGAACTAGCCAGGCTAATTTCCCCGGAGACTCTAGCGCGGCATCCGGCGCTAGGCGGGCAGTTGCAAGTGGCGCGGGGGGTGCTGCGATTCTGGTCAGGGCAACCCTGGCCGAGGCACCTCGCCACAGAGGCCGTCGACCTGAACGAAGGATCTGCCGCATACGGGACGGCCCAGCCTGATCATGCGGACTGCTGCGGGTACCTGGCGCTGCGGGACGCCCTCCAGGGGAGGCTGCACTCGGCCGGGCAAGTCAGTCAGGCCGCGGGATTGTCCGGAGAAGGCAGCGCGGGAGCCAGTCAGCGCCCCTCCGGCGCCGCCGAAGTGGCGCTCGCGCTCATCCATCTGGAACGGTACGAACTCCACGCAGCCCGCGACCGGCTGAAGCGAGCGGACGCCGTCCTGCGAGCTCGCCCCGACAAACTGGCGGGTGCCATCGCCTATCTCGTGGCGGCGCGCTACCGCCTGGCCGAGCGTCACCCCAGCGGCGCGGCCGAGCTGATCGACGGGGCCCGGCAAGGCTGGTCGCCCCCCAGCTGGCTCGATCACCGGCTGACACTGCTCGAATCGCGGGCCCTCGCCGCGGTGGGCGACATCGCGTCGGCCGTCGCGGCCGCCGAGCGGGCCCACCCTGGAGCATCGCTTGACGCGGCCGTTGCGCTCGCGCAGGCGTGGCTGGACGGCGGTGAAGTTCAGGCAGCCGCTGGCGCGCTGGAGCGCGGACCCGCGCTCACCGGCGACGAGTCCGATGGATGCCGGCTTGACCGGTGGCTGGTTGACGCGCGGCTCGCGTACGCCAGCGGTGACCGGACGCGCGGCCGACGATCTCTGGAGAAAGCACTGCAGCTCGGTCAGCGGGAGCGGCTCCGGCTACCCTTCGCCTTGGCCGCTGCCTGGATGCAGCCGGTGCTACAGAGCGATCCGCAGCTGGCCGCGGCTCATCGGCAACTGCACGAGCCAGACCAGGTCGGCCGGGACAACCGCGCCAGCCTGCCTGCCGCCAAGCGGACGAATCCCATGATCGTTGAGCAGCTCAGCAGTCGTGAGCGCGAGGTGCTCGGGCTCCTCGCCGGGATGCTCAGCACCGCGGAAGTCGCCAACGAGCTGTATATCTCGGTGAACACCGTCAAGACCCACGTGAAAAGCATCTACAGGAAGCTGGCGGCGACTCAACGCGGCGAGGCGGTGCGCCGCGCGCGCCAGCTACAGCTCATCTGACCTGCGGCGAGTCCCGTTGTGACAAGATACCGGTGACGCGACCGCGCGCCACGGCTTCCCGGCGGCTACCGACGTCGAGCTTGCGATAGATGGCACGCACATGCGTCTTGACCGTGTTCGCCGACAGAGACAGCTCCTCCCCGATCTCGCGTAGCGAACGCGATCCCCGCAGATGCCGTAGCACCTCCTGCTCACGATCGGTAAGCGGTTCCGCGAGCGATCGCGACCGGATCGAGAGGTGCTCTTCTAGCCGCCTGACCCGGAGTAGCTGAGCATCCGCGCCGTCCGGCGAGGCGGCGAGCACATCCGCGGCCTCCCCGAGGAGGGCGGCAGCGGCCTCGGAGTCACCCAGATGGTGCAGCACAGGCGCGAGCCTGAGCATGGTGTCAACCGTGATCCACGGGCTGATCCCGAGCCAGGGCCGGCGAATTCGGAGAGCGTGCTCGAACTCGTCACGCGCTTCCACCAGGCGTCCCCGCATGACCGAGACCGCGCCCCACGCCGTGTACGCCGGAGCGGCTTGCGGGCTCTGGCTGAGATCGTTGCTGACGACGATCTCACGAGCCGTGCGCGCAAGCTCCTGCGCGTAATCGAGCTGTCCCCGCTCCGTCGCCACGACCGCCGAGACGGAGCAGGCCGAGAGCCGGATCAGCGTGCTTGACGCATTGCTGTGCTGCACCGCATCCAGCAACGGGACGGCTGCCGTGTCGAATTCGCCGGACAAGTACAGCGCCGCCCCGAGCGCTGTCCTGGCCAGCGCGTACCCAGGCGACGCCGGATCGGTTTCCAGGTCGGCGGATACCGCCGCGGATTCCCGCATATCGCGGATTCCGTCGAACCCGAACACTCCTCGCAGCAGCGCGGCAGAGGACTTTAGCGACTGCACTCCGTCCGGAAGCGGCCCGTCATGTCCGCCCGCCTCGACGACCGCTAGCCAGCGCGTGAAAGACTCCCGATCCCCGGACAGGGCCGCGCTCCACCCCGCACAGTGCGCCGCGACCGGGCTGGCGACGATCCGGTCATCGCCGATCGAATTCAGCAAGGTCTGGAACTCGGCTATCCGGCCCTCGGCTACATGACCAGGCCAGGCGTCAGCGAGGGCAGCGATGGCCCCCGCGGTATCGCCAGCGGCAAGCGCGTGAGCGATCGCCTCCCCGGCGGATCCCCGTCGGCGATACCATCTGCTCGCACGCGCATGAAGGGTCGGCACGTTCTCTGGCTCAGTCTCCGCCAGCAAGCTCCGGAGCACCTGGCCGAACAGCCGGTAATAACGGTACCACTGCCGGTCATCATCCAGCGGGATCAGGAAGAGATTCTCGCGCTCGAGGACGTCGATGATTCCCGCCGCGTCGGAGGAGCCAACTACCGCGTCACACAGGGACGGGGTGAACCGATCGAGAATGGCCGTCCGGCGCAGGAATGCCATGACCCGCCGCGGCTGATTGCTCAGAACCTCCTGAACGAGGAATTCGGCGATAAAGCGGTTGTCGCCGCTCAACTGCTGCACGAAACGGCTCGGGGAGGACTGACCGCGAAGGGAGAGGGCAGCAAGGTAAACGCCGGCCGGCCACCCCTCGGTCCGCTCCAGGAGGACACCCAGGTCAGCCTCGTCGAGCCGGACGCCACTGACCGCAAGCACCAGCTCGCCGACCTCTGCGGCGGTGAAGCGCAGTTCCGGCGCCTTGATCTCGACCAGGTCGCCGGTTGTGCGCAGCCGGCCGATCGGCAACGGGGGGTCAACCCTGGTGACGAGCACGATCTGAGCCGTGGGCGGAAGGTGCGTCAAGAGAAACGCCATGTGCTCATGAGATTTCAGATTGCTGATCAGATGGTAGTCGTCGACCACCACCACGACCGGCGCGGACAGCGACGCTAGCTCGTTTACCAGGACAGGCAGCAGCGATTCCGGCAGATCGGCCGCGTGCGGCCGAAGGCGGCTCAGCAAGTCCCGCGCTTCCAGCTCAGGTGAAGCCCGCTCAAGCGCGGCTACCAAGTGCCACCAGAACCTGGCAACTTCGTTGTCACGCGAGTCCGCTGACACCCAGGCGAATTGCCTGCCCTCGGCGGGACTTGCCCGCCATTGGGCCACCAGCGAGCTCTTGCCAAACCCGGCCGGAGCTTCGGCCAGGACGAGCTTGGTGGTGGCGCCGGTCAGGTGATGAACGAGTTCCGGCCGTTCCACCCACCCCGCTCGGACAGGGGGAGGATGAAGCTTCGTCTCCACCAGGACACCATCATCGTGACGACCCTGCTGCGCAGCGGAGTCGTCTCGCTGCGGGTATGACCTGTCGCTAACGGAGCATCCCCCTTCACTCGCCCTCATGGTAGATCTCCCTCGACCACAAGTCAGCTCTGGGTTTGCGCTGAAGACGAGGGCGGCGCCTGTGCCTTGAGGGCATGCCGTCCGGATCGGCGCCGCCGGATCGACGCCTCGGACTCACCCCTGCCGGGGGAGGCGCAAGTCCGGACTTAGTGGGCAAAGTTAAGCGAGTTCAGGCGCTAGCGCCGGACCGGGCCCGACCACGGGCCAGGTCCGCACGCCTACCGTGATCGCCAGCTACTGGCTCGCGGCGATGGGAGGTGGCAAGGCCCGTGACAATCGGCGGCAGCATCGCGCTCATTATCGCCGGAGCGATTCTCCGGTTCGGCATTACCTGGAAGCCTTCACACGTGGACCTGCAGGCGATCGGCCTGATCCTGATGATCGCGGGAGGCGCCGCCTTGGTCATGTCGATCGTGTTCCTCGTCATCAAGCGCCGTGACCGCGCAACGGCGGAAGTCTACGAGGAACGCCACTACACCGAGCGGCCTTCCTGACGGAAGGCATGCGTGGCTGGCCAGGACGTCCCCCGCTAGCCACGCGGCCAGGGTCGGCCGTCCCCGCGCCCTCCGGGGGTGGGGCGCGGGGACGGCTGCCCTGGTCGACTGATTCGCGGTCCGGCTGATGCCGGGCCTGGTTCCGACAGAAGGAGATACAACAGCTATGTCAGACCTAATCGCGATCGGCTACCCCGACGAGACCACAGCGGACGCAGCCGCCGATGAAGCGCGCCGACTGGCGCAGGACCTGATCATTCAGCCCGATGCGATCGCGGCGATCGTGCGCGACGGGGACGGGAAGTACCACGTGCACACCAGCCATCATCCGGTCGGCGCCGGGACGAGCTGGGGAATGTTCTGGGGACTGCTGTTCGGCGTGCTGTTCTTCGTCCCGGTCATCGGCATAGCCGTCGGCGCCGGCCTCGGTGCGCTGCTCGGCAAGGTGACTAAGTCCGGTATCGACCGCCAGTTCCAGGACCAAGTCCGCGGCATGCTCAAGCCCGGCACCTCGGCCCTGTTCCTGATGGTGGAGAAGGTCACCCCTGACAAGGCCGTCGAGGCCATGAGCAGATACGGCGGCACCGTGCTCAAGACCTCGTTGTCCAAGCAAGGCGAGCAAGAACTGCAGGACGCGCTGCACGGTGGCGCCGCATAGCACACGGCGCCCGTGCTCCGGTGCGCAGTCTGCCCCGAGAGCGTGGAGCGTAAGTCTTCCCTGGTGGCGGCAGGTCGCGGCGACATTCGCGGCTTGCCGCCACCCGTATACCCATAAATGGGCCCATCGTCAGCTGCTCGTTATGTCAGCAAAACTCACCTTTGCCAGCCCGGCGGCTCCTCACCCCGAGGGGGTGACGCGCCGACGAGACTGGCCACTCAGGCTGAGCTCAGCGAAGGCGGTCGACCGGGATCGCCCAGGCAAGAGAGGGCGCGCAGATGTCTTCGTATCCGCTACTTAACGTGTTCCTGACGATGACGTGGTTCTTCCTTTGGGTGCTGTGGGTCTTCATGGTGTTCTGGGTCATCATGGACATCTTCCGCAGCCCGGATCTGAACGGGTGGGTCAAGGCGGGATGGGTGCTCCTGACCGTCCTGCTGCCGCTCGTCGGCGTTCTCATTTACCTGATCGCCCGGGGCAGCATGATGCACGAGCACCAAGACCGCTGGGACCGGAACGACACCTACCGTCCCGGCGACAGCGCTATTCCGGACGACGGCCAGGCGAGCGAGATAAGCCGTCTCGCGGCTTTGCGTGACCGGAGCGTCATCACCGAGGCCGAGTTCCAGCAGGGCAAGACCAAGGTGCTCAGCTGAGGGCGATGGCAGGGCCCGGCTTTCTGCGGCGAGGGGCCCGCATGCGGCGCTTGAGCGCAAGCGTGCTCCTCACCGCGGCGCTCCTTGGCTCGGCGGGTCTGGCCACGGCCTGCGGGCAAAGCGGCTCGGGCCCGGTCGCCAGCCTGTCGCCGGGCAAAGCAGCAAGCCTGATTCCGAGCAAGT
Source organism: Streptosporangiaceae bacterium (assembly GCA_035570295.1). GTDB lineage: Bacteria > Actinomycetota > Actinomycetes > Streptosporangiales > Streptosporangiaceae > JAJYUU01. Next base: position 7,212 of record DATMMA010000411.1, read on the forward strand.
CGCAGAGCATCACGTCCAGCGCGAGCGCGCACGCATCGACCGGCCCCGCCAGCCCGGCGTCGGCCGTGGCGTCCCCTTCCCAGCAAAGTTCCGCGCCTTCCGGGCAAAGTTCCGCGCCGCAGACCACGGCCGCGCAGACCCCGGCCGCGCAAACCTCTGCCCCGCGCGCGAGTTCTACCGTCGCGCCGGCCGCCCGCGGGTCCGGTTCCAGCCTGCTATGGCTGTGGATCCTCATCGGCGTGATTGTCCTCGGCGGCGTGATCGCATTGATCGCTTATTCAGCACGCCGACGTTCGGCCGCCGCGGCCGCCGCGGCCGACTGGCGGACCAGGGTCATCGACGTGTACGCGGAGGGGCAGGCACTGCACGACGCGATCTGGACCAGTGCCGGGCGCGGGCAGTCGGCCGACGGAGCGGCCAGCCCGCGCTCGTCCGGCATCGATTTGCGAGCGGACAACCTCACGCAAGATCTGTACACACTGCGCGAGTCGGCGCCGGACGAGGTACAGCATGCTCGCATCGTGGACGTGCTCGTCGCGTTGCAGGGCGTTCGTTCCGCGATGGAAGCATCCGCGGACCTTGGCGGGCGGCTGGCGGTATTCCAGAGCGCGCTGCGCGGGCTGCGCGCTTCGGCGGATCCGAGTTCCAGCTCCCCCGGAATGGCCGGGTCGCTGTAGCTCCCTCACCCACGGTGGACGGTCGGTCAGGCAGGCGGCGGCTTGCGCGCACGGAACAGCACCCGGTCGCTGACCGTCAGGGTGATCTCGCCGAAGCCGACCGTCTGCAGCCGGGTAAGGAACGCGGCCGGCTCGACCGGGTTGTAGGTGTCGCCCTCGTGGTGCCGGTGCAGCCGGTCGCTGGCCAGGCTGTCGGAGCCGATGAGCGTGCCGCCCGGGCGCAGCACGCGCAGTGCCCCGGCCAGGATGGCGTCCTGCATGGCGCG
>DATMMA010000412.1:0-22115 GCA_035570295.1 Streptosporangiaceae bacterium
AGAGGGAAAGGCGAGCATGTTTGATCTTGATGGCCGGGTCGCGCTCATCACCGGAGCGGCGTCAGGCATCGGTGCGGCGACGGCGCGCGTCTTCGCCGCTGCAGGCGCCAGCGTGGCGCTGGCCTGGTATCCACCTGATGGCCACGACGTTGCGCCGGTGCAGCAGGCGATCACCGAGGCCGGCGGCAAATGCCTGGTCGCGGCGGTGGATGTGTGCAGCACAGCCGACGTCAACGCGATCACCGAGCAGACCGTCGCCGAGTTCGGCAGCATCGACATCGTGGTGGCTAACGCCGGCATCGCCCGCAAGGTGAGTCTCGAGCAGCTGGACGACGAGGCCTGGAGCAAGGTGCTCGACGTTGATCTCAACGGCGCCTGGCGATGCTTCCGCGCCGCGCTGCCTCATATGCGCTCGGCGGGATATGGCCGGTTGCTCGCTACCTCGTCGGTCGCGGGCACCGTCTCCGCCTGGCCCGAGCATCCGCACTACACGGCAGCGAAGGCCGGCCTGGTCGGGATGGTGCGGACGCTAGCCGTCGAGTACGGCAGGGACGGGATCACCGCGAATGCCGTAGCGCCCGGTGTCATTGACACGCCGCAGGCCAATGACCCGGTTAACTCGCTCGGCCCGGATGGCGTGCGGGCGACCGCTCCGAAGGTGCCATCGGGCCGGGTCGGCCAGCCAGAAGACATCGCATACCTGTTCCAGTTCCTGGCCAGCGCCCAGGCCTCCTACATCAGCGGTCAGCTCATCGTCGCGGACGGCGCGCGTCATCTCGCCGGGCTGGACTAGCCGATGTCCATCCTGCCGGAATCGGGGATCATCTCGTTCGCGCGCGGTATCCCGGCACCCGCGATGTTCCCCGCTGATGAGCTCGCAGAAGCGGCGCAGCGGGCGTTCGCGCGGCACCGAGCGACTGCCCTGAACTACGGCCCGCCGGCCGGCTTCGGGCCGCTGCGGGAGTGGATCGCCGCTGAACACGGGGCCGCGCCCGAACAGATCGTGATCACGCCGGGTTCGTTCATCCTGCTGACCTTCCTCGTGCGCGTGCTGCTTGAGAAGCCGGGACCGGTCCTGGTCGAGGTACCGAGCTACGACCGGGCAGTCAGCCTGCTACGGACAACCGGCGCCCGGATCCTGCCGGTCCGGCGCGACGAGACTGGCCTTGATTTCGCCCGGCTAGAGCACTACCTGGCGACCGGCGAGCGTCCCGCGTTCTGCTACCTGCTGCCCACCTTCCACAACCCGACGGGAACGACGCTTGCGCCGGCCGATCGCGAGCGCCTCGTTGATCTGGCTATAGCCCATGACCTGCTGCTCGTCGAGGATGATCCGTACGGCCCGCTGCGGTTCGAGGGCGCAGAGCCGCCGTCACTGCGCAGCCTGCTCGTCGCCCGCGGCGCTGGCCATCTATCAGTCTTCATGTCGTCGTTCTCCAAGGTGGTCGCGCCCGGCCTGCGGGTCGGGTACGGGGTGATGCCTGAACAACTCGCCCAGCGGGTGGCGGCGGTGGCACTCAATACCTACGTGTCGCCGCCGCTGTGGCCACAAGCGGAGATCTACGAGTTCCTGGCCGGCGGTTTCCTGCCCGCGCACCTGAGCCGGGTGCGCGGGCTGCTGCGGCTGCGCCGCGACGCGCTCGTGACCCGGCTGGCCGCCGGCCTGGACGGCGCCGGCGCCCGCTGGTCGAACCCGGACGGCGGCTACTTCCTCTGGCTGGAGCTACCAGCGCAGCTCAGCGCCGCTGACCTGCTGGCCGATTGCGAGCGGGCTGGCGTCACCTTCGTGCCGGGCTCGGGCTTCTTCGCCGACGGCGGGGGAGGTAACAGCGCCCGCCTGTGCTTCAGCTTCCACTCTGTCGACGAGATCGCCGACGGCGCGGAGCGGCTGGTGGCGGCGGCCCGCGGGAGACTCGTCGGCGTCGGAGCAGCTTGATGGAGTGGCGCCGTGGCGAGTACGTAGTGACCGACGATCTGTCCCGGATGGACATGCCGCGCATCCATCAGTGGCTCTCGCAGGAGGCCTACTGGTCGATGGGCCGCAGCCTCGAAGACGTTGCCGAGTCATTGCGGCAATCGCGGACCTACGCCGTGCTGCGAAATGGCGAGCAGGTAGGCATCGGACGGGCCATCACCGACGGCGTTACGTTCGCTTACCTGTGCGACGTTTTCGTGGCCGAGCCGTACCGCAACCAGCAGATCGGCGCCTGGATGCTCAGCTGCATGCTCGCTGACCTGCGCGACGCCGGGATCCGTCAGGTTCTGCTCGCCACCAGAGACGCCCACGCGCTGTACCGGCGCGCCGGCTTCCACGAGCTGAACCGGCCTGAGCGCTGGCTGGAGATTGATCCGACAACCGAGGGCACGACGCAAGGAGATCGCGATGACGCACGATGACCTCTTCTTCCGGCGCACCGACTCGGAGGCACCTGGGCCGCCGCGGGAGCTTGTCGGATACGGCGAGCATCCGCCGCTCGTCCGGTGGCGGGGCGAGGCGAAGGTCGCCATCCAGATCGTGGTGAACTACGAGGAGGGCTCGGAAAAGACCTTCCCGATGGGCGACAACGTCAACGACATTCTCTACGAGCTGCCGTTCGCCCTCGAAGGACAGCGCGACCTGGCTGTCGAGTCGATGTACGAGTACGGCTCGCGGGCCGGCATCTGGCGGCTTTTCCGGGTATTCGACAACGCCGGCATTCCGGTTACCTTCTTCGCTGCAGCGGTGGCGCTGGAGCGCAACCCCGCAGTCGCGGCGAAGCTGGCCAGCCGGGGCGACGAGCCGGCGGGCCATGGCTACCGGTGGAGCAATCATTTCGAGATGACCCGGGACCAGGAGCGGGAGGCGATCAAGCTGGCCATTGCCTCCATCCAGGAGACCACCGGAACGCGCCCGGTCGGCTGGTACTGCCGGGAGATGAGCACCAACACGCGGGAGCTGGTGGTCGAGGAGGGCGGGTTTGAGTATGACTCCGACTGCTACAACGACGACCTGCCGTACTGGACCACGATCCTGGACCGCCCGCACCTCGTCGTGCCGTACTCGCTCGTAGTGAACGACGCCCGATACATCGTGGGCACCGGCTTCGCCAATCCCGATGACTTCTTCCTGACGGCGAAGGCCAGCCTCGACCGGCTGCGTGCTGACGGTGACGACCTTGGCCGGATGATGTCAATCGGCCTGCACCCGCGGGTCACCGGTAACCCGGCGCGATCCGATGGCCTGGCGCGCTTCATCGACTACGCGCAGCAGTTCTCCGACGTCGCCTTCATGCGGCGCGTCGACATCGCGCGGGAATTCGCCGAGCAGTATCCGGCGGCGAAGGCACTATCGCAGGGCTCCGGTAGCTGAGAAGGGACGTGGCTGTGGCGACAGCTGAAGAACTGGCGGGGGTTCGGGACAGGCTGTTCGGCCTGGTGCGAGAGGACCAGATCAGGCAGGTCACTGTGGACCGGCCGGATCCGGCCGTCATCGCGGAGTTCCTGGCCATCGAGGATGTGTCCTCGATGGTCTCCGACGCGATGGACAGGCTCGGCATCGGCGGCCGCGTGCCCGGCAGCGTGCTGCGGCCGCTTGCGGCGGGCCAGCGGGTCTGCGGCCCGGCGATCACCATCCGGTATGCGCGGCACGGCGGCGACGTGAGCGGCGTGCTGCAGCGCGGGGAGCGCTCGGGCCTGGGGGAGCGCGACATGTACGCGATCGGCCAGCCCGGCGACATCGCCGTTTTTGACTGCGGCGGGGACGGGTTCGGCTCGGTGATGGGCTCGATCTCGGCGCGCTGGGCCAGGCGCCTGCGAATGGGCGGCTGCGTCGTCGATGGCGCCGTCCGCGACGTGGAGGGCATCGCCGCCGAGGGCATCCAGGTGTGGTCCAGGTCGGTGACCCCGGTCAGCGGCAACTACCGCATGGCCGCCATCGAGGTCAACGGACCGGTAGCGGTGGCGGGCGTGCCGGTCAGCCCCGGCGACCTGATCGTCGCGGACGGCACCGGGATCTGCGTCGTACCGGCCCGGCACGTCGGGGCCGTGGCGGCCGAGGTCCGGCAGATCCAAGCCGGTGAGCAGTCAGTCATCGAGGCAATCGACGCGGGCCTCGCACCGAGGGACATGCCCGCTTACACAATCTGAACTAAGACAGCCGGGAGATCAGCATGGGCGGAAGCCCGTACGAGACCATCTTCGAGCGCGACGGAGTCACGGTCTCGAAAAGCCCGTGGGGGCCGGCCGACAACGTGGGGCGCCTCAACCTGATGACGCCCGAGTCGCGCCAGGCCGTGCTGGCGCGTGCGGACGGGCGCCGCGTCTTCGACCTCGCCGTGGACTACTTCCTCGGCATGCCGTCGTGGGCAGCCGCAGGCGACCCTCGTTACCAGATGTGGATGACGCACACACCGCACGGGTCGGTCAATGACCGGTCCTCAGGCGCTACCGCCAAGGTGCACGAGAAGTACAGCTACTGCGGTGACTCGATCAGCATGTACACGCACACCGGCACGCACATCGACATGCTCAACCACCTGGGGCACTACGGCCGGTTCTGGAATGGCCGCACCACCGAGGATGACCTCGGCAGCCGGCAGTGGCTGCAGGGCGGTGCCGCTGAGTGCCCGCCGATCGTGGGACGGGCGGTCATGCTCGATGTCGCCCGTCTGCAGGGCGTCACCTGCCTGCCGGACGGCTACTGCATCCAGCCCGATGACCTGGCCGAGGCGGCGCGCGCTCAGGGCACGGATCTGAGGCCGGGCGACATCGCCCTGATCCGGACCGGGCGCATGTCCGTGTGGCCAGATCTGGACGGATACCTGCGCTCCACGCCGGGAATCGGGATGGAGACAGCCAGGTACCTGTGCGAGGAAGCGGGCGTGATGTGCCTGGGCACCGACGCCATCAGCATCGACGTCGACCCGCACGTGGAGCCGGACACGTTCGTCCCGGTGCACTGCTACCTCTTCGCCTCAGCCGGAACGCCGGTCATCGAGGTACTCAACCTAGAGGAACTCAGCGCAGCGGGCGTGTTCGAGATCGCGTTCATCGGCATGCCGCTCAAGCTTCGCGGCGCTACCGGATCACCGATCAGGCCGATTGGCCTTGCGCTGACGGACTGAGTAGCGGAGTGAGTGCCATGCCGGCCACCGGGCGTCTACGCGTCACGCTCGCGCAGTTCACCGCGGTAGCGGACGTGCGCGCCAATCTTGCGCAGATGCTGAGCCTGCTAGAGGCCGCCGCGGGAGACGGATCCGATCTTGTCTGCTTCCCTGAACTCTGCCTGTCCGGTTACCAGCTCGACCCGGCGAGCTACCCGGTCGCGGTCCTGAACGAACTGGCCGGCGCGGAATCCGAACTCGAGGCGGCGGCACGTAAGCAGGGCGTCCAGGTCTTGTACGGCACCGCCCGCCGTACCGACGGCGGGCTGTACAACGCCGTCGTGCTGACTGAGCCCGACGGCAGCCGTACGTGCTATGCGAAGACCCACATGGTGGCGTCAGAGCGCGCAGTTTTCGCTGCCGGCCAGGAACTCGTCCTGGCTGCCAGCGGCGACCTGGCTGTCGGCTGCTGTTATGATCTCGCCTTTCCGGCTTTCTGCGCCGATCTCGCCGGTGCGGGCGCGCGCGCGCTGTTTTTCCCGATGGCATGGGAACAGCAGCGTTCTTTTGTATTCGAGGGAGTTGTGGCCGCGCGGGCAATCGAGAATGTCGCCTACGTCGTCTGCATCAACCAGACCGGAACTTGCGGAATGACGAAATTCCACGGCGGAAGCAAGATCATCGATCCGCTCGGCCGCACGCTCGTCGACATGGGCGACACAGCCGGTGTCAGGACGGCTGACCTGGACTTGGACTGGGTGACCCGGCTCCGCTCTGCAGCCGATACAGCTACCTATCCGCTGCTGACCGACAGGCGACGGCAATTGCCTGTGCGTCGCGGCGGCCCGATTGAGCAGGCCCTGAATGAGGCGGTGACTAACTCATTATCCGGTACGCTAATTCCGTGACGGAACCGCCCGAGAGTCCCTGGCCGGGGCCCCGAAAGCGCAGTCGGCACCGCCCTCAGCTGGGAACTGAGGCGGCGTCCTTCGTTCGTGATCTGATTGTGTCCGGTCAGCTGCAAGGCGGCGATTTTATCCGCCCGGAGTCCGTCGCTCAGGAACTCGGAATCAGCGCCACGCCTGTGCGTGAGGGTCTGCTGGCCCTGCGCACTCAGGGTTTCGTCCGGCTGGAGCCGCGGCGCGGTTTCGTCGTGGTCCCGCTCACCGGTGACGACATCCGGGACCTGTTCGCAGGCCAGGCGCTGCTTGCGGGCGAGCTCGCTGCCAGGGCCGTGAAACGCGGCGACGCCGCCGCCATTGCCGGCCTGGAGAAGTTGCAGCTCGAGCTCGAAAGTGCCGCCGAGCGCGGTGACCATGAGGAGCTGGAGGAGCTCAACTTCCAGTTTCACCGCGCCGTGAACCGGCTTGCCGGCGCGCCCAAGCTCGCGTGGCTGCTCGGGATGGCGGTCAGCTACGTCCCGGTTCGGTTCTACTCGACGATCGACGGCTGGCCAGCGGCAACCGTGCACGATCACCGCGAGATCCTCGATGCCTTCCGTCGCGGCGCTGCCAAGGCTGCCCGGCTGGCGATGAGTCAGCACATCGAGCACGCCGGGGAACTGCTGGCCATTCACATCGAGAGCGGCGCGGCACAACGCGCGCAAGCGTCCGCGATCCGGCCTCTGTAGGCCGCGCCCCAGGTCGTTCTCTGGTGCCAGCGTTCAGCCTTGGGACTTGTCAGCGCACTTCAGCAACCAACGAGGCCGTCCAGGCCGGGAACTGGGTGAATATTGATGGCCAGTAGGGACCTGTCTGAATCTCCGGCGCCGCAGCCGGCACCGCTGGCCTGGCAGGTCGTCATCGCGGACACCCTGACCGCCCGCGGCGTGACCGTGGCCGCGTACGTGCCTGACACCCGGCTGCAGCCGATCCTGTCCAGGCTCGCCGACAACGGCGTCTGCCTGCGGTCCCTGACGCGCGAGGAAGAGTGCGTCGGCTACGCGGCGGGGCAGCGGATCGCGGGCCAGCGGCCGGTCGTGCTGATGCAGAGCTCAGGCCTGGGCAACGCGCTGAACGCTATCGGCAGCCTGGCGGTTCCCTATCATCTCGGGCTGCCGCTTGTGGTGTCGATGCGCGGCACCCTCGGTGAAGCTAATCCGAGTCAGGTTCCGCTCGGACGGGCCGCAAGCAGTCTGCTGGGCACGCTGGGGATCCAGTCTTTCTCGGTGCGCAGCGCGGCGGCTGCCGAGCAGGTGACGACCGGAGTCACGACGCTGGCCTTCGAGGCCGGCGAATGCGCGGCGGCAATTCTGGAACCCGAACTCGGAGGTGGCCGTGAAGGCAACTGATGTCGCGCTGGCGATCGTCGACACGTATCCCGGGGCGTTGTGCGTCTCGTCGCTTGGCACCGCCACCTCTGCGCTCCGGGCGGCATCGGATGACGGCCCGCACTTCTACCTCGGAGCCGCGATGGGCTCGGCGCTTGCGGCCGCGCTGGGTGTCGCCGAGGCGGTTCCCGACCGGCTCGTCATTGCCCTGCTGGGCGACGGTGAACTGCTGATGGGGGCCGGTACCTTGTGGTCGGTGTCGGCCTACCGGCCAGGCAACCTCATCACGGTCGTGCTGTCCGATGGGGTCTACGGCATCACCGGAGGACAACAGATCAGTGGGCAGACGCGGTTCGCCGCCGTCGCTGAGGCGCTCGGCGGGATTGCCGGCGCGCGTGTACGGAGCGAGGAGGCGTTGCGCGCGGCGCTGCGCGACCTCGGCCGGCCCAGCCTCATCGAGGCGGAACTGAGCGAGCGTGCCTGGCCGGGTCCGTCACCGTTCGTCGATCCGGCCCGGGTCCGGCTTGCCTTCGCCGCCAACGCGGCCGGCGACATCAGGTAGAGCACATGACGGACGCAGCCGAGTTGGCTCGGGCGGCGGCGAGCGCGCTGGCGGCCGCGGGCTCAGCGGTCCTGTTCGGGGTGCCGGGCGGCGGGGTCAATCTGGATGTCATCGGGGCTGCGGAGGCTGCCGGGCTCAGGTTCGTGCTGACCCACGGTGAGTCCGCCGCCGCCATCATGGCAGGCGTTTATGCCGAGCTGACCGGCACGCCCGGCGCCTGCGTCGTCACCAGGGGGCCGGGAGCCGCCAGCAGCATTAACGGCGTCGCGCAGGCGTTGCTGGACCGGCAGCCAGTGATCGTGCTGACCGATACCGTGCCGGCCCGCGACGCTTCGCGCGTGCCGCATCAGCGGCTGGACCAGCAAGCCCTGTTCGCTCCCGTCACGAAGTGGTCAGCGGTCCTGGGCGCCGGCGACCCGGCCAAGGTCATGCGGGACGCTCTGGGTCTGGCGGCAGCCGCGCCGCCCGGTCCGGTGCACCTGGACCTCGATCCGAGCGCCGTCAGCCAGAGTCCGCATCCGCGGACACAGCCCGCTGCCAGCGACATGGCAGCCGTCAATGCCTTGCTGGCCGCCGCCAGGAAGCCCGCAGTGCTGCTCGGCGTCGGCGCGCGGCACGAGGCGGCCGCCATCCGGGCAGTGCTGAGCGGCACGCATGTCCCGGTCTTGCAGACATACAAGGCCAAGGGCACGGTCGCCGACTCGGCACCGCAGGCAGCCGGACTGCTCACCGGAGCGACGGCCGAGGCGCCGGTGCTGCGCGCGGCCGACATCATCATCGCGATCGGGCTGGATGCGGTCGAGCTGATTCCCGGCCCGTGGCCCTACCCGGCGCCGGTGCTGTCGCTGAGCTCCTGGCCGGACATCAGCTCCGCGATCAAGCCGGCGGCTGCCGCGGTGGGACCGTTGCGCGAACTGCTCGCCGCTCTGCACCCGGTACCCGACGAGTGGGACCCTGATTTCGCGCAGCGCGAGCGGCGCCGCGTACTCGACGTGTTGTGCGCCGGTCCCGCCAGCGGAACGGGCATCCCGCCATGGGAGGTGGTCGCTGCACTGCGAGCCGTCGCGCCAGCCGGCTGTGTGGCGACCGTGGATGCGGGCGCGCACATGCTCGTCGCGATGCCGTTGTGGACCACCGAGAACCCTGGCGAGGTGCTGGTCTCTTCGGGGCTGGCGACGATGGGGTTCGCCCTGCCCGCGGCCATCGCGGCTGCACTTGCCCGGCCCGGCGTACGGGTCTTCTGCCTGGTAGGGGATGGCGGCCTCGGGATGGTCCTGGCCGAGCTCGAGACGGTGGCGCGCCTCCGGCTGCCGGTGACCATCGCCGTCTTCAACGACAGCGCGCTCAGCCTGATCAAGATAAAGCAGCGCGCATCGGGCCATGGCGGACCCGGCGCCGTCAGCTACCACCCCACCGACTACGCCGCGATCGCCGCAGGCTGCGGCATCCCGTCGGTACGGGTCACGCGCCGGGAGCAGCTCGCTGCAAAAGCCCGCGCGAGCCTGGATGTCGACGGACCGGTCCTGCTCGACGTGCTCGTCGACGCCAGCGGCTATCCGCATGTCTTCGACGCGATCAGGGGCGGTGACCGGTGACGCAGCGGCCCCGCTCGCTGCGGCCAGCAAGTGGATGGCTTTCGCTGCGCGCAGGGTGGGCTCCCCGCCCCACGCTAACGGTGCCGGAGATCGCGCAGGTCTTGCAGCAGTGGGCCGAGGCCGGCTCCCTATTCAGGCTGCGTCAGGGCAGGAGCAGGAGCTTGCCGGTGGTCCCGCGCGACTCGAGGTCGCGGTGGGCCTGTGCGGCGCCGCTGAGCGGGTAGCGACCGCCGATCTGGATTTTCAACTGCCCGTTCCGGACCAAGGAGAAGATTTCCTGGCTGCGGCTCAGTAGCGCCTCGTGAGTGGGGATGTGGTCTCGGAATACCGGATAACAGATCTTGATGCTGTTGGGCAGCTCCCGCATGCTGACTACGGGTACCTCGCCGATAAATGTTCCGTAGTACAGCAAGGTGCCATGTCGGCGCAGCACTCGCATAGACGCCCGAAACGTCGCTTGCCCGCCGCCGTCAAATACTGTGTGCACGCCCTCGCCGCCGGTGAGCTCCAGGACAGGAGCAACAAAGGCATCTCCTTTTGATACGACAACATGATCCGCTCCCGCCTTGCGAGCGGCCTCGGCCTTGGCCGCTGTGGATGCCAGTCCGATCACGCGGCCGCCCCGTGCTTTTATGAGCTGAATCAGGAGCTGTCCGAGGCCGCCGGCAGCAGCGTGGACCAGCGTAACCTGGCCTGGCTGGACTGGTGCGGCTTCGGTGGTGAAGTGGTGCGCAGTGATGCCCTGCATCATGATGGCCGCCGCAATCTCGTCCGGGGTGTCATCCGGCACAGGTACCGCACTGGCAGCGGGCATGACCACTTGCTCGGCGTACGAGCCGTCGGCGTAAACCCAGGCGACGCGGTCGCCGACGGCGAACTCGGTTACCCCCTGGCCGAGGGCGCTGACCCGGCCCGTCCCCTCCACGCCCGGAACGAAAGGCAGCTCGCCAGTTGCCGACCCGGCCCGGCGTACCCCGGTGTCCAGGAAGTTGACCCCGGCCACGTCGACATCGACACGGATTTCGCCGGGCGCAGGGGACGGCACGGGCCACTCCTGCATCTGCAGTTCTTCGGGGCCGCCCAGTTTCTCTACGACAATCGCCTGCATGATTTCACTTACCTTTCTGCTGGGCCAGTGCACGCGGAGAGCATTTAGACGGCAGCGTTCGCCGCGGGCAGTCCCTGTGCGATGACACCTGGATGCCGGGAGGCCGACGGCCATGGCCGCCGGCCTCCCGAGGTCATGCTCCGAAGACCTGGTCGAACCTGTCGCGCTTGAGGTAGAGATCCCACATGGCGACGGCGAGGTCGGCGGGCTTTTGCGGCTCCGGCAGGTTGGCCGCGCCATAGGTCTCGATGACGAAGTTGCCGGCGTCGCTGTCGCCCACCGGGCCGGAGATCTGCAACAGGCCCGCGTACACGCCGGTGCCGGCCAGGTCGGTGTGCAGGGTGTGCAGGTAGTGGCGGGCGGCGGCGCCTGCGGTGGCGAGGTTGCCGAACGGCGGGACCGGGACGGTGGCGGTGACCGGCAGGCCGAACAGGACCGCGCCGTCGCCGCGCTCGAGCATGCCGGGCAGTACCTGGCGGATCAGCGTGACCGGGGTGCGCAGCAGCAGGTCGAGGGGGAACTCGAAGGATGCGGCGTCCGCGTCGCGGACACCGGTCGCGCTGTTGAGCAAGTCGAGCCCGGAGGGTGCGTACTCCAGCACGTCGATCGGGCCGAGTCGCGTGGTGATCGCGTCGATCATGCCGGGCAGCGCGTCGCGGTCGGTGATGTCGCCGGCGAACCCGGCGGCCTTGATGCCGTTCTCGGCTAGTTCCCTGGTGTAGGCGTCCAGTCGTGTCTGGTTGCGGGCCACCAGGGCTACCTGGAACCCCTCCCGGCCGAACCGGCGGGCGACCGAGCGGCCCATGCCCGGCCCGGCCCCGAACACTGCAATGGTCTTGGACATGCGGTTTCCCTTTCAGTAAGTTGACGAGATCGTCAACTTAGGTCACGCTAGCCGCAACATGACGGGATCGTCAAGTTAAGATACAGTGAGGGCATGTCCTCCGCGCCCAGGCCGCTACGCAGCGACGCGCAGCGCAACCGCGACCGGCTGCTTGCCGCCGCCCGGGAGCTGTTCGCCGAGCGGGGCGTCGACGTGGCCATGGCCGACATCGCGCGGCATGCCGGGGTCAGCAACGGCACTCTCTACAACCGGTTCCCGACGAGGGAGGACCTGATCGAGGCGGTGTTCGCCGACCGGCTGGAGGCCAGGGCCGCGCTCGTCGCGCAGGCCCTCGCGGACGACGACCCCTGGCGCGGGTTCGTCGGCTACCTCACCGCCATCTGCGAGTTCCAGGCAACCGACCGCGGCTTCAACGAGGTAGTTGCCCGGGACCTGCCACCCTCCCCCGCCGCGCAGCGGCTCCAGGAGGAAAGGCAGGCCGCGATCACCCAGCTGATGGACCGGGCCAGGCAGGCAGGCGCGCTGCGCCACGACGTCACCGTGGAAGACCTGGCGTTCGTCGTCTGCGGCATCTCCCGCACCGTGGAGATAACCGCTGGCCTCGCTCCCCAGGTGTGGCGCCGGCACCTTGCCCTGCTGCTGGACGGATTCCGCCCGGAGGCCGCCCATCCGCTGCCCGAGCCCCCGCTCCCGCCTGGCCTGCTGCACGCGGCGGCTGGCTAGGACGGCTGCTCCGGCCGGGGCTCGCGGCGGAACAGCTGAGGAATCGGCTCAGACGCTGTGAAGAGCATGGCGCGTTCGCCATTGGCGGTCGACGGGCAGATCAATCTGTGCGCAGTCGCGCGCCCAACCCGGTCCCACCCTCGGCGCGCACGCGGCCCGAGGCCGCCAGATATTAGCCGGAGTTAGTGCGCCACTTTGCTTCTCACCAGCCGCGAACCCGGGGTCAGCGCAACGAGCCTGCAGGTATGCCGATGACGGCAATCCCTGCCGCCCGCTGCCGGGGTGTCGATTCCGGCGGGCGCCGTTCGTCAAGAGGGTAAGAGCGGCCGGAGTGAGCTGCGTCCTGGCGTCCCCCGTCCGCCTGCCAGTGCGACACAGACGTATCAGAAGCTAGGAGATGACGAATGAGGCTGACCCTGCACACGTTCCTGACCCTCGACGGTGTCATGCAGGGGCCAGGCGGCCCGGACGAAGACCCTGACGGCGGGTTCGCCCACGGCGGCTGGTCGTTCCCCTACGGCGACGAGGACTTCGGTGCCGCCGTGGTCGGCTGGTTCGGCCACGCCAGTGCCTTCCTGCTGGGACGGAAGACCTATGAGATCTTCAGCGGCCACTGGCCGCGCGTCACCGACCCCGCTGACCCCATTGCGGGCAAGCTCAATGCGCTGCCGAAGTACGTCGCCTCCACAACGCTGGCGTCCGCGGACTGGCACAACTCCGCACTGCTAGGCGGGGACGTCGCGGCCGAGGTCGCCAAGCTTAAGGAACTGCCGGGGGATGAGCTGCAGGTACACGGCAGCGGCCAGTTGGCCCAGACCCTGATCGAGCACGATCTCATCGACGAGTACCGCCTGCTCTACTTCCCGGTGCACCTGGGCTCGGGCAAGAAGCTATTCCGCGATGGCGCCAGGGCGGCGGCCCTGCGGCTGGTCAGCACGTCGGCCACCGGGGCCGGCGTCATCATCGCCAGCTACGCGCCGGCCGGGCCCCCGCAGCACGGCTCATACGCGCTGCCCAGCGAGTCGTAAGCATGGCGCGGCCGCATCCGGCCCGCATCCCTGGCGCCAGCCCGCGGCCGGCGCCAGGGGGGGCCGGCCGGCGACTAAGCCACCCGCGGTGGCGCGGGGCGAGGGCTGGTGGGACGGGATCTGCGCATGGCTGCCGCTGACCGCTGACTTTGGCCAGTGCTATAGTTTGAGCAGTTGCTCAAACTGATCAGTCACATTGGAGCTCGGATGGCCAAGGCAGGGCCGAAGACCGACGCGGGACTGGCGAAACGCGGGCGGTCAGCAGAGGTCCGGGGCGTGCTGGTCGGCGCAGCGATTGATGCGCTGCGCGAGACCGGGTTCGCCGGCGCTAGCGCCAGGGAGATCGCGGGCCGGGCCGGGGTGAGCCAGGCGCTGGTGTTCTACCACTTCGGCTCTGTCAACGACCTGCTGCTAGCCGCACTCGACGAGGTCAGCGCGGTGCGGATGGCTGCCTATCGCGGCTTGCTCGAGCATGCCACCTCCGTGGCCGCGCTGGCGGAGTCCGCTCGCCCGATATTTCTGCAGGATCTAGACTCCGGGCACGTCCGCGTGCTGGTGGAAATGATCACCGGCGCGCAGTCCGTTCCCGGCCTGGGGGAGCAGGTGGCTGAACGGCTACGGCCGTGGCGCGAGCTCACCGAAGCCGCGATGCAACGGGCGCTCGGCCGGTCCGCAGCGGCCCGGCTGGTTCCGCCCGCCGAAGCCGCGCGCGCTCTGGTCGCGGGCTTCCTCGGGCTGGAGTTGCTTGCCACGCTTGACGGCGACCGCGATGCCGCGCTCGCCGTTTTCGACCGGGCACACTCGCTGGCCCGGATGATCGACATTCTCGGCGGGATACGGCTGCCATGGAGGACAGATGAGCCAGCTTGATGCGGTCACCGGAGCATTCAGTTACTCGGGCGGGGCTATCGCCCGCGAACTCCTCAAACGCGGCCGCCACGTGCGGACGCTCACCGGGCATCCGGACCGGGCGCCGGCTGGCACGCCGATCGACTGCCGGCCGCTGGACTTTAGCGACCCGGATGGTCTCCGCGGCTCGCTGACCGGAGTTCACACGCTGTACAACACGTACTGGGTCCGGTTCGCTCACGGCACTGTCACCCATGACGTGGCGGTAGCCAACAGCCGCACGCTGTTCGCCGCCGCGGTTGCCGCCGGAGTTCAGCGGATCGTGCACGTATCGATCACCCATCCGAGCCCCGACTCACCGGACTCGTACTTCCGCGGCAAGGCAGCCGTCGAGCAAGCGCTGGCCGAATCTGGAGTACCGGGCTACGCGGTCGCCCGGCCCGCGATCCTGTTCGGCTCAGCTGGCGTGCTGGTCAATAACGTCGCGTGGCTACTGAGGCGGCTACCTGTCTTCGCGATCGGCGGGCGCGGCGACTACCGGCTGCGTCCTATCCACGTCGACGATCTTGGCGCGCTGTGCGCTGACCTCGGAGCGCGCACCGACACCGTGGTCCTTGATGCCGTCGGGCCGGAGTCGCTGACGTTCCGCCAGTTCGTCGACTCAATCCGCGCGGCCGTAGCAAGCCGGTCGCTGGTAATCCCCGTTCCCGGCGTGATGATTCCGGTCCTGGCCGGTGCGCTGAACGTCGCGCTGCGGGACACGCTGCTGACCGCAGGCGAGTACCGGTCCCTGGCGGCCGGCCGGGCGGACTCCGCCGGTCCGGCGACGGGCACGACCGTGTTCACCCAGTGGGTCCAGGCAAACGGATCTGAGCTGGGCCGGCGCTACCTGAACGAGCTAGAGCTGCACTTCCGAGCGACCCGGCTGGTAGCCGGCTAGGCCGGGTGGTAGCTGGCTAGGAAGGTAGCAAGGCGGCCGATCGCGTCGTCCAGCACCGGAACGCTGGCCAGGAACACCATCCGCAGATGGTCCGTCGTCGGCAAGTTGAAGCCGCTGCCGTGCGAGAGCAGGACATGCTGCTGCTCGAGCAGGTCGATCATCATCTGCTCGTCGTCGCGGATGGGGTACACCTCGGGGTCGAGCCGCGGGAACAGGTACAGGGCCCCGGCCGGCTGATAGCAGGTGACGCCGGGGATGGCGGTCATTCGCTGCCAGGCGTGATCGCGCTGGTCGCGCAGGCGGCCACCGGGTTCGAGCAGGGGAGTGATGTCCACCCCGCCGCCGAGCGCGGGCGCGATGGCGTGCTGGGCCGGGACGTTCGGGCACAGGCGCATGTTGGCCAGCAGCTCAAGTCCGTCCAGGTAGTCCGCGGCGTGCTCACGCGGTCCGGAAATGACCAGCCAGCCGGACCGGAAGCCGGCCAGCCGGTAGGTCTTGGAAAGCCCGCCGAGGGTCAGCACGAGCAGGTCCGGCGCCAGCGCGGCGGCGGAGTGGTGCACTGCCCCGTCGTAGATGATCTGGTCGTAGATCTCGTCGGTCAGCACCAGGAGGCCGTGCTCGCGAGCCAGCTCCAGCATGCCGAGCAAAGTAGCCCGCGAGTACACCGCGCCGGTCGGGTTGTTCGGATTGATGATGACCAGTGCTCTGGTGCGCTCGGTGATCCGGCTGGCCAGGTGCTCGAGGTCCGGGTTCCAGTCCGCCTGCTCGTCGCAGCGGTAATGAACCGCGCTGCCACCGCACAAGTTGATCGCGCCGGTCCACAGCGGATAGTCCGGGCTGGGTACCAGGACCTCGTCGCCGGCGTTGAGCAGCGCCTGCAGGGCCATCACGATGAGCTCGGAGACCCCGTTGCCCAGGAAGACGTCGTCGGGCGTGACCCCGCTGACGCCGCGGCGGTCGAAAAACTGGGCTACTGCCTCACGGGCTGGCTGGATGCCGCGGGCATCGGAGTAGCCCTGTGCTTCGGTGATGTGCTTGGCAACGCCGCTGAGGACGTCTTCGGGCGCGTCCAGGCCAAAAGGGGCCGGGTTGCCAAGGTTGAGCTTGATGATCTCGTGTCCGGCGGTCTCTAGCTCGCGAGCTCGCCGCAAAACCGGCCCGCGTATGTCGTACCTGACGTTGCTCAGCCTGCTCGCCTGCGCAACTAGCACGTCACGATCCCTCCGCTCCGCTGAGCCGTCGGCCTGCCGCACCCGGGGCCGCTGCAGGTCTGGACAGGTTACCGTGGCTATGGCGCAGGTCACGCCGCCAGGCTGCCCGCGGGCCGGCCGGTGAGTTAGCGAGCCGAAAGCACCCCGGCGATTTTGGCCGCGGCAGCGGGCGGGTCACTGGCGTCGTGCAGCAGTTCGCCCCAGGACCAGCGGTAGTACCAATGCAAGCGGCCGTCATCGTCGGTGCCCGGTACGCAGTCGATGCTTTCGGCAAGCATGGACGCACCCGGCATGAAAACGTGCAGCGCAGCAGGGTATGACGTCTTTACCGTCGCGTGGAAGCCCTCGGTGTCGAGCGCCGTAGCGAGCTTGTGCAAGTGATAACTACGCGCGTGGTCTCTGGCACCGGGATGCATGTCACCTGCTTAGGGGGTCGGCACATTGTGGGCGCTGACCGCGGGGTGTTGTCAAGCCCGGCATCGGTAAGCATGCGATCGGCAAACGCGACCTCACCAAGCGCGGCGCTAAGCGGGCCGCTACCTGTCGCGCGCCCCGGCTAACGCGCGGCACCGCCGTAACCGGGGTATGCCTCATATCCATCCTGGCCGTAGGCCGCATCAGGCCGGTGATAGCCGCGCTGATCGTACGGGCCTGGGTGACCGGGCTGGCCGTAGCCTCCGGCTGGCAGCGCGGGCTGCCCGCCTTGGTAGCCCGGGTAGCCGTTGCCGTAATCGGCCGGCGCGTGCCCGTTCCCGGCGCCGTTGCCAGTCCCCGGCAGGTAGCCGTTTGCCTGGTTGGCGTCAGTGCTGCCGTACCAGTTGGCGGCGGCGACTGCCTGCTGGCCGGCTGCGTAGCCGGTGCCGTAGGCGGCGGCGTCCAGGTGCGCGTTTGATTGCTCGGGATAGCTCGGCTGCGGGGCGCTCACGTAGCTGCCGTACGGGTTGGCCGCGGGCGGAGCCGATTGCGCCGGTACGTGCCGGGCCGCAGTCGCACCGGGCTGGACCGGGTACCCGCCCGGAGCGCTCGTCTGACCTGGGTAGTCGGGAAGCTGGCGGGCCGGCCCGGAATCCGAGCGCGAGCGCGTGCGATACGACCTGCTATCCGAGGTGTTGATGGCCGGGAACGACGGGCTTGTGAGCGGGTCGTCGTCCATCGGCAGCGGTGGCCTGGCTTGCGCGCCTGGGTGCGATGAATGTGCCGCCGGCGATTGCGGCGGAGCCGGTGGCAGCGCCCGCGGACCAGCGCCGCGGCTGTTCCCGCCCGGCCGGGAGCCGCTGCCAGGGCGCTGACCGTTGCCCTGCCCAGGGCGCTGGCCGTTCGGCGGGATCGCCGGCTGTGACGGGCCCAGGGCTCGGGCGGGACGGGACGGCGATCCATTGCGTGACGGCAAGGCGCGCTGCTGAGAGGGCGGTGGCTGATCGCCCAGGCGGGCCAGCGCCGCAAGGTTCTGGGTGGCGGCCTCGGCACCGTACGGAGCAGCGCCGGGCCGGGACTGGGATCGCTGCCGCGCCGGCAGCTGACCCGAGTCAGCGCGACTGGCCGACAGGTCAGCGGCACGCGGCGCGTCGGCCTTGGGCTCGATGGCACGCCGTCCCCGCTTCGCCGGAGCCCCAGAGGCCTCGGCAGGCGTGAGCGGCTTGTCGGAGGCAACTTCCGCCCAGTAATCGACGTCGGAAAGGGACTCCCAGCCGGTAGCCGGGTCAGGGTCCGTGCCGCGGGCAGAGCTAGCCTGCCGGGCGCCGACCGGGACCGGGCGCTGGCTCCCCGCGCCGGGGTTGCCGTACCTGGGTTGCCGTGGACCGCGGCCATCAGCGGTTCGGCGCTCGCTGACCGGCTCAGGCCGGCGCACTCGGCGCTCGGCCGGCCCCGGCTCCTCGGGCGGATGAGACTCGGCTGGGTGCCGGCGCGTCTTGCGCGGCTCCTCAGGCATGTCGTCGAAGGTGTCGGAGTCGTCGGCCCGCAGGAAATGCAGGGCAGCAACGGCGATAATCACGATCAGCACGACCACAGCCACGAGGACTTCCAAGATCGTAGTGATCATCACACCATCCCACTGACGTGGCCTCGGGGCGGCGCTAGCCAGACCCGCGCGGCCATCTACGCGAGTCTCCCCCTGATGTGCAAGCACCCTCGATGAATCGGAAAGCCTGACCTGCTGAACAGCGATTGTGTCGGACGCTATACGCCTTGTCACGCAATTCGGAAACTTTACCCGCGTGTGTCGACGGCCCGGAGTCGCGCGATTACTTAATGTATTTAATGGCAGCTGTAGTTCCGGCCGAATCGCCGGGCAGCGTATGCGCGGTGTAAGTGCCGCGCGCGATGACATGCTGAGCGATCATCGTCCAGGCAACAAGCAATTGCGAGTTGGCTGGGAGCGCCGAACCGAAGACCGTGTTGAGCGCGTACACCGTGAACCGGTAACTGTGCGGCGAGTTGCCAGGGCACGGCGGGTCGTACTGGGTTTTGCCAGCGCTGTTTTGGGCAACCCTGGCGCGCGGCGGAGCCTTTCCGAGCGCCAGGTCGGTCGTGCTGGAGCTGATGTCGTAAGCGATCCAGTACACCCGCGGCGAGATCGGCGCGGCCGCGTCGTCGACCACCAGAGCTATGGACTTGGTGCCCCGCGGCGCGCCGGACCAGAAAATTGACGGGCCGCTCTCGCCGGGCCTGCCCCGACAGGTGAGCGAGGGCGGAATGACGTTGCCTGTGAAGTCCGGACTTGTTACCGACATGGTCAGCGGGGCCGCGGCCGTCAGCGTATGTGGCTTGCTCAGCAGCCCGCAACCGCCGAGCAGCACGCTGGCAGCCACCAGCGATGCCAGCGACGCAGCTACCGACCTGCCATAACGGCCGCCGCCTTGGCCTGCGCACCGGCGCACGCTGCCTCACCCTTGTCCCGAGCCTGAATGTGTGTCCCGAGCATGAACCACGCTCGGCACATGGTAGCCGCCCCCTGTTGCGGGCAGGCTTAATCGCGAGCGCGCCTAGTCCTGCTGCCGTGACGTGCCGAACATGATCTCGTCCCAGGACGGCACTGAGGCGCGCCTGCCCCTGCCCGCCTTCTTTGCCGGAACGGGCGCATCGGCCTGGTCCGTCCCGCCCGCCGCGGCTGCCTGGCCGGGTTGGCGGCTGTCATCGCCGTGATCCGTCAGCCCCGGTACGGCAGGGTCGGCGGGCACAGGCTCCGGTTCGGTCGCGACAGCCCTGGCGCGAGGCAGAGCCGGTGCGGTCCGGCGCTCTACCTCTCGCCCGGAATCCGCGAACGGGCCATGTTGCCTTGACCCGATCGGCGTGACCGTCGCGGTGGTCCGCGCGCGCTCGGCGAACGTGATCGCAGCCCACTCTTCCTGCGGCAGGCACAGCCGGACGGCCTGGTCGTCGTCAGGGATCACGTGCCGCCGCCGCGGGTCATAGATCCACTCCGCGCTGCCAGCCCGGCCGCCAATGACAAACTGCAGCTGGACCTGCCAGTTCCCGTCGGGCCGCTTGCGCGAGTCCCACTCGGCCGCCTCCGCGCTGGCGCCTGCGGCCGTCAGACGTTCGGCCACGACGTCGCCCAGTCGCGGCCCGGGTCCTGAGTCGCCCCGGCCGCGGATAGTTGCCCGTTGCGCCTGCTGCGCCTGGTACTGGCGCTCGGCGAGGATCGGCCCCTCAAACCGGCGGATCTTGTCCGGTGGTATGCCTGCTGCGTCTGCGATCTGATCTGCCGTCTCGCCAGCCCGGATGCGCTCCTGGATCTCCTTGGGTCGCAACGGATTCTCCACTTCGATCTCGTACTGGGCGAGCCGGGAGAACTGACCCTTGGCCACCGTCCTCAGCCGCTCGTCGATGGGCAACAGGAACCGGCCACTCCGCCCCGGCACCGCGAGGATGGCGTAACTGCCGTCCTCGCTCACTGCGACGAGGCGCAGTTCCTGCATCGGTGTCCCTCCTGGCGGCTGCCCGGCCGCGCAGAGGCGGGGCACGGACATGCCCTAGACGAGTCTGCCGGCATTACCGCTGACAGACCAGCACCTCGCCCGGCATGTCCGGAGACATTCGGGCTTAGTACACCGTGACGGGTCAGCACTGGTCCCCTAACCAGCGCTGCTGACCAGCACCGACGGCTGAGTATTCACGATACGGCTGGATGGCACGCTGCCTGACGATAATCGCCTTGCTACCGGCTCGCATCGTTGCCCGCGAGAAACTAATATCTGTAACAGAAATGTTCAGTTACAGAAGTACATTGCTGGACGGCCTGCGCACGGAGTCGCCGCGTCCGCAGGTCGTTCGGGGCAACCCGCGCGCGCCGTGGCTGGCGGTCGGGGTCGTCTGTTTCGGTGCATTCATGGGCCAGCTGGACGCGAGCATCGTCACGTTGACGTTCCGGCCGATGGAGCACGATTTCGCCGAGCCGCTCGCTGCGGTTCAGTGGGTGTCCCTCGCTTACCTGCTGCTTCTGGTGGCGCTCGTCACGCCGGCCGGCCGCCTCGCCGACAGCGCCGGGCGCAAGCTCATCTACGGCTACGGCTTCGTCGTCTTCACGATCGGGTCAGCTGCCTGCGGGCTGGCGCCGTCGCTCGGCATCCTGATCGGCTCCCGGCTCTTCCAGGCCGCAGGCGCCGCCATGCTGCAATCCAATAGCGTCGCGCTCGTCACCACCAGCGTCCCGCGGGAGCGGATGCGGCTTGCACTCAGTGTCCAGGCGGCGGCCCAGTCCCTTGGCCTCGGTCTCGGGCCCACTCTCGGCGGCCTGCTCACCCAGACGGTGGGCTGGCGCGCGGTCTACTGGATCAACGTGCCGGTCGGCATCCTGGCCGTCGTCGCCGGGCGCTACCTGCTGCCGCGCACCCGCCAGCGCAGCCGCTTCGAATACTTCGACTGGCCCGGCGCTGCCCTGCTCGGGACCGCGACGACGGCGCTGCTGGTGGCCCTGTCGGTGATCGCAGGGCTGCCTGCGCCAGGCTGGTTCGCACTGGTGATGGTCGTGGTCGCGCTGGCCGCAGGCCTGGCGTTCGCGGTCCGGCAGCTCCGTGCCCGGTTCCCCCTGATCCCGTCCGCCCTGCTGCACTCGCCCCGGCTAGTACTCGGCCTGGCCGGCGCGTTCCTCGGCTACCTTGCCCTGTTCGGCCCGCTCGTGCTGGTGCCGCAACTTCTCGACGGGCACGGGAACGCGGCAAGAACGGGCCTGATCTTGTCCGCGCTGCCGGTCGGCTTCGGGGTGGCCGCGCTGACCGCAGAGTGGGCGTTCCCGGCCAGCCTGCCGAACAGGGTCAGGGGCTGCATCGGGGCCGCAGTCTCTGCAGTTGCGCTGGTCATGCTCATTTTCTCGGCTGGATCAACTGTCGGGCTCGTCGTGCTGCTCGGCCTTGCCGGGCTCGGCCTTGGCGTATTCGTGCCCGCCAACAACGCGGTGATCATGCGCAGCGCCGCGGCCAGCTCTGCTGCAGTCCTGGGCGGACTGGTCAACATGGCCCGCGGCATCGGCACGACCTTCGGCATCGCCCTGGTCACGCTCGCGTTGCACCTGACTGGCCGGACCGGCGGGGAACACGCGGACGGGACGGTCGCCTTCGCGGTCCTGGCCGTAGCGGCCGGCTGCGCTGCCGCCATCGCGATGGGCATCCGCCCGCTCAGCTCCAGGAACGGAAGGCAAAGCGACGGTGAAGCAACCGGCTGAGGCGGCTGAACCTCAGCAGGTCGGGGGCTGCGCGGGTACCTACGTCACGTAGTATCGCTGCTCATGCGCGTCGATGCGATCTACGGGGGGATCGGCCGGTTTAGCGTGCGGTTTCGCTGGCTAGTGCTGCTGATCTGGATAGCCGGAGCAATAGCCGCATCAAGTCAGCTTCCGTCGCTGTCCAGCGTCACCCAGGGCAACAATCAGGCGTTCCTTCCGGCCAGCTCGCCGAGTTCGCAGGCC
>DATMMA010000413.1:0-3886 GCA_035570295.1 Streptosporangiaceae bacterium
GATGTGCGGCAGCATTACCGGCGAGATCCTGTGGTAGTAGTCGATGACTTGCGCTTTGGTGAAGCCGGACTCGGGGTACAGCACTTTGTCCAGGTTGGACAGCGAGAGCCTCCGTCCGTCGATTTCCACCTGAACTTTCTGCGGGTCAGGGCTCACGGGTCACCTCGGTTGGATCCTTGTCGTCACGCAGGCCCTTATAGGCCGGCGCGCGCAGCCGGCCGGACTTGGTCCAGCCCGCGAACGCCACCTCGGCGACGAGCACTGGCTCTATCCAGCGCGCGAACCGCGCGTCCTCGGGAGGAATGCTCGTTCCGAACGGCGAGTCGTCGCGGCTCAGTGGCTCCAGCCTCGCACCGAGCATCCGCAGCGTTTGCTGGCTGAACCCAGTCCCGACGTGCCCGGCGTAGACAAACTGCTCGTCCTCGTACACGCCAACGAGCAGCGAGCCGATCCAGCCCGCCCGGCCGCCCTCGCCCGGCTTCCAGCCGCCGATCACGACCTCCTGCCGGTGGACGTTCTTGATCTTCCGCCAAGCGGCTGATCGGCGGCCCGGTTCGTAACGCGACCGGATGCGCTTGGCCATCACCCCTTCGAGGCCGTGCTCGCGAGACACTGCCCGCACGTTGGCGCCGGACTCGCCGGTGAAGGACGGCGGCACCTGCCAGTGGGCCGCGCTCAGGCCGAGGCCTTCCAGGAGCGACCGGCGCCGCGAGTACGGCTGCTCGAGCAGGGCACGGCCATTGAGCCACAGCAAGTCGAAAGCCAGATAGCTGACTGGAACGTCGGCGGCGAGTTGTCTCGCCTGCGCGGCCGAGGCGATGTTCATTCGCTGCTGCAGCGCTTCGAAATCGGGCCACTCGCCGCCGCCAAACGCCACGATCTCGCCATCAAGGACCGCTTGGCTCGCCCCGGCCGCCGCAGCGAGGCCTGCCAGTTCCGGGTAGACGTGGGTGATGTCGCGAGTCGTACGCGAGGTAAGCCTGACCTTGCCACCCGAAATGAACGCCAGTGCGCGCAGGCCGTCCCACTTCATCTCGTACGCCCAGCCAGCGTCGTCTGACGGCAGGGTGCCTGCGGTAGCCAGCATCGGGCGCAGCCCCGGCGGCGGCTCCCGGTTTTCCTGGTCTGCCACAACCTGATCATCTACCCGCGGCCAGGTTGTCAGCCGCGTTGGGTTAGCCGGGCCGGCCTATGGTCGTCCGGGGCGGCGGGGTCCGTAGTGAAGAAGCGCAGCGGTGAACACGCTGCGGGGCAGCGCACCGAACTTGCGACGGAATCCGAAAGCCCGAGCCCGAAAGCCCGAGCCCGAAAGCCCGAGCCCGAGGCCCGCTAGCCCATTGTCTTAGCGCCGTCTATGGCTTCCCGGATGATGTCTGCGTGCCCGGCGTGCTGAGAGGTCTCAGCGATGACGTGCAGCAGCACGCGCCGCGCCGACCAGCTTGCACCTGGCTCGTACCAGGGCGCCTGCGGAAGGGGCTGAGCTGCGTCGAGGTCTGTCAGCGAGGCGAGCAGTTCGTCCGTCTGCGTCGCGGCCGCCGCATACTCATCTAGCAGGCCCGACAGCGTCTCGCCCGGCAGCATCCGGAAACCGTCGGACCAAGCCTGTATCGAGGCTTCGTCATCCCATCCCCCCATTGCTGACGGCCCCTCCACAATGAACCTGGCCCACTGCCGCTCGACTGCGGCAACGTGCTTGATGAGGCCGCCAATGCACAACTCGCTGACGGTCGTCCGGTTCGCCGCTTGCTCGTCCGTCAATTCGCGGGCAGTGAACCGCAGGAAGTGCCGGTGCTTGGCGAGCGTCTCCCGGAGGTCGGCTCGCTCGCCGGTCAATGTCTGGTTTGCGGTGCTCATGTCCGACCTCCCACTGGACTCGTTGCTCACCCGGATCGAATGTCCTGGACAGCAGGCTACCGACGGGGTACGACAGTGAACCTCAGCCCGGGCGGGCTGGCCGGACCGGCAGTTCCGGCTGGTCTCATGGGTTTGGTGACCACACATCGGGCATAACCGCCACGAATTCGACTCAGATCCATGAAGAGTCCGCGGGGGCTCAGACAGGCGGATGCGTTAGCGCCGCGCTGACTGGCGTAGCGGCTCGCGACGCGGAGTTCCTGCTAGAGCAAGCTCCTTCCAAGACGCATAGATCCTACTAATAAGATGGGCGACGTAGATTGCCTGGAGGACGTAGTGGCGCTGCCAGACTTCCTCGTGGCGGGCGCGCCGAAATCGGGCACGACGGCCCTGCACGCAGCGCTCGCCCAGCATCCTGGGCTGTACCTATCGGCCGTAAAGGAGCCTAAGTATTTCCTTACTGATGGCCCGCCGCCAACGCAAGGCGGGCCCGGTGACGCCAAGACCTACCGTGAGCACATCTGGCGGCGATCCGACTACGAGGCGCTGTTTGATGCCGCTCCGCCAGGTGCCCTACGCGGCGAGTCCACTCCGTTCTACCTGTACAGACGAGATGCACAGCAGCGGATCAAGACACTCATCCCTGCTGCCAGGCTGATCGTCGTGCTGCGTGACCCGGTCGAGCGGGCCCACTCGAACTGGACCCACTTGTGGTCGGCCGGCCTTGACCCGATCGGCGACTTCGTCCAGGCTTGCGCCGCCGAGGATCGGCGGATCGCCGCTGGCTGGGCGGATTTCTGGCACTACAAGCGCCTCGGCCTGTACGGACAGCAGCTGCAGCACCTCTACTCGGTGTTCCCGCAAGGACGGGTGCTGGTCTTCAGGTACCGGGATCTGGTCGGCGATCCGCGCAGGACGCTGGACCGGATCTGCGCATTCCTGGGCGTCGCGCAGGGAGTAGTGGCCGAGGTACCGCTGGAGAACGTGACCGCTGATCCTGAGCACACCTGGCGGCACCAGACCCTGTCCACCATCGTGCGGGCAGGCTCGGCCATGGTCGCTCGGGTGCCCGGCCATGCGGGGAAGGGGATGATCGACCGGTTGGAGAGCCGCCTGCAAGACGGTGCGGCGCCGCGGCGGCCGCTGACCTGGGAGCAGCGGCAGTCGCTAATCCCGTACTTCGAGTCGGATATCCGGCTGCTCAGCGACCTCACGGGCGACGACTTCAATCACTGGGTCCAGCCGCGAGGCAACTCAGGCGGCCTGGTCGGCGCCCGGCCAGCAGGACAGCGGCAGGCACGCAATGGCCGCCCGCGCGACTTCTAGCCGCTGAGCTCCGTGCTCCGCAGAAAGTCCGCATGACATATTAAATAATCAAATATGAAAGCTTTACCGCTGATGTTGTCAGGCAGCCGAGACCGTCGACGCTAGATCAGTACCGCCCAGATGGCGCAATTCGGTCCGCAGCTCGTGCAGGCCGTCCGGCCTGGTCAGCTCGTAATACAGCCGCTGACGGCCACTACCCAGATCGACGATGTCCAGGTAGCGCAGTCCGCCGCCGCCGGGCGCCTGCGCAACCGGAGCCGAACCCGTCGCGGCCAGACTGCCCGGCAGAGCGCCGACCGCGAGCCCGGTCCGCTCTTCGTAGTTCTCCTCCGCGCTGGCCCTGCCGTCGTAGTACGCCATCACACCGCCCGGAGTCAACTGGACTGCGGAAACCCGGACGCCGCGCGCGTCCCATTCGCCGGGGCGCGGACTGAGCGCGTGACCGTGCCAGGTCCAGGAGATGCCGTCCTGGCTCGTCGCATAGTCCGTGGTCATCCGGTCGGTGCTGGCCGGATCATCGAGCGGGTGCACCGACGCCCACAGGTGCCAAGTTCCATCCTGAATGACGATCACCGGGTCCTTGACCGCCCAGTAGGGGCCTCCGGGCAGGACCACCTTGCTCCCGTCGGGCGTGAACTCCTCCGGCGTCGCAGCCTCGAGCATCTCGACCCGCCAGTGCTTGGTCCCCCAGGTCGCGCAGCTCAGG
>DATMMA010000414.1:0-9123 GCA_035570295.1 Streptosporangiaceae bacterium
ATGCTCTACCAGTACGGCAACGAGGCGAACGCCCGCGCGCACTACGAGACGACCGGGCCGGAACTGCTTGCGGACCTGCCGGAGATCACCCATTTCGTGGCCGGGCTCGGCACCACGGGCACGCTGATGGGCACGGGCCGGTTCCTAACTGAACATGTGCCGGGCGTGCAGATCGTCGCCGCCGAGCCTCGTTACGGCGAGCTGGTGTACGGCCTGCGGAACCTGTCCGAGGGGTTTGTGCCGGAGCTTTACGACGAGTCAGTTCTGACTTCGCGCTTCTCGGTCTCGTCGGGGGACGCGCTGCGCCGTACCAGGGAGCTGCTGTCGGAAGAGGGGATGTTCGCGGGCATCTCCTCTGGCTGCGTGCTGCACGCGGCCCTAGGGCTGGCCGCGAAGGCGCAAGCGGCCGGTCAGCGCGCCGACATCGCCATGATCATCGCAGACGCTGGCTGGAAGTACCTGTCGACCGGCGCCTACGCCGGGACGCTGGCCGAGGCCGAGGCAAGGCTGGAGGGCCAGCTCTGGGCGTGACTGCCAGTGCGGCCGGACACAGCGCAGCTGGAGACAGCTCAGCCGGTCTTTGGGCGGTCAGCAGTGCAATGCGAGGCGGACCGGCATGACGCGCCGCCGACGACCCACCTCAAGAAGGGCAAGTCAGGTCGGATGACAGCATTTGACGAGGCGACGGCGGTCAGCCTTCGCACCGAAGGGCTGTACGACGCGGCGGCAGACCGCCGGTTCGCCCTCGTCGCGCCGGGCGGCGTGACCCCGCCTGCGGTCAACGGCGGTGCGCTGATGGCGACCGTGCTGCGCGCCGTACTGGATTGCTCGCCGCATCCGCACCCGGTCGCTACCAGTGCCAACTTCCTCAGAGTCCCGCAGCTGGCGGCCGCCGAGGTGCACGTCAGCTGGCTAAAGCAGGGCAAGACCGCCTCGATAGCGCGGGCAGCACTCGTGCAGGACGGGCAGACGGTGCTGGATACCACCATAACCACGGGAACGCTGCTTACTGGGCCAATCGCAGCCAGCACCGTAGCGGCCAGCCCGGGCGCTGCTGACGGAGCGGAACCGGCCAGCTCGCAGCTACTCGACTGGACCGGCGAGCGGCCGCGGATTGCCGACGTCGCTGATTGCCTGGACCTCGGCAGCTGGCCCGGCACGGTGGCGGCCGACGGGACTGCGGGGTTCGCCGCGCACGTCGAGGTGCTGCTTGACCCGGCCTGTACTGGCTGGCGGCAGCACGAGCCGTCGGGCGTGCCGGAGATGCGCGGCTACGTCCGGCTGCGAGAGCACCGCGACCCCGACGCCCTGCTGCTGGCGATGGCCGTGGACGCGCTGCCGCCGGTGGTGTTCGGCCTCGGCGCGACCGGCTGGGCGCCGACCGTCGCGCTGACCTGGCATATGCGCGGCGTGCCGGTGCCAGGGCCGCTCCAGGTGGCAGCGCGGTGCCGCCGTGTCAGTGGCGGCTGGTTCGACGAGGAAGCCGAGGTGTGGGACGCGGCTGGGCGCCTGGTCGCGCAGAGCAGGCAGCTGGCCAGGGTCGGCCGGGGGCGGCTGCGCGTCATGGCAAGCGAGTCAGCGGTACCGGCCGGGAGCGAAGGGCCGGCCGTCCGCGCCTAGCGGTGCCATCAGCGAGCAGTGCCGCGTCGGGTCGGCGGCCGCCAGCCCGGCGAGCGCGCGTTCCCGCCTGGTTGTTACGGGACGCTCTTAATCCGCCAGACGAAGATCGAGGCGAGCGCGGCGACGATTGCGGTGCCGCCGAACAGCGTTGGGTAGCCGCCAAGTGTTACCAGCGGTCCGGCGATGGCCGCGCCGATGGCGGCCGGGCCGACGATGGCGATGTTGATGATGCCGAGGTCCTTGGCGCGGTCTGCGGCGGCAGGCAGAACCTGGGTGATGAGCGCCTGGTCCACGGCGAGGTAGGCGCCGAAGCCCATGCCGAACAGGACAGCGGCGACGAGTGCGGCGTCCCAGTTCTCCACGAAGGTCAGCAGCAGGGCGGCAACGCCCATCAGCGCGCCGGACACTGTAACGATCATCTTCCGCTTGCCGATCCGGTCGGAGTAGATCCCGCCGACCACGGCCGTGAGCACCACGCAGACGGTGTAGATCACGATCAGGATCAGCAGTCCGGTCGTCGCATTGATGTGGTCATGATGGTAGAGCTTCACCTTGTCGCGCAGGAAATACAGCAGGTAGAGGGTGCCCATTGCGATCGCCAGCGAGGCGAGGAAGCGGGTCAGCCAGGCCCAGGCGAAGTCGGGATATTCGCGCGGGCTGATCCAGTACGCCTGCGCCAGCTTCCGCCAGGAGAACGCGTCCGCGTGCCGCGGATCGAGCGGGTGGTCCGGAGTCAGGAAGACGAACGGGATCACCAGCGCGAAGAACAGCACGCCCATGACGTAGTAGCTGCTGACCACGCTGCTGCCCAGCACCAGGACGACGAGAATAGTGCCCACGACCAGGCCCAGCGCCTGCGGCATGCCGACCCAGCCGGCCACCGTCGCTCGCTGGCGCACCGGCACGTGATCGGGGACGGCGGCGCTGAGGCTGGCGTACTCGCCGTTCTGGAATGCGCTGAACAGTACCCAGAAGATGGCCACGCCGGCCACCGTCCGCTGGTGCGCGAGCAGCAGCATGCTGACCGCGCCGAGCAGGGCCATGATCAGCGTCCAGCGGTGCCGCCGCCCGTTCAGCCCCAGGAAACTGAAAGCGTAGGTGGTCCGGTCGGAGAGGGCGCCGGCTATCGGCGTGGCAAGCACCGAGGCAACCGCGCCGACGCCGGAAACGATCGCGAGAGCCTGAATCTTGTGCTTGCTGTCAATGTTCTGCAATTGGATCGGCAGCAGGACCTGGATTGGCGTCAGCGAGGCCATCCACATGCCCAGGCTCGCCAGGCTGAGTCCGGTGATCCAGCCGGCTTTGACGTGCACCGATGGCTCGTCTAGCGCTGCGGGGACGGCGAGCTCGGAGTCGGTGGACTGGTCGGTCATGACACCTCCGCGGGCGCTGGCCTCGCCGTCGGCACTGGTCGTCCAGAATGCCGTTTTGGGGATGATAGTGGGAGGACCGCTTCTGTCGACAGGTTTCGGCTGCCCGGGCGGCGCGGGGGGCCACGGGCTGCCGAGGCGGGCACAGGGCCGCTTCGGTGAGCATGATCCGCTGCGGCTATGGTGAGCAGCCGTGCAGCTAACGATCGTGGGCTGGTCCGGGAGCTTTCCGGGTCCGGAGAGCCCGGCATCCTGTTATCTGATCGATACCGGTGATTTCCGGCTCGTGCTCGATATCGGAAACGGCGCGCTGGGCGCCTTGCAGCGGTACACGCGGCTCGCCGACGTGGACGCTATCTGCCTGAGTCACCTGCACGCCGACCATTGCCTCGACATGTGCGGTTACTCGGTCTTCCAGAACTACCACCCGGACGGGCCGCAGCCGCGGATCGGAGTGTACGGACCGCCCGGCACTGCTGAGCGGCTGTCCAGGGCGCTGGGCAGCGATCACCTGGGGATGCCGGATGCCTTCGACTTCACCACGCTGACAGCCGGCCAGATCGAGATCGGCCCGCTGCGGATCACCACGGCGCACGTGAATCACCCGGTCGAGACCTTTGGCTTCAGGATCGAGCACGCGGGTCAGGTGCTCGCCTACTCGGCCGACACCGGGCCGTGCGATGAACTGGTCGAGCTGGCCCGCGGGGCCGATGTGCTGCTGAGCGAGGCGTCGTTCACCGACGGGCCCGGTCTTCCGGCTGACCTGCACCTGACCGCGCGGCAGGCGGGCGAGCATGCGGCGAGAGCTGGCGCCGGCGAGCTCGTGCTCACCCACCTGGTGCCTTGGAACGACCCGGCGACCTGCCTTGAGCAGGCCTCGGAAGCGTTCAGCGGGCCGCTCCGGCTGGCTAGCTCAGGCCTCCGGCTTCTCGGTGGCCAGTAGCCGCAGCCGCGCGCATAGACTGCTCTGCCATGCGCGTGCTCGTCACCGGCGGCGCCGGGTTCATCGGCTCGCATCTCGCTGATGCCCTGCTGGCCAGGGGAGACGAGGTAGCCATCGCCGACGACATGTCGACTGGCAGGCCGGGTCGGGTGCCCGGGCAGGCGCTTACGCATAAGGTGAGCGTCACCGAGGCTGACCTGCTGGCGGCTCTCGTCGATGACTACCGTCCTGAGCTGATCTGCCACCTTGCGGCGCAGATCGACGTCCGGGTATCGGTCGCCCGGCCCGCGCTCGATGCGCAAGCAAACGTCATCGGCACGGTCAATGTGCTGGAGGCGGCGCGTGCCACCGGGGCCAGGGTGCTGTTCTGCTCCACTGGCGCGGTGATCTACGGCCGCGACGCGCCCATACCGTCTCGCGAGGACGTTCTTCCGCTGCCCGAATCGCCGTACGGCGTTGCCAAGCACTGCGGCGAGCAATACGTCCAGCTTTACAACCGGTTGCACTGCACCACCCACGCCGTGCTGAGATTCGCCAACGTGTACGGTCCCCGGCAGGATCCGGCCGGCGCTGCCGGAGTCGTGGCCATCTTTTGCGCGCAGGCGCTCGCAGGAGAGCGCCCGACGGTCTACGGCGACGGCCGGCAGACGAGAGACTACGTTTATGTCGGCGATGCCGTGGGCGCGTTCCTGGCGGCCGCGGACAGCGGTCGGCCGGGCACCTGGAACATCGGCAGTGGTACCGAGGTCAGCGTTCTCGAGCTGATCCGGGTGATCGCGAAAGTGGCAGGTCGCGCCATCGACCCGGTGTTCGCGCCGGCCAGACCGGGCGAGCTGCTGCGCGGCGCGCTGGCTTCGGACCGCGCCCAGCGGGACCTTGGCTGGGCGGCTACGACGCCGCTGGATGAGGGAGTGGCCAGGGCCTACAGCTGGATCGAGGCCGGCACGCCGGAGCGAGCCGGCTGGTAGCACTAGGCTGGCGACCATGTCACGACCAGACGGACGACAGCCGGATCAGCTGCGGGATGTCAAGATAACCAGGAACTGGCTGGCGCACGCCGAGGGATCGGTGCTGGTCGAGTTCGGCGCGACGCGGGTGCTGTGCGCCGCCAGCGTTCAGGAGGAACTGCCGCGCTGGCGCCGGGGGAGCGGCCAGGGCTGGGTCACTGCCGAGTACGCCATGCTGCCGAGGTCAACTAACACGCGCAGCGACCGCGAGTCGGTCAAGGGCAAGATCGGCGGCCGCACGCACGAGATCTCCAGGCTTGTGGGGCGTTCGCTGCGCGCGTGCATCGACCCGAAGGCGCTCGGTGAGAACACGATCATCATCGACTGCGACGTCCTGCAGGCTGACGGCGGCACCAGGACCGCCGCGATCACCGGCGGGTACGTGGCTCTTGCTGACGCAATCAGCTGGCTGAAGGGCCGCAAGCGCACGAAGGGCGAGCCCCTGGTCGCGTCGGTGGCGGCGGTCAGCGTCGGCATCGTCGACGGTCAGCCACGCCTCGACCTGTGCTACGACGAGGATGTCGCCGCTGAGACGGACATGAACGTGGTCTGTACCGGCGACGGCAGATTTGTCGAGGTGCAGGGGACTGCGGAACGCGAGCCGTTCGACCGCAAGCTGCTGGACCAGCTGCTTGATCTGGCAGTGGCCGGCTGCACCGAGCTGACCGCGCTCCAGCAGGCTGCGCTCGGAGTATGACCGAGGCTGCGACCACGGCGCCCGGCGGGACGACTGCCGCCCGTCTCGTGCTGGCCACCGCCAACCCGCACAAGGTAATCGAGCTGACCCGGATCCTCGCGGCTGGCCACGTGGACGTGCAGGTATCCGGCCTGGCGGAATTTCCCGGCGCTCCGGATGTGGCCGAGACGGGTGCCACGTTCGCGGCGAACGCGCTGCTGAAGGCGCATGCCATCGCGCGGTTCACCGGCCTGCCTGCAGTCGCTGACGATTCCGGCATCTGCGTCGACGCGCTGAACGGGATGCCCGGCGTCCTGTCCGCCCGCTGGTCCGGCAGGCACGGCGATGACGCGGCGAACTTGCGCCTGCTGCTCGCCCAGCTAGCTGACGTGCCAGACGAGCGGCGCGGAGCACAGTTCGTTTGCGCCGCGGCGCTGGTGCTGCCAGGCCGCCGGGAGCATGTCAGTGAGGGCGTCGTCACCGGCCGGCTCATCCGCGAGCCGCGTGGCCAGAACGGGTTTGGTTACGACCCGATCTTCGTGCCCGGCTCAGCCGACATCACTACTGCCGAGATGGATCCGGCAGACAAGGACCGCATCAGTCACCGCGGTAAGGCGCTGCGCGGGCTCGCACCGGTCATCGCGGCCCTGGTGAACTAAGAGGACGCGAGTCGCTGGTCGTCGCCCAGGTCAGTCGTTGAGGACGCTAGCGGGCGGCGAATACACCTGGCGCGGCGGCGGGAGAGCGATCTTCACTGGCTGGTTGAACGACCCGTACGTGCACACAACGACGACCGTCACATTGCCGATGCTCTCGGTTTCCTGGAACTTACGGACGTGGTGGCTGCTGTCGATCCACACGCTGAACGGGACCTGACCCTTGATCAGCTTCAGGTACGGTCCGAGCACATTACGCAGTGCGGCAGGTAGCGCCTTTACCGCACCGGCCGGCACGAACGAACCGTCGTATTTGGTTGTCGTGACGCCACTAACGACTTGTGTGCCGACCACGCGCAAGTGTGACGCGGCAATGAGACCAGCGAGCTGCGAATTCGGGTTGCTGTTCTGCAGTTCTTGTTCTAGGGCTCCGAACTCAGATGACTTCTTGAGCCCGGTCAGCGGGATCTTGAGCCATTTGGTGGCGAGTTCCTTCGGCAGTCCCGCAGGGCCACCCAACTTGAGGTACATCGCGGAGCTCGTGATGATTCCGTGGACGGCCACAGGCTGGCTCTTGCTGCCCGCGGTCAAGTTCATGGCCATGAGCAGAGGCTTGCGCTGCAATTCGACCGTGCCGGAGATGGTCGCGTTGACTTGGCCCGAGAGGTGCTCGCTGATTGTTGCGGACTCCGAGTTCACGCTACTTTGCTGCCGGGCGGCCTGTTGCACGACCTGCGCCGCGGTCAGCTGCGCAGAACCTGCATTCCTACCGCCGCCGTGTGCGGCGGTCGCCACAACGGCGACAACGACGCCGATCGCCAGGATCGAGGCCGCCACGGCTGCCACGTGCCGCACCCGCCGCTGTTGCTTGCCCAGCATGTAGTCCAGCGCCGGACTTCGTACGGCCATACCGGGCACCAGCGAGCCGGACGTCAGCCCGCCCGGCAGCGTGCCTGGCGCGGGCTCTGCCTGGCCTGCCTGCCCGGTCTGGCTTGCGTACCCGGCTTCACCCACGGCCGGGTCCCATGCGCCGGGGGTACTGCCAGCCTGCGGACTTTCGTTGCCCGCCGACGTGCCAGCCGTCCTGTCCCGATCCGAGTCATTGGCGGTCACAGCGAACCCTCGTCCCTGTTACGTTGGCAGCCCGGATAGCCGGTCTGGCCGATGCCCTAAATCTACAGATAAAAGCCTTATGCTTGAAGAGCGCAAAACCGCGCAAAACCGATTGCGGTACATGGTTTGCCAGGAGCGGGAGAGCGGTCCGCTACGGTTGGGCGACTACCGTGCAGCGAAAGGACACCGAGATGCCTGAGCAGCGTCTCGCGCCTGGAGATCCGGCGCCCGACTTCACCTTGCCCGATGCTGACGGGAACGAGGTGAGCCTCTCCTCATTTCAGGGTCAGCGGGTCATCATCTACTTCTACCCGGCGGCAATGACGCCTGGCTGCACCACGCAGGCTTGCGACTTCCGGGACAGCCTGTCCAGCCTTGCCGCCGCCGGTTTCGCGGTGCTCGGCATCTCGCCCGACGGCCCTGCCAAGCTGGCGAAGTTCCGGGAGCGGGACGGCCTGAATTTTCCGCTGCTCAGCGACCCGGATCGCAAGGTGCTCGAGGCGTACGGTGCGTACGGCGAGAAGATGCTGTACGGGAAGAAGTCAGTAGGCGTCATCAGGTCAACCTTCGTCGTCGGCCCGGATGGCAGGATTGAGCAAGCCCAGTACGCGGTGAAAGCCACTGGCCATGTAGCTAGGCTGCGCAAGGAACTCGGCGTCTGAGCAACCGCTGCTCCCGGCAGCGCCGGGAGGCTGGGGCCGTAGCCCAACGGCAGAGGCACAGGATTTAGGTTCCTGCCAGTGTGGGTTCGAATCCCACCGGCCCCACCGGTGTGATGTCGCAAGACATAGGAATGACCCCGAACCCACGATCAGGGTTCGGGGCTTGATCGTTTAAGGGGTTGTTCGGGGCGGCCGGCCGGTGGGCTGGTAGTTGCGGCTGGTGTCGAGGGTGAGCTGGCGCAGGAGTTCGCCGGTGGCGGCGTTGATGATGCGGATGTCCAGGTCGCGGACGAGCAGGAGGACGCGGGTTCGGGCGTGGGTGCGGCCGATGCCGATGTGATAGAGCCGTCCGGCGTGGCGGAGGGTGACGGTGCCGGTGCCGTCGATGATGTCGGCGCGGACGCGGTGGTGGGTGTCGGCGTGGCGGTCGCCGGGGACGGCCTTCGGGCGGGCGGCGTAAGCGACCGCCGGGGTGGCCCGGTGCTCCAGCGAGCGGTGCGGCCGGCGGGTGTTGTAGAGGTCGGTGAACTGGTCGAGCTGGGCCTGGAGGTCGGCCAGGGTGGCGGCTGGCGGGCGGGCGGTCAGCCATTTCTGCAGGGTCTGCTGGAACCGCTCGACCTTGCCCTGGGTCTGGGGGTGGCTGGGCCGGCCGTTTTTCTGGGTGACGCCCGGGCGGCGCAGCTCGTGCTCGAGGGCGTTGCGGCCGCCCTTCCCGCCGGCCAGCCGGGTGGTGTAGACGTTGCCGTTGTCGGTCAGGGTGGAGGCCGGGATGCCGTACTTCGCGCAGGCGGCGCGGAAGGTGGCCAGGGTGACCTGCCCGGTGGTGACCGGGTGCGCGGTGACGCTGAGCGCGTAGCGGGAGTGGTCATCGAGCCAGGACACGATCTCCACCTCGGTCCCGCCGGCCAGGTGATAGTGGATGAACCCGGCTGCCACCGCTCGTTCGGCAACTCGGCGGCGAACCGCAGGTAAGACGACCGGGGCCGCTTCTCTGTTGTCCAGGTGCCCAGCCACTCCATGCCCGTCGTGCTCAGCCACGCGCACCCGCTGACCGACATCGGGATGCCGTTGCGCAT
>DATMMA010000415.1:0-2149 GCA_035570295.1 Streptosporangiaceae bacterium
CAGCCAGCCCGGCGCCAGCGCCAGGAAGCAGTCCGACCCGATGCTCTCGTAGACCCGCGCGGCGGGGTTCCCGTCCTGCTTGACCATCGCGGCTGCATGCCGCGCGTGCTGTATCGTCCAGCCCATCATCGAGCCCGGTGCCGGTGTCACCCCTGCAGCCATCCCGTTCGGTTCACGCGGGCGGCTCACGTGCCGGGGATGTCGCCGAGCGCGGCAGCAGCGCGCCCCCGCGATCGCCTACCTGGACGGTCACCCCGCGGGCCCGTTGGCCGGCGCCCGCGAGCTCCCCGGTTTCTCCATGCCCGTTCCGGCTCCCAACGTCCATGGGTGGCCCGCGCGGCCCGAAACAGCTGCGCGAATGCTCTTCCAGTCCCACCATGGCCGCGCGCCCCGCCGGGGTGCCTCACCCGCCGTGGATGACCCTTAACGCGGTCATCACGATGACACCAGGCCGAGCCCGCTCGTGACCGCGACTGCCCGGCCAGCGGCGGCGAGCCTGCGCCAGACCGGCCGGGTCGCGATCACCCGCGGATCGCGGTCCAGCCGGACCAGCAGCACCATCCCACCGGGGCGCCGATCCCGCCGAGCACACCGGCCATCTCGAGCATGCCGATCACCGGGACGCCGGCCCCCGGTGGCCGGATACAGATCATTCGGGCTCGGCGTCGAAAGCTGGCCGGCGGGCCGCGGCGGCTGGAAGCTGACCGTGGGACGCATACCGACTGCCGCCTGTCTTCTCGAGCTGCTGGTGACGGCTGGGTTCGCGTCACTGGCGCCGGGTTATGCGTTTGACGGAATTCGAAGGGCTGCTCATCCTGGGGGCTGAGCGTTTCGTCACGCCCTACAGCGCGCCGTCGCTACTGGAGGATGATCATGGTGCCGGTCGTCAGATTCGACAGCTTGCAGACCAGCCGGCTGGTAATGCGCCGGTGGCAGGACGGCGACCGGGAACCGTTCGCAGCGCTCAACGCCGACCGGCATACCATGCGGTTCTTTCCCGGCACCCTGGACCGGGCGGCAAGCGACGCAATGATCGACCGGCTTGAGGAACGGTTCGAGGACCAGGGCTTCGGGCTGTGGGCGCTGGAGCTCGCGCACACCGGCCAGTTCATCGGCTTCACCGGCCTCAACCCGATGCCTGACGACGTGCCGGGCGCCGGCGGCATGGAGGTCGGCTGGCGGCTGGCCCGCACGGCCTGGCATCACGGCTATGCCACCGAGGCGGCGCGCGCGGCCCTGGACGTCGCATTCGGCAGCCTGGGAATGGCCCAGATCTACTCGATGACGGCGGTGCTCAACGAGCCGTCGCAGGCGGTGATGCGCCGTCTGGGCCTGACCGAATTCGAGCGCTGGGACCATCCGCGGATCCCCGAGGGCAGCCCGCTACGGCCGAGCGTGACCTATCGGCTTACA
Source organism: Streptosporangiaceae bacterium (assembly GCA_035570295.1). GTDB lineage: Bacteria > Actinomycetota > Actinomycetes > Streptosporangiales > Streptosporangiaceae > JAJYUU01. The sequence goes on from DATMMA010000415.1 coordinate 1,414, forward strand.
CGCGACAACGGCTAAGCGCATGAGCGAGGAACTCGCCGCCGCCGCACAGGACCGGACACGCGCCAGATAAACCCGATCTGCGTGCTCGGCACGACGATCGGCTTCGAGCCAGCATCCGCCCAGATCGGCGGTTACTTGCGCGCCGTCCTCGTCGGTACCTTGCGTTCTGTGAGGGACAGCCCGACCAATCCTGCCTTGTCCCACCATCTATCCGCTGCGAGTCCAGCAGGTGTACCCCGGGCCTCTTGACGGATTATCATCAGCGGCACCGCGGCGTGAGCCAGGCAGGATGGCAGATTATGGGACAGCTGCAGGTGCCTCTGCTGGACGCGGTGAAGACCGCACTGGAGGCCGCGACGGTCCGGCACAGGAGACAGCTGCCACGCGAGTCCGACTGTTCAACGACCTATCTGCAAAGCCAGATATATGTAACCCAATGACGGCCGGATCGCCGACTGCAGGGAGCCAAATGGGGAGCCAACGCAGGCAGGCGGTGACCGACGCTGGACGACGCCCAGCGACGATCCGTGCAGGCAGATGGCTTATCAGGCGACGACCAGCGACGGTCCACGACGGCCGGATTGCGCCTTGTAAGCGGCAGGTCAGCGGTTCGAATCCGCTCACCGGCTCTAGGATTCCGAACGATCATCCCGACTTCGTGCCTTCCGCGTGCCAGATCGGCCCGGTACGGCCGCAAGGCCGGTTGTAGGATCGTTACTCTGTCGCGCGCGCGACT
>DATMMA010000416.1:0-4945 GCA_035570295.1 Streptosporangiaceae bacterium
CGCAGCCAGATCGAGGAAGCTCTCAAGAACGGAACGTTGCCCGCCGTCGTCGCCACATCCAGCCTGGAACTCGGCATCGACATGGGCGCGGTCGACCTGGTGATCCAGGTCGAGTCGCCGCCCTCGGTCGCCAGCGGGCTACAGCGGACCGGGCGGGCCGGGCATCACGTCGGCGACGAGTCCCGCGGCATCTTCTTCCCGAAATACCAGGGCGACCTAGTCCAGACCGCGGTCGTCACTCAGCGCATGCGCGCCGGGCAGATCGAGGAAGTGCGGATGCCGCGCAACCCCCTCGACGTGCTCGCCCAGCAGATCGTCGCTATGACGGCCATGGACGACTGGGAGGTCGGCGAGCTTGAGCAAGTGATCCGCCGCGCTGCCCCGTTCGGCGGGCTCACCCGCCCGGTGCTCAACGCGGTACTGGACATGCTGTCCGGCCGGTACCCGAGCGAGGACTTCGCCGGCCTCCGGCCCCGGCTGGTCTGGGATCGCACCACCGGGGTGCTGACCGGCCGGCCTGGCAGCCAGCGGCTAGCCGTCAGCAACGCTGGCACGATTCCGGACCGCGGGCTGTTCGGGGTATTCCTGGCGGGAGGACAGACCGACCGGTCTGGCCGGCACTCCCGGCGAGTCGGCGAACTGGACGAGGAGATGGTCTACGAGTCCAGGGTCGGTGACGTCTTCGTGCTCGGTGCGACGTCGTGGCGGATCGAGGACATTACCGCGGACCAGGTGCTTGTCTCGCCCGCGGCTGGGCAGCCCGGCAGGCTGCCGTTCTGGAAGGGCGACGCACCCGGCCGCCCGGCCGAACTCGGCGCGGCCATCGGCGCGTTCTGCCGTGAGCTCGGCGCGGTGCCCCGGAGCGAGGCCATCGCCCGGCTCCACAACGGCGGCCTGGATGAACTGGCCGCCGCGAACCTGGTCTCCTACCTCCACCAGCAGCGAGAGGCGACCGGCTACCTGCCCGACGACAGAACCCTGGTGCTCGAGCGGTTCAGGGACGAGCTCGGTGACTGGCGGCTGGTCTTGCACAGCCCGTATGGCGCCCAGCTGCACGCGCCCTGGGCACTGGCGATCGCGGCCAGGCTCCGCGACCGGTACGGCGGCATGGACGTGCAGGCTCAGCACACCGACGACGGCATCGTGATCCGGGTTCCTGACGCCGACGACCCGCCCCCAGCCGGCATCGCCATGCTCGACCCGGAGGAGGTCGCGCAGCTGGTGACTGCCGAGGTGGGCACGTCTGCGCTGTTCGCGTCCAGATTCAGGGAGTGCGCCGCCCGTGCGCTGCTGCTACCGCGACGGCAGCCTGGCAGGCGCACGCCGTTGTGGCAGCAGCGCCAGCGATCCGCGCAGTTGCTTGCAGTGGCGAGCCAGTACAGCACGTTCCCGATCGCGCTGGAAACGATGCGGGAGTGCCTGCAGGACGTGTTCGATGTGCCCGGCTTGACCGCGCTGATGCGGGACATCGCGGCGCGGCGCGTCCGGCTGGTTGAGGTCGAGACACCGACTGCCTCACCTTTCAGCAAGTCGCTCTTGTTCCGCTACGTCGGCGCCTTCATGTACGAAGGCGACACGCCGCTAGCCGAGCGGCGGGCTCAGGCGCTGGCACTGGACTCGGCTCTGCTTGCCGAGCTACTGGGGCAAGCAGAGCTGCGCGAGCTGCTCGATCCGCTGGTTGTCGACGAGACGGAACGCGAGTTTCAGCGGCTTGCGCCTGGCCGGGTCTGCCGCGACGCCGAGGCTGTCGCGGACATGCTGCGTGCTCTTGGCCCGCTGACCATTGCCGAGGTGGCGGATCGCTCGGCCGACCCGGCCCAAGCATCGTCGTGGCTTGTCAGCCTGGCCGCGCAGCGGCGTGTTCTCGAGCTCCGCATCGCCGGGCAGCAGCGTTGGAGCGCCATCGAGGACGCCGGGCGTCTTCGCGACGCGCTCGGAGTGGCTCTGCCGCCGGGCGTGCCGGATGCCTTCACTGAGCCGGTTCCAGATCCGCTGCGGGACCTGGTATTGCGGTACGCGCGGACGCACGGGCCGTTTGGCGCGGCCGCGGTCGCCGAGCGGTACGGGCTTGGTGTCGCCGTCGTAGCCGGGGCGCTGCACCGGCTGACTGCCGAAGGCGCGCTGTCCGAAGGAGACTTCCAGCCGACCGCGGGCATCCAGTGGTGCGAGGTCGGCGTACTACGGCTGCTGCGCCGCCGGTGCCTGGCCAAGCTGCGCAAGGAGGTTGAGCCGGTACCGCCGTCTGCCTACGCCGCTTTCCTGCCCGTCTGGCAGCGTGCCGACAGGGCAGCTGCCAGGGGCGCAGGTGCTAGTCAGGCAGCCGGCACCGCGCGTCCGCGAGCGGCAAGGGCGGACGCCGTATACGAGGTCATCGACCAGCTCGCCGGCGCCGCCGTCCCGGCGTCCGCGCTGGAGACGCTGGTGCTGCCTGCGCGGGTGCCCGGCTACTCTCCGGCGCTGCTCGACGAGCTGACCGCAGCGGGTGAGGTCGTGTGGGCGGGCGCGGGCGCCCTGCCCGGAAGTGACGGCTGGATCGTGCTGGCGCCGGCGGTCGCCGCACCGCTGCTGCTGCCGGAGACAGCCGAAATCACCACCACACTGGTGCACGAAGCCGTACTCGAGGCGCTCGCGGGAGGCGGCGCCTTGTTCTTCCGCACGATCGCCGAGCGGGTACAGGCCGCCCGTGCGGCTGAGGCGGGCAGGCCGGCGGCGGTCAGCGACCGCGATGTCGCCAGCGCGATCTGGGACCTGGTCTGGGCTGGCCGCCTCACCAACGACACGCTCGCCCCGCTGCGCACGGTTCTCGGCTCCGGCCGGCCAGTAGCGGCCGACGGCGACACCGGCCAGCGGCAGGCGCCCGCCCGGCCTGGTTCCGTCGTATCGAGGCGGCCGCATTTCGGCCGCGGCGCGATGCCGTCGCATACCGGGCCACCCACGGTTAGCGGCCGGTGGTCGGCCCTGCCGCTGCCGGCCCGGGACCCGACGCGCCGCTTGCACGCCCAGGCGCTGGTGCTACTGGAGCGGTACGGCATCCTGATCCGCGGCGCGGCCGCTGCCGAGCGCATCGAGGGCGGATTCGGCGCCCTCTACCCGGTGCTGCGCGCGCTGGAAGACGGTGGCCAGTGCCGCCGGGGATACTTCGTGGAAGGTCTCGGTGCCGCGCAGTTCGCGCTGGCCGGGGCGGTCGACCGGATGCGCGCCATGGCCGAAGCCGCGCGCGGGCCGGACCCGGCCGCGGACCCGTGGGACACCAAGGCGATAACCAGCGGCGCGCAGGGACCGAACGTCACTGTTCTGGCCGCCGCTGATCCCGCTAACGCCTACGGCGCCGCACTGCCGTGGCCGGACCGGCCGGGTGAGACCTCGGGCGGGCACCGGCCCGGCCGCAAGGCCGGGGCGCTGGTCGTGCTGGCTGACGGCGACCTGGTCCTCTACGTCGAGCGCGGCGGCAAGACGCTGCTGTCCTGGACGAGTGAGCCGACCCTGCTCGAACCGGCCTCAGCCGCGCTGGCAGCGGCGGTCAGGGCCGGCGCACTCGGCCGGCTCACCGTCGAGCGCGCTGACGGTGCCGAAGTCTACGACTCGCCGCTCGCGCAGGCGCTCGAGGCGGCAGGCTTCCGGCCGACTCCGCGCGGCCTCCGGCTCCGCGGCTGAGTCTCTCCGCGAATCACCACTACCGGGCAGTGGCAATGGGTGACGCAGTGCTCGCTGACAGAGCCGAGGAGCATGCCCACGAACTCACCGTGGCCGTGACTCCCGACTACAACCAGATCAGCGGACTTCGAGAGGGCCTCGAGCACCGGCGCCGGATGACCTTCGATGACTGATCGCCGGACCTCAATCGCATCAGCCGGGGTCAGGACGGCGCTGACGGCCTTGTCGAGTTGCCGTTGCGCCTCGTCAGCCGGGTCATAGTCGGGTGGCGTGGGAGTCTCCCACCCCGAATAGGTCACTGGCCACTCCCATGCGGAGACGGCTTCCAGGGGCGCGCCGGTTAGCTCCGCCTGGCACACCGCCCATCGAAGAGCAGCTAGCGAAGATTCAGACCCGTCGACACCCACGACGATCCGGCGCCGGGTCGTCGTCGTTCTTTCGGTGCTCGTCACGCTGTCCTCCGCTCCCGGCGAAGCTCACCGCTCCGCACCGCGCTTCGGTCTCCTGTCGTCTTTCACTCCCCGCCACATCATCATACTACTTGTACAAGTTGCTTTAGGACTTTGCTACGGTGGGGCTATGGACAGGACGAGAGCTCCGAATGAGGCGAGCGATGCGGTGCGCCTGGGGATTGCGGTCTCCCGGTTGCGATCGCGGATCAGGATCGAGTCCGGGCTCCGCTCTACCGGCATCCCGATCTCGCAGCTGGCTGTGCTGGCACGCATCATCAACGAGGGACCCACTACGGCTTCGGCGCTCGCGGCCGGCGAGCACGTCACTCAGCAAGCGATCGCGCAGAGCCTGGCGACGCTCAAGGAGCGCGGCCTCGTGGAGAAGCAGGCTGATCCCAGCGACGGCCGCAAGAGCCTGGTGAGCGCGACTGCGTCGGGCCGGGAGCTCATGGAGACCATCACCGTTTCGCGTGAGGAGTGGCTTACCAGGGCCGTCGAGGCGGCAGTCAAGCCCGAGGAGCGCCCCCTGCTCGCAGAGGCGATCGAGCTGCTCGAGCGCATCGCTGACGTGGAGCTGCACCGCGGCGGCGAGATCCGGTGACAACGACGACCGAATCTGAGCAGCGCGTGGCTGCCCCGTTCGGGTGGAGGACGGTGACGCCCCTGGTGATGGGGTCGGCGCTGAACCCGGTCAACAGCTCAGTGATCGCGACCGCGCTCGTTCCGATCGCGGCTGCCCTGCACATCCCGGTCGGGCGCACGGCGATCCTGGTCTCCCCGTTGTACCTGGCCTGCGCGATCGCGCAGCCGACCGCCGGCAAGCTCGCTGAGGAGTTCGG
>DATMMA010000417.1:0-5209 GCA_035570295.1 Streptosporangiaceae bacterium
GCAGGCAGTAGCCAGCCGCCGAGGTAAAGCCTGTCTTGATTCCGATAGCCCCGCGATACCGGCGCAGCAGGAGGTCAGTGTTGGCCCAGTAGTACTTGTGGTGCTCGCGAGTCGCGGCGATGTGACGACCTCGCTCGGCCACGATCTCGCGGAAGTCCGCGTTCTTCATCGCCGCCTCGCCCATGACGATCACATCGCGCGGAGTCGAATACGTCGACGTTTCCGTCGGCCACGGCAGGCCGTCGAAGTTCGCGAAATGCGTGTGAGTCATGCCGAGCCGGGCGGCTGTGGCATTCATCTTGCGGACGAACTTGCGCCAGCCGGGCCCGTACGACCCGGCCAGCAGGTACGCGGCATCAGCGCCAGAGGGCAGCAGCATTGCCTCAAGCAGTTGCCCGGCGGTAAGAACGTCGCCGGCGCGCAGCCCGGCGCTCCCGGCCGAGTTGTCCAGCGCGTAGTTGACGGCGGCCTGGGTGACCCTGATCTTGCGGTTCAGGTGGCCAGCGGACAGCACGACCATTGCGGTCATTATCTTGGTGATGCTGGCGATCGGCAGCTCTGCTCCCGCGTCCCGGCTCCACAGCCGCTTGCCGGTCGTGATGTCGACGAGTTCGCCGGCCTTCGTCACGACGCCAGCCGGGCGAGCCGCAGCCACCAAGACGCGCTGTGTGCTAGGCCGCTCCACGGCAGCAGCCTGCGCTGCCGTGGCAGGAACGGCCAGGGCGGCAGGAACAGCGCAGGCGCAAACACAAGCAGTGACGGCAATGGCGAGACGCGGTGCAACCCGCAATGACAACCCCCGTTGGCAGCTGGCGACAGTTCTGGTCGGCCGCGACAAGCCTAACCATGATCACGAAGACTTTTGTGCCTGACAGGCACAAATGTTTGCGCGTTAACTGTGTAGCTGCCGGGAGCGCGTGCCTACCACCCAGCAGGAAGCGGCATTCCCTCCGCGTAGCCGGCCGCGCCCTGGATCCCGACGACGGCGCGTTCGTGCAGGCCGTCGATGCTGTCCGCGCCGGCGTACGTGCACGCGCTGCGCAGTCCGGCGGTGATCGAGTCGAGCAAGTCTTCAACGCCCGGCCGCACTGAGTCCAGGTACATCCGGGAGGAGGAGATGCCTTCCTCGAACAGTTCCTTGCGAGCCCGCTCGAACGGCGAGTCCGCCGCGGCGCGCAGCCGCACCGCGCGCGCGGACGCCATGCCGAAGCTCTCCTTGTACAGCCGGCCGTCCGCGTCCCGGAAAACGTCACCGGGGGACTCGCAGGTGCCCGCGAACCAGGAGCCGATCATGACATTGGCCGCTCCGGCTGCCAGCCCAAGCGCGACGTCACGCGGATACCGGACGCCGCCGTCGGCCCAGACGTGACGGCCCAGTCGGCGGGCCTCGGCCGCGCACTCGAGCACAGCGCTGAACTGAGGACGCCCCACCGCGGTCATCATCCGCGTCGTGCACATCGCGCCGGGTCCGACGCCAACCTTCACGATGTCCGCCCCGGCCGCGACCAGGTCGGCGACACCGGCGGCGGTAACCACGTTCCCGGCCACGATGGGAACCGCAGGGCTCAGCTCTCGCACGGATCGCAGCGCCTGCACCATCTTCTCCTGGTGCCCGTGCGCGGTATCGACTACCAGCAGGTCGGCGCCCGCGTCCAGCAGGAGCTTGGCCTTGCCGGCCGCGTCGCCGTTGACGCCGAGCGCGGCGGCGATCCGCAGCCGGCCGCGCCGGTCGACCGCCGGCTGGTAGAGCGTGCCCCGCAGCGCGCCGGTCTTGGTCAGGATGCCGACACAGCGGCCGTCGGCATCGACGACTGGCGCGACCCGGTGCCGTCCGTCGTGCAGCAGGCCGAACGCCCGCTCCGGGTCAGTCCCGGCGGGCATCGTCAGCATTTCGGTGGACATCACCTGCCCGAGCTGGGTGAACCGGTCGACGCCGGTGCAGTCCGCCTCGGTAATGACACCCACCGGCCGGCCGTCGTCTGCCACGACGACGATGGCGCCGTGGGCCCGTTTGGGCAGCAGGCTCAGCGCGTGCCCGGTAGTGTCGGTCGGCTTCAGGGTGAGCGGCGTGTCATGCACCAGATCGCGGGACTTGACCCAGGCGATCACTTCAGCGACGACTTCGACGGGAATGTCCTGGGGCAGGACCGCGATGCCTCCGCGCCGCGCGACAGTCTCGGCCATCCGGCGGCCTGCCACGGCGGTCATGTTCGCCACCACGACGGGGATGGTGGCGCCGCTGCCGTCCTTGGTGGTCAGGTCAACGTCCAGCCTGGAGCCGACGTCGGACCGGTTCGGCACCAGGAAAACGTCACTGTAAGTAAGGTCGTGAACTGGCTGGCTCAGGAATCGCACGTACTCCATTGTCCCCCGGGACCGGCGATGCAAATGATGCCGCAGCCGCCCGCGCACAACGCCTGGCAGCCGGATAATACGGCCGGGAACGGGCTATTTCCGGCCGGTCGCGCGGGCTAGGAGCCCAGAACCTGGCGCAAGTAGCCGTTGGTGAACCTGCGGTCAGGATCGACCAGGTCGCGCAGCGCGATGAACTCCGACAGCCGCGGATAGGCGCCGGCCAGGTAGTCAGCGTCGCGGGTGTGCATCTTGCCCCAGTGCGGGCGGCCGCCGGCCGAGGTCATCACGGCCTCGACGTCGGCGAAGTACTGCTCGTGCGGTGAGGGGTAAAAGACGTGGATGGCGATATAAGCGCTATCGCGGCCGTACGCGGTGGACAGCCACACGTCGTCGGACGGGGTGACGCGGACCTCGATCGGGAAGCTGATCCGCCAGTCGCGGCGGCGGAACAGGGAGCGCACCTCACCGAGGACGTCCGGCAGTGCCGCGCGCGGCACCGCGTACTCCTCTTCCTTGAACCGCACCCGGCGCGGGCTGGTGAACACTTTGTAAGCGGCGTCGACGTACGTGCGGGTGCCGAGCGCCTTCGCCGCGGCGGAGTTGATCGCCGGGATCGTGGCCGGGACCCGTCGGCCGAGCTGGCTGGTCAGGCCGAAGACGGAGTTCGAGAGGAACTCGTCGTCCAGCAGGTACCGCCAGCGGGGGAGCGGGCGGGCCGGGCCGTCGGTCCGGTTGTTGCGCTTGGTCAGGCAGCCCTCGCTGTGCGGGAACCAGTAGAACTCGAAATGCTCGTTGTCCGCGGTGAACTCGTCCAGGTGGCTCATCACCGCAGACCAGGTCATCGGCTCCTCGCGAGCTTCCAGCAGGAAGGCGGGAACGACCCGGAAGGTAACCGCGGTGACGATGCCGAGTGCGCCCAGGCCGACCCGGGCGGCGTCGAACAGGTTGGGCGCGGTGCCATCGGGGAACGCGAGGCCGCCGCTCGGCGAGTCGGCAGAGCAGGTCACGATCCTGCCATCGGCCAGTGCCAGTTCGAGGCCGGCGATCTGAGCCGCCATGCCGCCCACGTCCCGGCCGGTGCCGTGGGTGCCGGTCTGGGTAGCGCCGGCCACCGTCTGGACCTGGATGTCGCCCATGTTTGCCAGCGACAGGCCCCGGGCGAGGAGTTCGGCGTTGAGCACGTGCAGCGGGCAGCCTGCCTCGACGGTCACGGTTCCGGCAGCGGGATCGACGGAGCGGATGGCGGTGAGATTGTCCGGCCGCAACTGCACGCCGTCGGTGGCCGCAACGGGCGTGAACGAGTGACCGCTGCCGGTCATCCGCACTGTCACTCCGTCGGCCGCGGCGCGGTTGACCTCTGCCGCCACCTCAGCCGCCGAGCCGGGCGCCACTACCCGGCTGGGGCTGGCGGTCACGTTGCCAGCCCAGTTATGCCAGGTTGCCGCCGACCGGCCGCCCCGGTTACGCATCGACCCATTGTGCAGCGTCGGCATCAGTTGTTGCACGCAATCTCCCCCGTCCCAGCAGACACGTCGTGACCGCGAGGACGCCACAAACCGCCGCGAAGCCGTAACCCCAGCGCGGCCCGGCGGTGTCGATGATCCGCCCGCAGATCGACGATCCCGTTGCCACCCCGACGGCGATAGTAGAGGACAGCCAGGTCATCGCCTCGGTCCGGCGCGCCTGGAGTGCCTGGCGCTCGATGAGTCCGTATCCGGCGATAAGCGTGGGGGAGATCGTGAGCCCGGCGACGAGCATGCCGGCATCGAGTGAGATCAGGCTCGGCTGGGTCCAGAACGTGGCGACGCCGGCCACCGTCAGCACCAGCGTCAGCACGAACTGCCGCTCGAGCGGTGCCCGCCAGGCCCGCGATCCGTACCACAGGCCGCCGATTCCGCTGCCCAGCGCGTAGGTTCCGAGAATGAGACCGGCCAGCGGCTTGTGCCCTTGCCGCTGGGCGAAGTCGACTGTGGTCAAGTCGACGGAGGCGAACATCGTGCCGATGAAGAAGTAGAGCGGCGCCATCATGAGCAGGCCGGGCGCGGGCAGCCGGCCGGCTCGCCGCCTCGGGCCAGCGGCTTCGCCTTCGCTGGCCCGTTGTTCGCTGGAGTGTGCCCGGACCGGCGGCTCGGTCTGCCGCTGGGCCGCGAAGAACAGCGTGCCGCCTACCGAGAGCACCATGCACATCAGGACACCGGCCGGCGGCACCGCGGTCGCAAGCACGGTCACCAGGGCCGGGCCGATCACGAACGTCATCTCGTCGATGACCGACTCGAGGGCGAAGGCCGCGTGAACGGCCGCCGGATCACGCAGCAGCGCGCTCCATCTCGTCCGGACCATTGAGCCGAGCGACGGCATCGACGAGCCTGCCAAGCAGCCGGTGATCATCAGGATCCAGATCGGCGCTTTCAGCTCGGCGCAGGTGACGAAGACGACGCAAGCGACACCGAAGAAGGCGATCAGCGGCCTGAGTACGCGGTGCTGGCCGAATCTGTCAGCCAGGCGGGCAACCTGCGGCGCGGAGGCGGCGTACCCGATCGAGCCTGCGCCAGATACCAGGCCGGCCAGCCCGTAGCGTCCGGTGCTCGCCGCTACCAGCAGCACGGTGCCGAGCCCGAACATGGACATCGGTGCCCGGCCGATCATTGCGCTGAGGCAGAATCGCGCGGCCCCTGGCGTGCGCAGCAGCGCGCGGTAGCTGCCGAGCCCGGTATGCCCGGCACCTTGCAGCCCGCCACTGCGCTGTCCGACGTCGGGCTCTGGCTCGCGAGGCTCTTGCTGACCAGCATCGAGCCCGGCGGGGACTTGCGTCATTTGCTGCGGAACCTCCGCTCCGACCGTACCTGGGCGTGGT
>DATMMA010000418.1:0-10646 GCA_035570295.1 Streptosporangiaceae bacterium
CTTGATCATGCTCGGCGAGAGCCCGCACGCCCCGCGCCCGTGACCATCCCTGCGCCGACCCGGAAGCCCAGTGTCGCATCCACCCTGATAGGAGAACTGCCATGACCGCGTCGGCCCTTCACCGCCCCGCCGTCCCGGAGCCGGCCGGCACCAGCGCCGTCCGGCACCTGATCGAGCCCGGCTCGCGTACCCACCGCGCCCTGCTCGCTTGTGCCCTGATCGGAGGCCTGCTTTTCAACGCCACCATCTGGGTCGCCGGCGCCGTCCGGCCCGGCTACGACGCCTTGCGCCAGCCCATGAGCGCACTGAGCCTCGGGCCCGGTGGCTGGGTCCAGATGACCAACTTCATCGTCTTCGGGGCACTTGGCATCTGTTTCGCGCTCGCCCTGCGCGCCACCCTGGCTCCCGGCCGCGGCGCTACCTGGGCCCCTTTGCTGCAGGCCGTCGCCGCCCTCAGCATGATCACCGCCGGCGTCTTCGCCGAAGACCCCTCGGGCGGATACCCGGTCGGCGCCGTGCCTCCCACCACCGCGACCATGCACGGCATGGTGCACCAGATAGCCTCATTCGCCAGCCTTACCGCCACGGTCGCATTCTTGCTGGTGCTCGCAAGCCGGCTGGCCGCCGAACCAGGCTGGCGCGGCTGGGCTACCTGGCTGCGCGGCACCGCGATCCTCATGATGGCCTTGCTCGCCGCATTCGGATCCGCTGCGGCAACCCACCACGGACCCGCCGGACTCTTCGAGAAAGCAGCCAGCATCATCGTGACCATCGCCGGCACCGTCCTCATCACGCGGGTGCTAGCACGCGCCGGGCGGCTGACACGCTAACCGGCTCCCACACCCTTCGGGTAGCGGGACGCAGGCACGCCCGCTACCCGAATTGTTTGCGCACGCGCCATCCCGTGCGCCGGCCGCAGGCGCGAGCCGGCCGGCTCGCCGCACTGCTAGCTCGTTGGGAGGTGTCCAGACGGGCTCGCTTCGGGCCTTGCGCGGGCAACGGCGGGCCTACGACCGAAGGAGTCTCGACCGGGACGTCATTGCTTACGGGGCACAGAACCTGCCGGCGCAGATCACACAGCAAACGATCGATGCAACGGGGCCAGCGGCCCACGACGTGGCCGGCGAGGCGCTGAATTCCTGGACCACTGGCTGGCTCGCCGGGCATTCCGGACAGGTCAGACAGCGGTTCCGCGTCCGCCTGTACCGTGTGTACCTGCGCCGGGTCCGCCGATACCTGCTGAGTACTCCTAGTGGTCCCCTTCCTGGGGAGAGATTGCCCGCATGCCATCGGTCAGGACGGCATGCGCTCGTCGATCCAGCGTGCGAATGCGTCTGTCTGCGCGGCCGGCCATGCGCCGTCGCATGGCATCGTGCCGGCTCGGAGCCGGGCGAGAATGGCGTTGGCGTTGGCGCTGACGTCCGCGTAGGACCACAGGTCGAACGCGAAGAGCATGGAGCGCTGATCACGTTCGCGGAACATTGTCTTGATGTGCCGGGCGAAGCTCGGCGTCTCGCCGTCGCCTGGCAGGACGACGGGCGCGTCGGCGGCGGATGCTGGACCGAGTGCGGACACGCGGCTGCCTGGCGGGCCGGCCGCGGTCTGCCAGCTCCACGTCGGCATCGGCATGTGCTGCGGCGGATGGGAGTCGGTCTGGGAGTTCTCGACGGCGAGCCGTGAGCCCCATTCGATGTAGGAGCCGAATGCCGAGCGGAACTCAGGGTCGTTGGGCAAGCCGGCTTCGCCGGCGGCCGCGGTCAGCAACTCGACCCACCGTGCGCGGTGCGCCTCGTCGATGTGCTTGCCGAGGTGCTGGGCGAGCATCCGCGGGTATCCGCCGTAGGTGCTGCTGTACCGCTTCGGGCCTCCGAACACTTCTCCCAGCCAGGCCGCGACCCGCTGCGGATGGTCGGGGGACATATTGGCGAACAGCGGCGCCAGCAGGTCGTCGGCCGGCACGAACTTCTCGTAGAACAGCCGCGTCATCCGCAGCAGGGCGGGGAACCCGCCGATCCACTCGAAGATTGTCGGCTGGCCCGGTGGCGGCGGGTCGTGGAATTCGACGTACCAGTGCATTCCGGAACAGAAGGGCTTGTTCTGTGACTGTCCGCACCGGCACATCGCGCAGTGCTCACCTGACGCCCCCTGCGGCCGCTGCACTGGCCGCAAAGCACCGTCGACGACGTCGATACCACCGGTCAGCCGGTAGGGGCCGTCGGCCGTGATCGTGATAGCGGCAGGCCGGCTCCCGTTCCAGTCGACTTGCCGGCGAGCCTCCACTTCGTCGATCCCGTAGGACAAGGCTCCGGAAGGGCAGTCGCGCACCGCCCGCACGATCTCGTCCATCCGGCCGCCGCTCGGAGTGACGAACGGCCCCGAGCCGGAACGGAAGACGGCGGCCAGCCGGTCCGTGCACAGACCTGAATGCTGGCAGATCCCCCGGTTGTCGAAGACCGTGACCTGCTGGCCAGTGTAGGTATCGCGCCGGTCCGGAACTCTGTCTGGACTCTTCGCGTCATCGAAACCCGTACGGATGCACGCCGCGTCGCAGATGGGCTTCGCCGCTGACTGGCCGCACCGGCACAGCGCGGTCTTCCCGTCATGATCGACGCTGACGCCGAGGTGGTCGGTGATATCCACCGGGCCGAGCACCAGGTAGGGCCCGTTGCGGATCACCACAACGGTCGCCGTCACTGGCGCTTGCGCCGGTTCGCTGCTGAGCAGGGCGATGACGCTGCCCGGCCAGCCCGCGGTTTGCCCCGCGGCTGCGATGTCGCCGAGTGTGGTCATGCAGTCGGCTCCTTCTGAGGTTCATGAGGATTGCTTTGTGACCGGCAGGTGATCGAGCTGTCGCCGGACCTGCCCGACGGTGTCTTCACCTGGATAGCTGCTGACAGGGGCCCGGAGTCGAAGAGCCAGCGATCGCGGTCGCGGCGCGTTCAGCGATCCTCCGGTCTTCCGCGCCGGTCATAGCGCCGGCGACGCCGATGCCCGCGATGACGACGCCGTCGACGACGACCGGCAGACCGCCGGCGATCAGGGCAACCCCGGGCCGGGTAGCGAAACTCGCCACCGCGGCCAGGTCGTCCTTGATTGCCTCGAAGAAATCGTCGGGCGGCATGCCGATCGCCAACGCCGCGTACGCCTTGCTGGCCGCAGTCTCGATCGAGATCAGCGGCGCGCCGTCCATACGCGACAGCGACTTGATGGCCCCGCCCCCATCCAGCACAGCGACCGTCACCGGGACACCCATCGCCAGCGCTTCCACCTGCGCGGCGCACAGCGCGGCAGCTGCCCCGGCTGAGGTCAGCGCAGTCGTGCGCGCCAGCCGCGGACTGGTCATCGGTCCTCCTTCTTTCGCCAAGCGCAATCAGCTGTCCCAGCCTGGGCTGCCTCCGCCAGCGGTGTCCAAGACACATTTCCTCAGCTACTCATAAGATTTGCTTATATGGAGCCGAACGTCCGGCTGCTGCGGTACTTCCTCGCGGTCGCCGATGCAGGGACCTTCACGGCGGCAGCCGAGGTCCTTCACGTCTCCCAGCCTGCGCTAAGCCAGCAGATCAAGAAGCTTGAAAGCGGACTCGGGTTCGCCCTGTTTCAGCGCGGGACCCGGCACGTGACACTGACACCGCACGGAAAGGACCTGATCGCCAGCGCCCGCCACGTGGTGGAGGCTGCCGAAACCTACCGGGGCCAGGCCCGCGGCCTGGCCGGCGGCACTCAGGAGCTGACAATCGGCTACCGGGCGGCGCACGAAAGCATCAGAGCGGTCGTCGATGCCTTCCGCGCCGAACGCCCCGATGTCACCGTCGCGCTCCGGCACTACCCGATTGCAGCCACCCACGCGGGGCTCGACGTCGGCGAGGTCGATCTCGCGGTTCTCCGCCTACCGGTCGTTCTCACCGGCTTGCATACGCTGACCCTTTACACCGAGCCGCGGGTTGCCCTGCTGCCCAGCGACCACCCACTTGCCGACCGTGCCCGCGTCTACCTCGCTGACCTTGCCGGGCTGCCTTGGGTAACGACCGCGGCACGCGATCCTGCCTGGCAGGCACACGCGCAGCCCCGCGCCCAGAGCCGGGACGAGCCGAACTCCTCCGTGGTCGTCGATACGCTCGATGAGTTCCTTGAGGCTGTTACCGCGGGCCGCGGGGTGGGCCTTGCTCCCGCATCCGCGTCGCGCCTGTACGCACGTCCCGGCGTGGCGTTCATCGAAGTCGCCGACGCCGAGCCATCTGTGGGAGCCCTCGCCTGGCGCGACGGAGCTGCTGGCGCCAACCCCACCGCCGCCGCGTTCATCCGATCAGCGCGACAATTCGTCCACCACTAGCAACGCGGACAACGGGCGGCCACAGGCTACTGATCGACGCCTAGGAGGGCCGCCGACGGGGTTGGCTGCGTCTCAGGCCCGGCCGCAGGCCAGGCTGACTCCTCGCCTAGAAGCGAGCGCGCTTAGCGCTGGGTGGTCCCCGGTGTGGCCTGATGAGCCTTTACAAGCAGCAGCCGGGTGGCTCCCAATTTGGCTCCCGCGCTCCAGCCAAGGCCACCGCATACTCGAACGCCAAAACGAATACCTTTTCCAACAGTAATCAATAGGTGGGCGCAGTGGGCGCGACCGGCGATCCGGCCCTTGACCTGCTACTTCTCGAGTAGCCCCGACCGGATTTGAACCGGCGCTGCCGCCTTGAGGGAGTCGCGCTGGCAGCTACCTGGATAGACGGGAACGCGAGGCGGCAGACCACATCCTCGATGCGCCGCAAAAGAAGCGCTGGACGATGCCGCTTCATGCCTTGTCTGACCGGCATCTGCCGCCCTCGGAGGTCCCGTCCCGCCAACGAATCACCAACAAACGACCAAGAGGCCCGACCGCCGTCTCCGGCGATCAGGCCTCTGACCTGCACTTACTTGGTAGCGGGGGCGGGATTTGAACCCGCGACCTCTGGGTTATGAGCCCAGCGAGCTACCGAACTGCTCCACCCCGCGTCGCGTCAACAACACTATGGTACGGGAGTACCGCTGGCAAATCAGAAGCCGATCAGCCCGTACCTGATCACCAACAGCCGCGAACCGCCGAGTGAACCCGCCTGGTGACTCAGCTCACGCCCCGACCCCGCCAGCGGCCGGCGCCGTCAGCCAGACCTGGTAATGCACCGGCTCGGGCGCAGTGGGCAGCTGAGTCAGCTGGCTCGGGTCCTGTGCGGTTGCCAGGTTCATCACCAGGACCGGGGTTCCGCCGAAGGCCGCCAGCTGGCTCTTAGTCGCCGCCAGCAGCAGGGGCCGTCGGCCGGCCGCGGAGATTGACCCGATCAACGTGTCCACCGCAGCCACCGACCGGCTCGATGTCCAGGCCACTGGCACGCCGCACATCCCCCTGATCACCTGCGTGAACGCCGCGGCAGTCGGCCGGTCGACAATCACGACGGAGGCATTACGCGGCAATTGCGAGCACAGGCCAGCGACCGTGCCGATCTCGCCCGCGCCAGTCCGGGTCAGGGCCAGACCCTGCGCGACCGGCGTCAGGCCGCCCGATCTCCCGGTGTGGCTGAGACCAAGCCCGAACGTCGTGGATATCGTCGGCACCAGCATCGCCGCCACGCAGAACAAACCCGCCACCGCGGCCGTGGCAGGTCTCGCGCCACGGTCCCGCGCCCGCCGGGCCAGCCATGACGAAGCCCACAACGCGCAGATGATCATCCCAGGGATCACCGTCACGATGAGGCGCCTGCTCGCCCAGGGCTGATCCGGGTCAATATCCGGCGTCCACAAGCTGACTGCCGATGCCGCGCCGAGTATGGCGAGCGGCAGGCTCCAGACCCGCCAGACCCCGGCCGGGTCGCGCCAGGTGACCAGCGCCCGCAGGCAACGCCGCAGCAGAAGCGCGACACCGAACGCGCCGAGCAGCACCGTCGGAAGCCCGATGTACCAGATCGTCCAGTACAGCGTCTGCTCTGAGTACGAGCGCGCCGGGTCGACCGGCAATCCCTGGGCCCGCTGCAGCGCTTCAACGAAGTGGTATTCGGCCAGGCTGGGGTGCCCGCGGACGGTCTGGACATATGGCCGTACCGCGAAGCCGATCAGTGCCGCCAGCCCGATAACCGCGCCCGCCTCCGGCAGCCATCGCAGCGGTCGCTGCGCGAGCCTGGCCGGCACGAAACGGCGCACCCGACCGATCCGCGCCAGCTGCATGATCACTAGGGACAGCGCAATCAGCCAGATGGCCACCACGCCGGCCAGCGCGACGGTCTGCCCGACCGAGTCCAGGAACGGCCGGTCCAGCAGGTAGCAGCCAAGCAGGCCATAGCAAACACCCACAAGACATCCGACCGGGAACGCCCCCGCCTGAGGCCGGTGACCAACGAACAGCGCGCAGCAGAACGGGATCAGCGCCAGCAGGTAAACCAGCGCGTCGAGGCTTATCAGCAGGCCGAACCCCAGCGACAGCCCGGCGAGTGCGGCAAGCTGGCGTTGCGGTGTCAGCCATGGCCCCCAGCGCGCCGGCGCGGTAGCCCGGCGCACGGATGCCAGCCGGCTTGCCAGGTTGCTCCGCTCACCGAGCGGCACGGGTAGTACCACGGTCTTGTCGGGCCCGGCCGCATCAGCCGACCCTGGTGCGGCCGCCGGGCCCGTGGCTGCTGGCCCCGCCGGAACTGGAGCAGCCGACCCGGCGGCTTCGGCGGCAAGAGCGGGCGCAGGCGGCCTGACGGTGGCACGAACCGCGGCGGCGATCCGCCGCGCTGCACCGATGCCGTCGCCCCGTAGCGCGACCGAGTCGGCAAGCAGGCAGAGTCCGCCGAACAGCATGATCTGCAGCGTGCTTTCGCTCAGTGTGGTCCGGCCGATGTACTGCTGGGGCAGGCTGAGCCCGAGGACGAGCGCCCCGGCGGGAGCCCATTGCGGACCGACAAGCCGGGCCACCAGTCCGGCGAAGGTGAACGCTGCCAGTCCTCCCAGCACCGGGCCCAAGGCCGTAGCCCCGACGGTGCCGTGCACCCAGAAGCCCCCGGCCAGCAGCACCGGCAGTCCGGGGGTGGCGGCCGGATAGAGAGAACCACCCTGGGCGAGGAAGCCGGTACTGGTGAAGCCCACGCCCGGATGCGTGCCGCCGAAGTACTTGACCATCTCGGGTATCGGCAGCGAGCCGTGCTGCGCGATCCAGTAACCCGCCTGCAGGTAGGTTCCGGCTCCGCGGAGCACGATCAGGGCCTCCGAGCCCTCACTGAGCTGCCATGCGGTAAGGCCGGCCACGACTGCGACGGTGGCAAGCAAGCCGAACCAGGTTGCCCAGCCACGCTCCACCGTGCGGCCGCCCGAAAACAGCCGGGGCCAGCTGGCCGGTACCACTCGCAGCCCGTTCACCGCGAGCGCCACGGCCAGCGGGACCGAGATAAGCAGCATCGGCACCGGCAGGAAGTCGCCTGCCAGCAGGAGCGGCAGCCCCGGAATCAGCCACGCAACAATGAGTACGGCAGGCAGCACAGTCAGCCGAGCGAAGAGCACGCCCGCGACCTCAGCCGACGGCACACGGGCTTCCGCGCGGGGTGCCGCGGACGGCACCTCAACCGTCGGCCTTGGCCCTCGCCATCGGCGGACGGGCGATGTCAGCGCGCGGACCACGCGCCCCGAGATCCGCATGAAGCCCCGGCGCCCGCTGACCGCCGCGAGCGCTTCCGCCGACAGGGCCGGGCCCGGCGATGCGGCCGCGCCTGGCAACTGGCCCGCGCCAGCCGATTGGGCCGCAGCCGGCGACTGTTGAGCACTGGGCGCCAAGTCCTGGTCTGTGGCCTGGCCTCCCACGCCGCTCGCGGCTTCAGCTTGCCTCGGCACCGGAGCGTTAACGGCGCGCGCGGCGTCCTCAGCGGACCCGGTCTGCTGGCCCGGGCCGGGGCCGCTACCCGGGCTGTCACGAGGGAGCACGGGCACAACTCTAAAGGTGGCCGGCTGCGCTGTCGGCTTGCCCCAACCGATCGTGTCCGGTTGAAGACCCGGCGACCTCAGATCGCCCCGCAGCCTGGAAGCTGCAACATACCTAACTCAGAGGTTCCTCTGTATTGTCCGCTAACTCTGTTTGCGCATAGTTAGAGCACGTAGCATGGACGGCGGCCTGGCGGTTTGCCTGGCTGCTGACCAGACGTCAGCGTCTGATGCTGAGGAGCTAATGCGCCGCAAGGACGAAACCGGCGACCAGTCCGGTCACATGTCGCGGTCCCGGCCTTCCCGAGGACCCGGTCCGCAGCCGAGGCGGCGTTCTACCTCCACTGTGGTTCTTGGCAGCCTCGCCGTCCTGGTGGCCGTCGTCCTGGTCGGCAGCTCGCTAGCGGTCTACGCGAAGTACCGCGCGGTCTGGGACGGCATCAACCGCGTCGACGTAAACCCTGACCTCGCGGGCAAGCGGCCGCCAGTCGACCCGCACGCGCTCAATATCCTGGTCCTTGGCTCGGACAGCAGGTCTGGCGTCAACGGCCGCATCGGCGGCCGCTCGAACATCGCCGGCCAGCGGTCCGACACGATCATGGTGCTGCACGTCGCGCCGGGGGCGCACCAGATCGTCGTCACGAGCTTCCCGCGCGACTCGGTGGTCCCGATCCTGAGCTGCACGCCCGAGGATGGGGCCTCCGGGCAGACAGCTCAGCCAGCCAGCGACATCGAGCAGATCAACTCCACCTTCGCCTACGGAGGTCCCGGCTGCCTCTGGCACACGATCGAGGCGACCACTGGCATCCACATCAACGACTTCGTCGAACTCACATTCATCGGGTTCGAGCGCGTCATCAACGCTCTGCACGGGGTCTCGGTGTGCCTGCCTAAGGCAGTGCACGATCCTGTGTCGCACCTGCATCTGAGGGCTGGCCGGCAGCACATTGACGGCTCGCAGGCGCTGGCCTTCTGGCGCACTCGTGAGGGCCTCGGCCAGGGCGACGATCCGCAGCGGATTCAGCGCGACCAGTTCCTGATGGCGTCGTTGCTGCAGGGCATCGAACACAGCGGTCTGCTCAAGAGCCCGAGCACGATCCTCAGGGTCATCGACACGATCACCGCGCACCACGACCTGACTACTGACACCGGATTGACCCAGCGGCGGATGCTCCAGCTCGCCGAGGACCTCCGCGGGATCTCGAAGACGTCCGTGCAGTTCGTTACCGTGCCCTGGACCACCTATCTGGGCACCGCTCAGTGGATCGATTCGTCGCAGACGCCCAGTACCGGGAACGCCAGCTGGGTCCAGTGGGTGCAGCCGCAGGCAAACGACCTGTTCAGTGCGATCTCGCATGACACCAAGCTGCCCAAGGTCACCAAGACCAAGGTCAAGCCAGTCAAGCCCGCGTCGGTCGCGGTCAAGGTGCTCAACGGGACCAACACCTTCCATCTCGGTACCACCACAGCGACGACCCTGACCAGTCGCGGCTTTCATGTGGTCGGAGCCGCAGGCGACGCGGCACCCAATTACCACGACACGGTCATCGACTACCGCACCGCCGCTCAGATGCCTGCCGCGCAGACGCTGGCAGCGCTGTTCAGCAACGTCAAGCTGCAACTGGACCCGAGCCTGAAGAACGCCACGTTGCACCTGATTCTCGGCTCGACTTTCACCGGGCTAAAGGCAGCTAGTGGCAACTCAGGAATCTCGAACCTGGCAAAGACCTACGGCGGGATCACCGGGAACGCCAATATCTGCCACGATGGCGCTGCATTCGCTGGCCCGGATGGCTAACCAGCTCAGGTAGAGCCGATTCGGCCGACCGTCACGCTCCTCGCGGCCGCACCTGCCCCAATCTGATCTAGCGGTGGCCGACCAGGGTTAAACCTCTCCTGTAACGGCAATGTTCTGTTCAGGAAACGCACTTGGCACGACCGCGAGCGATTAGCCGGCGTACCTCAGCGCTCGCGCCAGCTAACCGGCGGGGAGGCTGACATGATGCTCGGCCGGGGCGGCGAGCAACCAGGCACGCTACGTTTGCGGCTACCCCGGCGCCGGCACCGCGTCCGCTCCCTTGTGCTGGGCGGCCTCGCCATCTCCGCCGCGTTAGCAGTGGTCGGCGGAACTCTGACTGCCTACGCAGTCTTCCGCACGGACTGGAACGCCGTTAAGCGCATCAACGTCACCAAGGATCTTGGCACCAGCCGGCCAGCAGCCGATCCGCGCGCACTCAACATTCTGCTGATCGGCTCCGATAGCCGGGGCGGCCCGGACAAGAGGTTCGGCGCCCAGGTCGCCGGTCAGCGCTCGGACACCGTGATGGTGCTGCACATCGCACCGGGCGCCCGCAGCGTCGTGGTGCTGAGCGTCCCGCGCGACTCCGTAGTGCCGATCGTGGCCTGCAGTCCTGAAGCAGGCACGCCAGGCCAGGTCGCACAGCCCGCGGGGGACGTCGAGCAACTCAACGCTACCTTCGCCTACGGCGGCCCTGGATGCTTGTGGAAGACCCTCGAGCGGACCACCGGCATCCACGTCAACGACTTCATCGAGCTCACCTTCACCGGGTTCGAGCACCTCATCGATGACATCGGCGGCGTCAGCGTCTGCCTGCCGGTGGCAGTTAACGATCCCGACTCGCGGCTGCACCTGAGCCGCGGCCGGCACCACGTCTCTGGCGCGCAAGCGCTGGCGTTCTGGCGGGCCAGGTACATCGGCGAGGGCTCCGACTTGC